>NZ_CP157874.1:3924807-4236153 GCF_040214835.1 Pseudomonas asiatica | reverse complement strand
GGGGTGGGCCAGTGGGCGGGACCGGCATTCGGCGATGTTTTCGTAACGATAATTTTACAAAAAGGCGCAGGTGTCGGAAAATCCGAGGCATCTGGCTGAAGCTTCGGCTGTTTTTGTCAGCTTATCTTTACGACTTTTCCGCGCGGTGTTGAAAAACATTGGCGCTTCGAGAGCCCTCATGCGTATCAAAGTGCATTGCCAGAACCGTATTGGCATCCTGCGCGACATCCTCAACCTGCTGGTGGAGTACGGCATCAACGTGCTGCGCGGCGAGGTGGGCGGTGACCATGGCAACGCCATCTACCTGCATTGCCCGAACCTGATCAATCTGCAGTTCCAGGCGCTGCGGCCGAAGTTCGAGGCGATTGCCGGGGTATTCGGTGTCAAGCGCGTGGGGCTGATGCCCAGCGAGCGCCGACACATGGAGCTGAATGCGTTGCTGGGTGCGCTGGATTTTCCGGTACTGTCGATCGACATGGGCGGCAGCATCGTCGCCGCCAACCGTGCCGCTGCGCAGCTGCTGGGGGTGCGGGTGGACGAGGTGCCGGGCATGCCGCTGGCGCGCTATGTGGAGGACTTCGACCTGCCAGAGCTGGTGCGCGCCAACAAGTCGCGCATCAACGGCTTGCGCATCAAGGTCAAGGGCGATGTGTTCCTGGCCGATATCGCGCCGCTGCAGTCCGAGCACGACGACAGCGAGGCGCTGGCCGGCGCGGTGCTGACCCTGCACCGCGCCGACCGAATCGGTGAGCGCATCTATAACGTGCGCAAGCAGGAGCTGCGCGGTTTCGACAGTATCTTCCAGAGCTCGCGGGTGATGGCTGCGGTGGTGCGCGAGGCGCGGCGCATGGCGCCGCTGGACGCGCCTTTGCTGATCGAGGGCGAGACCGGCACCGGCAAGGAGTTGCTGGCGCGTGCCTGCCACCTGGCAAGCCCGCGCGGCCAGTCGCCGTTGATGGCGCTCAACTGCGCCGGGTTGCCCGAGTCGATGGCCGAGACCGAGCTGTTCGGCTACGGCCCCGGGGCATTCGAAGGGGCGCGGGCCGAGGGCAAGCTGGGGCTGCTGGAGCTGACCGCCGGTGGCACGCTGTTTCTCGACGGGGTAGGGGAGATGAGCCCGCGCTTGCAGGTGAAGCTGCTGCGTTTTCTGCAAGATGGCTGCTTCCGCCGCGTAGGCAGCGATGAAGAGGTGTACCTGGATGTGCGAGTGATCTGCGCGACCCAGGTGGATTTGTCCGAATTGTGTGCCCGTGGCGAGTTTCGTCAGGACCTGTATCACCGGCTCAATGTGTTGTCGCTGCACATTCCGCCTTTGCGCGAATGCATGGATGGCCTGGAAGGGCTGGTGCAGCACTTTCTCGACCAGGCCAGCCGACAGATCGGCTGCGCCATGCCGCGCCTGGCGCCGGCGGCGATGGACAAACTTGGCCAGTATCATTGGCCAGGTAATGTAAGGCAGTTGGAAAACGTGTTGTTCCAGGCGGTTTCGTTATGCGAAGGCGGCGTGGTCAAAAGTGAACATATACGTTTGCCGGATTACGGCGTGCGCCAACCGCTGGGTGAGTTTTCGCTGGACGGGGATCTTTCGCAGATTGTCGGGCGCTTTGAAAAAGCGGTGCTGGAAAGTTTGATGGGGGAATTCCCGAGTAGTCGGGCTTTAGGTAAAAGACTGGGTGTTTCGCATACGACTATTGCCAACAAGTTGAGGGATTATTCACTTGGCAAGTCTGCAGATTAATCAGGATTTATAAGAGGCGGGACTGCTGCGCAGTCCTTTCGCGACACAAGGCCGCTCCTACAAAGGCCTGCGTACGCCTATCAATGTAGGAGCGGCCTTGTGTCGCGAATGGGGCCCGCAGGGCCCCCAATTCACAAGGTATCAGCCGTTCGAGCAGCCGTTCCCCATCACGCGGTATTCGAGAATGTGCTTCTGGCCCTTGGAGTCCTCGTAGGTCATGCGGGCTGGCACGACTTCGCACACATTGGGCACTTCGCTCATGGAAATGACGCGGGCAATGTCCAGGTGCTGTGAGTAACTGTACTGTTCAACCGGAATCTGCTCGGCATCTTTAGCTTCGCCGGCCATCGCCGCGCCGCAAAGACTGCCAAGTACCAATACCAGTAAAGCTTTCATTTTCAATTTACCTGTCTAAGGTCGTGAGGGGGCACGCGGCGCTTATGGCGCCGCGAGTATTGCTAGTTTTAACTATCAGGTTTGGAGGGGGATTAACGCTTGCCTTCGTGGGGGCTGTTACCAGTTGTTAATCGCCTTGCCGTTGCTGGCGAGGTGAATTTTATGGCTGGGGCCAAGGCCGAAACAGTGGGTCTTTTGATAAAGTGTTTTGACAGAATCTGTAACAATCCTCTGGTAAACCGCGCCCGTAATTTCTCGCCTGGGCTGTAAGGTGCGTGCCAGAGCGCTTTGTCAGAACGGGCGTACCAAATTACTACCAACGTCGAATGGCTTTTGTCGCTCTGGTACAGTTACAAACGGTTCCATACAAAAACAACTATTACACCGAGGTAACACAGATGAGTGCGGCTCCACTGTATCCCGTTCGTCCCGAGGTTGCGGCCACCACCCTGACCGACGAGGCCACCTACAAGGCCATGTACCAGCAATCGGTGATCAACCCGGACGGCTTCTGGCGCGAGCAGGCCCAGCGCATCGACTGGATCAAGCCGTTCACCAAGGTCAAGCAGACCTCCTTCGACGACCATCACGTCGATATCAAATGGTTCGCCGACGGCACTCTGAACGTTTCCTCCAACTGCCTGGACCGCCACCTCGAAGAGCGCGGTGACCAGTTGGCCATCATCTGGGAAGGCGACGACCCTTCCGAACACCGCAACATCACCTATCGCGAACTGCACGAGCAGGTCTGCAAGTTCGCCAACGCCCTGCGTGGCCAGGATGTGCACCGGGGTGACGTGGTCACCATCTATATGCCGATGATCCCCGAGGCCGTGGTCGCCATGCTGGCCTGTGCCCGTATCGGTGCGATCCATTCGGTGGTGTTCGGCGGCTTCTCGCCCGAGGCGCTGGCCGGTCGTATCATCGACTGCAAGTCCAAGGTCGTGATTACCGCCGACGAAGGCGTGCGCGGTGGCCGGCGTACCCCGCTCAAGGCCAACGTCGACCTGGCGCTGACCAACCCTGAAACCAACAGCGTGCAGAAGATCATCGTGTGCAAGCGCACCGGTGGCGACATTGCCTGGCACCAGCACCGCGACATCTGGTACGAAGACCTGATGAAAGTCGCCTCCAGCCATTGCGCGCCGAAAGAGATGGGTGCCGAGGAAGCGCTGTTCATCCTTTATACCTCCGGCTCCACCGGCAAGCCGAAGGGCGTGCTGCACACCACCGGTGGCTACCTGGTGTACGCGGCGCTCACCCATGAGCGCGTGTTCGACTATCGCCCGGGCGAGGTGTACTGGTGCACCGCCGACGTGGGTTGGGTCACCGGCCACAGCTACATCGTTTACGGCCCGCTGGCCAACGGCGCTACTACCTTGCTGTTCGAAGGCGTGCCGAACTACCCCGACATCACGCGCGTGTCGAAGATCGTCGACAAGCACAAGGTCAACATCCTGTACACCGCACCAACCGCCATCCGCGCGATGATGGCTGAAGGGCAGGCTGCAGTCGAAGGTGCCGATGGCTCCAGCCTGCGCCTGCTGGGCTCGGTGGGTGAGCCGATCAACCCCGAAGCCTGGAACTGGTACTACAAGACCGTGGGCAAGGAGCGTTGCCCGATCGTCGACACCTGGTGGCAGACCGAGACCGGCGGCATCCTGATCAGCCCGCTGCCGGGCGCTACCGGCCTCAAGCCGGGCTCGGCAACCCGCCCATTCTTCGGCGTGGTGCCGGCGCTGGTGGACAACCTGGGCAACCTGATCGAGGGTGCTGCCGAAGGCAACCTGGTGATCCTCGATTCCTGGCCGGGCCAGTCGCGTTCGCTGTACGGCGATCACGACCGTTTCGTCGATACCTACTTCAAGACCTTCCGTGGCATGTACTTCACCGGTGACGGTGCGCGCCGCGACGAGGATGGCTACTACTGGATCACCGGTCGCGTGGATGACGTGCTGAACGTGTCCGGTCACCGCATGGGTACTGCCGAGATCGAAAGTGCCATGGTGGCGCATGCGAAAGTGGCCGAGGCCGCGGTGGTGGGTGTGCCGCACGACATCAAGGGGCAGGGCATCTATGTGTATGTCACCCTCAATGCCGGTATCGAGGCCAGCGAGCAGTTGCGCCTGGAGCTGAAGAACTGGGTGCGCAAGGAAATCGGCCCGATCGCCTCGCCGGATGTGATCCAGTGGGCGCCGGGGCTGCCGAAGACCCGGTCGGGCAAGATCATGCGCCGCATCCTGCGCAAGATTGCCACGGGTGAGTACGATGCCCTGGGCGATATCTCGACCCTGGCCGACCCGGGTGTGGTGCAGCACCTGATCGATACCCACAAGGCCATGAGCCTGGCTTCGGCCTGATAGTGGGGCTGGACGCGATCCGTTGTAGGAGCGGCCTTGCGTCGCGATGGGTCGCGAAGCGGCCCCAGGATTTCGGCTTCACAGCCTGAATTGCCGGGGTCGCTTTGCGACCCATCGCGACACAAGGCCGCTCCTACAGGGGCGTGTGCCGCCAACAAAACCCCGTCCGGGCAACCGGCGGGGTTTTTTGCTTTACTGTTACCCGACATTCATCGGTAACTGTTCTGTCACCGACGCCGCACAATATCGGGGCGCCAGGAAACAAATCCGGCCTGTTTCAGTGCGTTTTCGCAGCCTTTTTTGCGACACGGCACGCTGCACTTGCCGTAATACAAGGCTTTGCCAATAATAGGCCCGGGAATTGCTAGTACTATAGGTTCTATTTCTTGCGCTCTTGCATATTTTGCAATGGCTGTCAACATCGCCCGCTGCCGTTTCAAGCGCTTCTGTAAGTAGTTGTCGCTTTGAAGAAATATCGACTACCGGGCTGTCGTTAAAATGCCAATCACTCGCTCGTGGTCTGCGACCTTGGTCGAACCCTGCGCGGCTCGCGTTGTACCCATTCGCATATCGGGCAGCCGTTACCTGCCTTGTATTGCTCCGTACCGATGGAGTTACCTGATGAAGAAGCTCGCACTGCTTGGCGCCCTGGCGCTGTCCGTGTTTTCCCTGGTGTCGCAGGCCGATGAAAAACCGCTGAAAATCGGCATCGAAGCCGCCTACCCACCCTTCGCTTTCAAGCAGCCAGACGGCAGCATTGCCGGTTTTGACTACGACATCGGCAATGCCCTGTGCGAAGAGATGAAAGCCAAGTGCACCTGGGTCGAGCAGGAGTTCGACGGCCTGATCCCGGCGCTGAAAGTGCGCAAGATCGACGCCATCCTGTCGTCCATGTCGATCACCGAAGACCGCAAGAAATCGGTCGACTTCACCAAGCGCTACTACCTGACCCCGGCGCGCCTGGTGATGAAGGAAGGTACCGCCGTCAGCGACAGCCTGGATGAGCTCAAGGGCAAGAAGATTGGTGTGCAGCGCGGTTCGATCCACGACCGCTTCGCCAAGGAAGTACTGGGCGCCAAAGGTGCCACCGTGGTTCCTTACGGCACCCAGAACGAAATCTACCTGGACGTGGCAGCTGGCCGCCTCGATGGCACCGTGGCTGACGCCACCCTGCTGGAAGACGGCTTCCTCAAGACCGACGCCGGCAAGGGCTTCGCCTTCGTAGGCCCGTCCTTCACCGACGCCAAGTACTTCGGTGACGGCATCGGTATTGCCGTGCGCAAGGGTGACAAGGCCAACGTCGACCGCATCAACGCTGCCATCGACGCCATCCGTGCCAACGGCAAGTACAAAGAAATCGAGAAGAAGTACTTCAACTTCGACATCTACGGTCCAGACTCGAACTAAGACGTCGGGTTTCACCTGTGCAATGGTGCAAACAGCAGAGGCTCTGAGGTTTGCACCATTTTTCATTCTCTAGGTCGAGGACCTCATCATGTTGAAAGGCTACGGGGCAGTCATCCTCGACGGGGCGTGGCTGACGCTTCAGCTCGCCCTGTCGTCGATGGCCCTGGCCATCGTGCTCGGCCTGATCGGTGTGGCGCTGCGCTTGTCGCCGGTGCGCTGGCTGGCCTGGCTGGGCGATCTGTATTCCACGGTGATTCGTGGTATTCCGGACCTGGTCCTGATCCTGCTGATCTTCTACGGCGGGCAGGACATCATCAACCGCGTTGCGCCGCTGCTCGGTTATGAAGACTACATCGACCTGAATCCGCTGATCGCGGGTATCGGTACCCTGGGCTTCATCTTTGGTGCCTACCTGTCGGAAACCTTCCGCGGTGCGTTCCTCGGTATTCCGAAAGGCCAGGCCGAAGCGGGCGTGGCGTATGGCATGAGCAACCGCCAGGTGTTCTTCCGCATCCAGGTGCCGCAAATGATTCGCCTGGCGATCCCGGGCTTCACCAACAACTGGCTGGTGCTGACCAAGGCCACCGCGCTGATTTCGGTAGTGGGCCTGCAGGACATGATGTTCAAGGCCAAGCAGGCGGCCGACGCCACCCGCGAGCCTTTCACCTTCTTCCTGGCGGTGGCGGCCCTGTACCTGGTGCTGACCAGCATCTCGCTGCTGGCCCTGAAGTATCTCGAGCGCCGCTACTCGGTTGGCGTCAAGGTGGCTGAACTATGATCTTCGACTACAACGTCGTCTGGGAGGCACTGCCGATGTACTTCGGCGGCCTGCTGACCACCCTCAAGCTGCTGGCGATTTCGCTGTTCTTCGGGCTGCTGGCGGCCATTCCGCTGGGCCTGATGCGGGTGTCCAAGCAGCCAGCGGTCAATCTCGTGGCGTGGCTGTACACCTACGTGATCCGCGGCACGCCGATGCTGGTGCAGCTGTTCCTGATCTACTACGGCCTGGCGCAGTTCGAGGCGGTGCGCGAAAGCTTCCTGTGGCCGCTGCTGTCCAGCGCTACCTTCTGCGCCTGCCTGGCGTTCGGCATCAACACCAGTGCCTACACCGCCGAAATCATCGCCGGCAGCCTCAAGGCCACGCCCCACGGCGAAATCGAGGCGGCCAAGGCCATGGGCATGTCGCGCATGAAGATGTACCGGCGCATCCTGCTGCCGTCGGCCCTGCGCCGGGCGCTGCCGCAGTACAGCAACGAAGTGATCATGATGCTGCAGACCACCAGCCTGGCGTCGATCGTCACCCTGATCGACATCACTGGCGCTGCGCGCACGGTCAATGCCCAGTACTACCTGCCTTTCGAGGCCTATATCACGGCGGGCGTGTTCTACCTGTGCCTGACCTTCATCCTGGTGCGCCTGTTCAAGATGGCCGAACGCCGCTGGCTCGGCTACCTGGCGCCGCGCAAGCACTGACCGCTTTGTGAGAATCGACAGCATGTACAAACTCGAAGTCCAAGACCTGCACAAGCGCTACGGCAGCCATGAAGTGCTCAAGGGCGTGTCCCTGTCGGCCAAGGCAGGCGATGTCATCAGCATCATCGGCTCCAGCGGTTCGGGCAAGTCGACCTTCCTGCGCTGCATCAACCTGCTGGAGCAGCCGCACGCCGGCAAGATCCTGCTCAACAACGAAGAGTTGAAGCTGGTACCGGGCAAGGACGGCGCGCTCAAGGCCGCCGACCCGCGTCAGCTGCAGCGCATGCGCTCGCGCCTGTCGATGGTTTTCCAGCACTTCAACCTGTGGTCGCACATGACCGCGCTGGAAAACATCATCGAAGCGCCGGTGCACGTGCTGGGCGTGAACCGCAAGGAAGCCCTGGAAAAGGCCGAGCACTATCTGGCCAAGGTAGGTGTCGCTCATCGCAAGGACGCCTTCCCGGGGCACATGTCCGGCGGTGAGCAGCAGCGTGTGGCAATTGCCCGGGCGCTGGCCATGGAGCCGGAGGTCATGCTGTTCGACGAGCCGACCTCGGCGCTGGACCCGGAACTGGTGGGCGATGTGCTCAAGGTGATGCAGGCGCTGGCCCAGGAAGGCCGCACCATGGTGGTGGTGACCCACGAAATGGGCTTTGCCCGTGAGGTGTCCAACCAGCTGGTGTTCCTGCACAAGGGCCTGGTGGAAGAAACCGGCTGCCCGCGTGAAGTGCTGGCCAACCCGCAGTCGGAGCGCCTGAAGCAGTTCCTCTCCGGCAGCCTGAAGTAAAAACTGCAATTTTGCACCAGAATAGGGCATGCTGCGCGGCGAGCGCAGCCTGACCCGGCGCACAGACTCGAACGACCTCAGGTTTCGGACCGCACCCTATGACCACCCAGCGAATCGGTTTTCTCATCTGGCCCAGCACCCGGCCCTTGACCCTGGCGCTGGCCGAGGAAGTGTTGCAGGTGGCGCAGCGGGTGCACCCGGAGGTGGTCTACGAGCTGGTCTTCCTGCAGGCGGAGCCGGCGCAAGAGGGTAGCTGGCGCCTGCCGGGCGAGCCGTGGAACGGCCGCCTTGAGGGGTGCCACAAGCTGTTCCTGTTGGCTGACGAGCAGCCGCCGGCAGTGGGGGCTGCGTTGTCGGCGGCGCTCAAGCAACTGGCGCGCAGTGGCTGCATGATCGGCGGCCTGTCGGCCGGGGTCTACCCCCTGGCGATGCTGGGCCTGCTCGACGGTTACCGGGCTGCGGTGCACTGGCGCTGGCAGGATGATTTTGCCGAGCGCTTCCCCAAGGTCATCGCCACCAGCCACCTGTTCGACTGGGACCGCGATCGCCTGACCGCTTGTGGCGGCATGGCCGTGACCGACCTGCTGCTGGCGGTGCTGGCCCGTGACCACGGGGCGGAGCTGGCCGGGGCAGTGTCGGAGGAGCTGGTGGTCGAGCGCATCCGCGAGGGTGGCGAGCGCCAGCGCATTCCGCTGCAGAACCGCCTGGGCTCCAGCCACCCCAAGCTGACCCAGGCGGTGCTGCTGATGGAGGCCAACATCGAAGAGCCGCTGACCACCGACGAAATTGCCCAGCACGTGTGCGTTTCGCGCCGGCAGCTGGAGCGTATCTTCAAGCAGTACCTGAATCGCGTGCCGAGCCAGTACTACCTGGAGCTGCGGCTGAACAAGGCGCGGCAGATGCTGATGCAGACCAGCAAGTCGATCATCCAGATCGGGCTGTCCTGCGGCTTCTCCTCGGGGCCGCATTTTTCCAGTGCCTACCGCAACTTCTTTGGCGCAACGCCGCGGGAAGACCGCAATCAGAGGCGTAGCAGCAGCCCGTTCGAACTGAGCTCGGCGCCTGCCGAAAAAGGCTGACATTTCCTTACCCTGTGCCGGCCCTTTCGCGGCTGAAGCCGCTCCCACAGGGGTCGCACAACGTTCGAATCTTGCACAGGTTCTGTGGGAGCGGGTTCACCCGCGAAGAGGCCGGTGCGGGCAGCGCCCTTTCTCCCGCAGGTCTGTGCGATGTTTGAAGCCTGTGCGGTCCAGGTGGGAGCGGGCGTGCCCGCGAATCGGCCGGTACAGGCAACCACGCTTCTATATGTGTACACCCGTTCACCCAGCCCCCTCTCTCCCGTACACTGCGCGATTGCGACAGTGTTTGTCGCATTGCCGAAAGCCTTGTCAAAACTGGGTTTTGCGCTGTAACAAGTTGTCGCTTGGCCGCAAGGACAGGCGCGGATCAGTCCTTACAATCCCCCCATCGCTCGCCACTTCCAGGCCAGCGTTCCTCTTCAGGAGACTCAGATGTCCGTTGAGCAAGCCCCGGTGCAACGTGCCGATTTCGACCAGGTCATGGTCCCCAACTATTCTCCGGCGGCCTTCATTCCTGTGCGAGGCGAGGGTTCCCGCGTCTGGGACCAGTCGGGTCGCGAATTGATCGACTTTGCCGGTGGCATCGCGGTCAACGCCCTGGGCCACTGCCACCCGGCACTGGTCAAGGCCCTGACCGAGCAAGCCAACACCCTCTGGCACGTATCCAACGTGTTCACCAACGAGCCGGCCCTGCGCCTGGCCCACAAGCTGGTGGACGCCACCTTTGCCGACCGTGCGTTCTTCTGCAACTCCGGCGCCGAGTCCAACGAGGCCGCCTTCAAGCTGGCCCGTCGCGTTGCCCACGACCGCTTCGGCCCGGAAAAGCACGAAATCATCGCCACCGTGAACAGCTTCCACGGCCGTACCCTGTTCACCGTAAGCGTCGGTGGCCAGCCGAAATACTCCGATGGCTTCGGCCCGAAGATCACCGGCATCAGCCATGTGCCGTACAACGACCTGGAAGCGCTGAAAGCACAGATTTCCGACAAGACCTGCGCCGTGGTGATCGAGCCGATCCAGGGCGAGAGCGGCGTGGTGCCGGCCGACAAGGCCTACCTGGAAGGCGCGCGCAAACTGTGTGACGAACACAACGCCCTGCTGATCTTCGACGAAGTGCAGACCGGCGTTGGCCGTACCGGTTCGCTGTATGCCTACCAGCACTACGGCGTTACCCCGGACATCCTGACCAGCGCCAAGAGCCTGGGCGGCGGTTTCCCGATCGGTGCCATGCTGACCACCACCGAGCTGGCCAAGCACCTGGCCGTCGGCACCCACGGCACCACCTATGGCGGCAACCCGCTGGGCTGCGCCGTCGCCTGCGCGGTGCTGGATGTGGTCAACACCCCGGAAACCCTGGCCGGCATCAAGGCCAAGCATGAGCGCTTCAAGGTCCGCCTGGAGCAGATCGGCCAGAAGTACAACCTGTTCAGCCAGGTGCGTGGCGTTGGCCTGCTGCTGGGCTGTGTGTTGACCGAGGCCTGGAAAGGCAAGGCCAAGGACGTGCTCAACGCCGCCGAGAAAGAAGGCGTGATGGTGCTGCAGGCCGGCCCGGACGTGGTCCGCTTCGCGCCAAGCCTGGTAGTTGAAGACGCCGACATCGACGAAGGTCTGGACCGCTTCGAGCGCGCCGTGGCCACCCTGACCAAGGGCTGATCCGCCTGCGGTTCCTTCGCCGGCCTTGGTACAGGCTCAACCCGAGCCTGCACCGGGCCGGTGATACCCGATTCCAGTGCAGGTGCCAGTGCACCTGCCGTTTTTCCGTGCCGCCGTGAGCGGCCCGTATTCCAAAGGAGTGACACCATGCTGGTGATGCGCCCCGCGCAAATGGCTGATCTGAACGAAGTGCAGCGCATGGCTGCAGACAGCCCCATTGGTGTCACCTCGCTGCCGGACGACACCGCTCGCCTGGGCGACAAGATCGCCGCATCCGAGACTTCCTTCGCCGCCGAGGTCAGCTTCAACGGTGAAGAAAGCTACTTCTTCGTGCTCGAGGACAGCGAAACCGGCAAGCTGGCCGGTTGCTCGGCCATCGTAGCTTCGGCCGGCTACTCCGAGCCGTTCTACAGTTTTCGTAACGAGACCTTCGTGCACGCCTCGCGCGAGCTGAAGATCCATAACAAGATCCACGTGTTGTCGCTGTGCCATGACCTGACCGGCAACAGCCTGCTGACCAGCTTCTATGTGCTGCCGGAACTGGTGAACAGTGGCTGGGCCGAGCTCAATTCGCGCGGTCGCCTGCTGTTCATGGCCGCCCACCCGGAGCGTTTCGCCGACTCGGTGGTGACCGAGATCGTCGGCTACAGCGACGAGCAGGGTGAATCGCCGTTCTGGGATGCCATCGGCCGCAACTTCTTCGACCTCAACTATGCCCACGCCGAGCGCCTGTGCGGCCTGAAGAGCCGCACCTTCCTCGCCGAACTGATGCCGCACTACCCGATCTACGTGCCGCTGCTGCCTGACCTGGCGCAGGAAGCCATGGGCCAGGTGCACCCGCGGGCGCAGATTACCTTCGACATCCTCATGCGCGAAGGCTTCGAGACCGAGCACTACATCGACATCTTCGATGGCGGCCCGACCCTGCATGCGCGTACCTCGGGTATCCGCTCGATCGCCCAGAGCCGGGTGGTGCCGGTGAAGCTCGAGGTCACCCCGGTCAAGGGCGGGCGCCCGTACCTGGTGTGCAACGGCCAGTTGCAGGATTACCGCGCGGTACTGCTGGACCTGGACTGGGTGCCGGGCAAACCGGTCAGCCTGAGCCCGGCCGCCGCCGAGGCACTGGGGGTGGGCGAGGGTGCCAGCGTGCGTCTGGTTGCGGTCTGAGGTCTGGCAACAGACGTTTCGGGATTGATGCGTTAGAAGAGTTTCGCGCCGGCCGCCGCCGCCGCAAAAGGAGATAGCATGATCGTTCGTCCTGTACGCAGCAGCGATTTGCCTGCGTTGATCGAATTGGCACGCAGCACCGGTACCACCGGGCTGACCACGCTGCCGGCCAACGAAGAGCGCCTGGGGCATCGCGTTGGCTGGGCGGAGAAGAGCTTCCGCGGCGAAGCCGAGCGTGGCGACACCGACTACCTGTTCGTGCTGGAAAACGACGAAGGCATGGTGGTGGGCATCAGTGCCATCGCCGGTGCCGTCGGCCTGCGCGAGCCTTGGTACAACTACCGGGTCGGCCTGACCGTCAGCGCCTCGCAGGAGCTGAAGATCTACCGCGAAATCCCCACCCTGTTCCTGGCCAACGATCTGACCGGCAACTCCGAACTGTGCTCGCTGTTCCTGCGCAGCGACTACCGCTCCGGCCTCAACGGCCGCCTGCTGTCGCGGGCGCGCATGCTGTTCATCGCCGAGTTCCCCGAGCTGTTCGGCAAGAAGATCATCGCCGAAATGCGCGGCATGTCCGACGAGCAGGGCCGCTCGCCGTTCTGGGAAAGCCTGGGCCGGCACTTCTTCAAGATGGAGTTCAGCCAGGCCGACTACCTCACCGGGGTGGGCAACAAGTCGTTTATTGCCGAATTGATGCCGAAGTTCCCGCTGTACACCTGCTTCCTGTCCGAAGCGGCGCGCAACGTGATCGGCCGCGTGCACAAGGACACCGAGCCGGCGCTGGCGATGCTCAAGCAGGAAGGCTTCAACTATCAGGGCTACGTCGACATCTTCGACGCCGGCCCCGCCATCGAGTGCGACACCTCCAAGATCCGCGCCGTGCGCGAGAGCCAGACCCTGGTGCTGGCGGTGGGCACGCCGGGCGAGGACGCGACGCCTTACATCATCCACAACCGCAAGCGCGACGACTGTCGCATCACGGCCGCACCTGCGCGGCTGGCTGCCGGTACCCTGGTGGTCGACCCCCTGACCGCCAAGCGCCTGCGCATGGGCGCCGGCGACAACGTGCGCGCCGTGCCGCTGTCGGCAAGCCGGGAGGCCCAGTAAATGACCACGCATTACATCGCAGGCAATTGGCAGGTTGGCCAGGGCGAAACCCTGCAGTCGCTCAACCCGGTGACGCAAGCCGTCGTCTGGGAGGGGCGGGGTGCTGACGCCAGCCAGGTGGATGCCGCCGTGCAGGCAGCCCGTCAGGCCTTCCCGGCCTGGGCGCAATTGAGCCTGGAGGCGCGTATCGATTTGCTGGAGAAGTTCGCCACGCAACTGAAAGCGCATGCCGAAGCCATGGCCCAGTGCATTGGTGAGGAAACCGGCAAGCCCCTGTGGGAGTCGGCGACCGAAGTCACCAGCATGATCAACAAGGTAGCGATCTCGGTGCAGAGCTACCGCGAGCGCACCGGCGAAAAGAGCGGCCCGTTGGCCGATGCCACGGCCGTGCTGCGGCACAAGCCCCATGGTGTGGTGGCGGTGTTCGGCCCATACAACTTCCCCGGCCACCTGCCCAACGGCCATATCGTGCCGGCGCTGCTGGCGGGCAACTGTGTGGTGTTCAAGCCCAGTGAGCTGACGCCCAAGGTCGCCGAGCTGACCGTCAATTGCTGGATTGCCGCCGGGCTGCCGGCGGGTGTGCTCAACCTGGTGCAGGGCGCGCGCGAAACCGGTGTGGCGCTGGCCGCCAACCCGGGTATCGATGGCCTGTTCTTCACCGGCTCCAGCCGCACCGGCAACCTGTTGCACCAGCAGTTCGCCGGCCGCCCGGACAAGATCCTGGCCCTGGAGATGGGCGGCAACAACCCGCTGGTGGTGGACGAGGTCAAGGACCTCGATGCGGCGGTGTATACCATTATCCAGTCGGCGTTCATTTCCGCCGGCCAGCGCTGCACCTGCGCCCGCCGTCTGCTGGTGCCGCAAGGCGCCTGGGGCGATGCGCTGATCGCGCGCCTGGTCGAGGTGAGCAGATCCATCACGGTCGGTGCGTTCGACCAGCAACCGGCGCCGTTCATGGGCTCGGTGATTTCGCTGCAGGCAGCGCGGGCGCTGATTGCAGCCCAGGCCGAACTGGTCGCCAAGGGCGCCGTGAAGCTGCTGGAAATGACCCAGCCACAGGCCGATGCCGCACTGCTGACCCCGGGCATTGTCGATGTCACCGCTGTGGCCGAGCGCCCGGACGAAGAGTTCTTCGGCCCGCTGCTGCAGGTGATCCGCTATGCCGACTTCGATGCCGCCATCGATGAGGCCAACAACACCCAGTACGGCCTGGCTGCCGGTTTGCTGTCCGACTCCCGCGCCCGTTACCAGTACTTCTGGCTGCGCAGCCGCGCTGGCATCGTCAACTGGAACAAGCAACTGACCGGTGCCGCCAGCAGTGCACCGTTCGGCGGCGTGGGCGCCAGTGGCAACCATCGCGCCAGCGCCTATTACGCGGCGGACTACTGCGCTTACCCCGTGGCTTCGCTGGAGACCGCCAGCCTTGCCTTGCCGGCAACCCTGACGCCGGGCGTCACCCTATAACAACAGGTCACGGAGCCTAGCCGATGAAATCCTATGAAGTGAATTTTGATGGCCTGGTGGGGCCTACCCACAACTATGGCGGCCTGTCCTACGGCAACGTGGCTTCGCAGAGCAACAGCCAGCAGGGTTCCAACCCGCGCGAAGCCGCGCGTCAGGGCCTGGCGAAGATGAAAGCGCTGGCCGACATGGGCTTCAAGCAGGGCGTGCTGGCGCCGCAGGAGCGCCCGGACGTGGCCGCACTGCGTCGCCTGGGCTTCAGCGGCAGCGATGCCGAAGTGATCCAGCGTGCCGCCAAGGAGGCCATGCCATTGCTGGTGGCCAGCTGCTCGGCCTCGAGCATGTGGGTGGCCAACGCCGCCACGGTCAGCCCCAGTGCCGACACTGCCGATGGCCGCGTGCACTTCACTGCTGCCAACCTCAACTGCAAGTACCACCGCAGTATCGAGCACCCGACCACCAGCCGAGTGCTGGGTGCCATGTTCAGCAACGACAAGCACTTTGCCCACCACGAGGCACTGCCTGCCGTGGCGCAGTTCGGTGACGAGGGGGCGGCCAACCACACGCGCTTCTGCCGTGCATATGGCGAGGCCGGCGTGGAGTTCTTCGTCTACGGCCGCAGCGCCTTCGACAGCCGCTACCCGGCGCCGCAGAAGTACCCGGCCCGGCAAACCCTGGAAGCCTCCCAGGCTGTGGCCCGGCTGCATGGCCTGAGCGATGACGGCGTGGTCTACGCTCAACAGAACCCGGCCGTGATCGACCAGGGCGTGTTCCACAACGATGTGATTGCGGTGGGCAACGGCGAGGTGCTGTTCTATCACGAGGACGCTTTCCTCGACACCGACGCGGTACTTGGCCAGCTGCGAGCTAAACTGGCCAGCAAGGGTGGCAACTTCCAGGCCATCTGCGTGCCGCGGGCAGCGGTGACGGTGGAGGACGCGGTGCGTTCCTACCTGTTCAACAGCCAGCTGCTCAGCCGCGACGACGGCTCCATGCTGTTGGTGGTGCCGGAAGAATGCCGCAACAACGAGCGGGTCTGGGCCTACCTGGGCCAGTTGACCAGCCAGGGCGGCGCGGTGAAAGAGGTCAAGGTGTTCGACCTCAAGCAGAGCATGCAGAACGGCGGTGGGCCGGCTTGCCTGCGTTTGCGCGTGGCGTTGAAGGAAACGGAACTGGCAGCGGTCAACCAAGGCGTTATCATGACCGCCTCGCTGTACGACACCCTGCTGCTGTGGGTCGACAAGCATTACCGCGATCGCCTTGGCGAGGCGGACCTGGCCGACCCGCAGTTGCTGGTGGAATGCCGTACGGCACTGGACGAATTGACCCAGATCCTGAAGTTGGGCTCGGTGTATCCGTTCCAACGCCAACCTTGAAGAGAGACTTTGCAATGACCGACGCCCTGCGCCTTATCCTGGAAGATGAAGACGGCACCCAGCTGGAAACTTCCTGCACCCGCTTTGCCGTGGTCTGGCAAGGCAAGGAAGTGTGGATTCAGCAGGATGGTCGTGGCCAGCTGCTGATCGGCGTGGATGTCGAGGAAGACGACACCGAGTACGCCAACCTGCTGCTGCGCCCGATGGCCACCAACCTGGTCAGCCTGCAGCTGGAAATGGAACCGGCGGAGGTCGGCGAAGACGACGATCACGTCCATGGCCCCGACTGCGGCCACCACCACTAAGGAAGTACCTATGCTCGCCCTTGGCAAATTGCTTGAGCTGACCCTCACCGATCACGAACCGGCCGAGAAGACCCAAGTGACACCCAAGGGCGCGCGTTTGCGTTGGCTGGGGGAGGGCGCGCTCGAAGTGCGCCCGGCCGAAAGCGAGGATTGCGGGCTGGACTTGCTGTTGTCCGCCGGCATCCACGGCAACGAAACGGCACCGATCGAGTTGCTCGAGCGGCTGCTGCATGGCGTGGCCAACGGCAAGATCAAACCCAAGGCCCGGGTGCTGTTCCTGTTCGGCAACCCGGCAGCGATCCGCAAGGGCGAGCGCTTCATCGAGCAGGACATCAACCGCCTGTTCAACGGCCGCCACGAGCTGTCCAGTGGCTTCGAGGCATTGCGTGCCGCCGAGCTGGAACAGTTCGCCCGGGTGTTCTTCAGCAAGCCGGGGCGCAGCCGCCTGCACTACGACCTGCATACCGCCATCCGCGGCTCGAAGATCGAGCAGTTCGCCTTGTACCCTTATAAAGAGGGGCGCAAGCATTCCCGTCGCGAGCTGGCACGCCTGGCGGCGGCGGGCATGGAGGCGGTGTTGCTGCAAAGCAAATCCTCCATCACCTTCAGCGCCTTCACCTACGAGCAGCTGGAGGCCGAAGCCTTCACCCTGGAGTTGGGCAAGGCCCGCCCGTTCGGTCAGAACGAGCTGGTCAACCTCGACAAGCTGGAAGCGAGGCTGATCCACATCATCGAAGACACCGAGCCACAGGGCGAAGGCTCTCTGGATGGCCTGCAGCTGTTCAGCGTGTCCCGCGAGATCATCAAGCACAGCGACAGCTTCCACCTGCACCTGCCGGCGGACATCGAGAATTTCTCCGAGCTGAGCAAGGGTTACCTGCTGGCCGAAGACCTGGCCGAGACGCGCTGGGTGGTCGAGGAGGAGGGCGCACGCATCATCTTCCCCAACCCCAAGGTCAAGAATGGCCTCAGGGCGGGGATTCTGATCGTTCCTGACTCCGGCCAGCGACTAGGCTGAGCTGGCCCCGATACACTGGGCTCACGGCTGTGTGCGCAGCTCCAGTTGCAGCGCCTGGCGCAGCCCGTTTTCAGTGAAGGCGGGTGGGTTGGTGTTCAGGGCGGTGCTGCCGCCGAATGTGAACCTGCAATCGGTGGGTAAGCCGATGCTTTGCAGCAGCAGGTTGTCCACCGGATAAGCGCCGTTTTTGCCTTGAACCTCGGTCTGGCCCGGAAAGACGGTGCCTGACATCGAGTTCCAGCCTTGGCAAAGGCAGCGGTAAAGGTCGAGTAGTGGCAGTTGCGCAGCGGTCGACCAGCCTGGGTTGTATGCCAGGGTGCCGCCGCTGTAGCCCCAGCTACTCTGGTTTTCGTCGATGATGAAGTGGCCTTCGTCTTCATCTTCTTCGTGGTCGCTGGGTGTATAGGTCGTGAATTGGTGTCTGGATGCTTCGATCAGGCTGATCGGTGTCCCGGACTGCCCGGCCTTTTTATCCAGGGCCGCCAGTAGCGCCTGGCCGCAGGGTAGTTTGCGCAGGAGCTCCAGCGCATCCTGTGCTGCTTGCCTGAACGGGTCGCTACCCGTCACTCGCACGCCGATATTGCCCAGGGTCTGATGTTCGGCTGTCACGGGCCGGGCCAGTCGTGCATCGTTTTCGGTATCGCGGTAGAGCTCGACCCTGGAGGACTCGCGGCCAAGCAGGCGGTGCCCCGTGACGTTGACAACCGCGTCGCCCTTGTCGATGAGTACCGGGCCGCTACCGACCACAATCTGGTGCGTGCCGGTATGGGCGTCGATATGGACGATACCTGCGCCGGTCTCGATCCTGTTGCCGCTCCCTATCATGTCGATCAGCACCGTCTTCTTCACCTCCGGGGCGATGACGATGTGGTGATTGCCATCGGTGAGGCGAATGGCGATGGCTTGGGCGGTATGCGCGGCGACCATGAATACCGCATCGTTGATGGTCACTTCCAGCAGGCATTCGCGAGGGGCGATACGTACGCGCTTTTGCTGCTCATCCGCGCGCAGCGCACGCGGGGCCACGTTGAAGACCAGCAGCTCGCTGTTCTGGGTGTTGCGGCGATAGCGTCGCCCCAACGGGTAAGTGTGTTCCAGGGTGATTCGCACGTTGGGGTCAGCCTGGATGTACTTGACCTCGGTCTGCTGCTGGGGGTTGTCTTCATTGGGAAAGGCGGTCTGGGCGTAACCTGGTTCGCGAGCATCTATGTAGTAGATCGGGTTCGGATTGGCCAGGGTAGCCTCGTGAGGCAGTGGGTGTGGATCCGAGTGGAGTTTGGACAGGTTCAGCTCAGGCATGGAGTGCTCCGGCAGCGAGGGTGGGCCGGCAGGATCCCGCTCCACTGCGCGGGTCAGGTGTTGCTTATGTACCGCATGGGTGGGCCTGCAGGTCTGCTTTTCCGCCCTGGCCGTGCTCATGAACGGCTTTTCATCCGCCGATTGCTGTTCTGGTGTACAAACACACTGTATCTCCCGTTCAGGCTGGCTATAATGGCGCCCTTTGCCGTCGTTTCGTCGATTCGACGTATTAGCCCAAACGGCCGCCGTTTCCGTGGAAGAACCTATGAAAAGCGCAGAAATCCGTGAAGCCTTCCTTCGCTTCTTCGAAGAGCAGGGACATACCCGAGTCGCCTCCAGTTCGCTGATCCCGAACAACGACCCGACCCTGCTGTTCACCAATGCCGGCATGAACCAGTTCAAGGACTGCTTCCTCGGTGCGGAGAAGCGTGCCTACACGCGTGCCGTCAGCAGCCAGAAGTGCGTGCGCGCCGGTGGCAAGCACAACGACCTGGAAAACGTCGGTTACACCGCGCGTCACCACACTTTCTTCGAAATGCTGGGCAATTTCAGCTTTGGTGACTATTTCAAGCGCGATGCGATCACCTTCGCCTGGACCTTCCTGACTTCGGAAAAATGGCTGAACCTGCCCAAGGAAAAGCTCTGGGTTACCGTCTACGCCACTGACGACGAAGCCTACGATATCTGGACCAAGGAAGTCGGCGTGCCGGCCGAGCGCATGGTGCGCATCGGCGACAACAAGGGCGCCCCGTACGCCTCCGACAACTTCTGGACCATGGGCGACACCGGCCCGTGCGGCCCGTGCACCGAGATCTTCTACGACCACGGCCCGGACATCTGGGGCGGCCCACCCGGCTCGCCGGAAGAAGACGGTGACCGCTACATCGAGATCTGGAACAACGTCTTCATGCAGTTCAACCGCACCGCCGACGGCGTGCTGCACCCGCTGCCAGCGCCGTCGGTAGACACCGGCATGGGCCTGGAGCGCGTCAGCGCCGTGCTGCAGCACGTGCACTCGAACTACGAGATCGACCTGTTCCAGAACCTGCTGTCGGCCGCGGCCAAGGCCATCGGTTGCGCCAATGAGGGCCAGGCCTCGCTGAAAGTGGTCGCCGACCACATCCGTTCGTGCGGCTTCCTGATCGCCGACGGCGTGCTGCCGTCCAACGAAGGCCGTGGCTACGTGCTGCGCCGCATCATTCGTCGTGCCTGCCGCCACGGTAACAAGCTGGGCGCCAAAGGCAGCTTCTTCTACCAGATCGTTGCCGCGCTGGTCGCCGAAATGGGCGAGGCCTTCCCGGAACTGAACAGCCAGCAGGCGCACATCGAACGCGTGCTCAAGGCTGAAGAAGAACAGTTCGCCAAGACCCTGGAGCAGGGCCTGCGCATCCTCGAGCAGGACCTGGCCCAGCTGAAGGGCGATGTGGTGCCGGGCGATGTGGTGTTCAAGCTGTACGACACCTACGGCTTCCCGATGGACCTGACCGCCGACATCGCCCGCGAGCGCGAGCTGACCATCGACGAAGCCGGCTTCGAGCGCGAAATGGACGCCCAGCGTGAGCGCGCCCGTTCCGCCAGCGCCTTCGGCATGGACTACAACAGCCTGGTCAAGGTCGACAGCGCTACCGAGTTCCTCGGCTACGAGGCCACCGAAGGCCAGGGCAAGATCATCGCCCTGTACAAGGACGGCCAGGCCGTCGACCAGCTGGGTGAAGGCGAGCAGGGCGTGGTCGTGCTCGACCGCACGCCGTTCTACGCCGAATCCGGTGGCCAGGTGGGCGACACCGGCTACCTGCAGGCTGGCGCTGCGCGCTTCGACGTGCGCGACACCACCAAGACCGGTGGTGCCTTCCTGCACCACGGCGTGGTTGCCAGCGGTGCGCTGGTGATCGGTTCGCCGGTCCAGGCCAAGGTCGATTCCGACGTGCAGCACGCCACCTCGCTGAACCACTCCGCCACCCACCTGCTGCACGAAGCGCTGCGCCAGGTACTGGGCGAGCACGTGCAGCAGAAAGGCTCGCTGGTCGACAGCCAGCGCCTGCGTTTCGACTTCAGCCACTTCGAGGCGGTGAAACCGGAGCAGATCAAGGCCCTGGAAGACATCGTCAACCGCGAAGTGCGCAAGAACACTGCGGTGGAAACCGAACTGACCGACATCGAAACCGCCAAGGCCAAGGGTGCCATGGCGCTGTTCGGTGAGAAGTACGGCGACACCGTGCGTGTGCTGAGCATGGGCGGCGATTTCTCGGTGGAGCTGTGCGGCGGTATCCACGCCAAGCGCACCGGTGACATCAGCCTGTTCAAGATCATCAGCGAAGGCGGCGTGGCCTCTGGCGTGCGCCGTATCGAAGCGGTCACCGGCGCTGCTGCGCTGGCCTACCTGAACGCTGCCGAAGAGCAGGTCAAGGAAGCCGCGCAGCTGGTGAAGGGTAACCGCGACAACCTGATCGACAAGCTGTCGGCTGTGCTCGAGCGCAACCGCCAGCTGGAGAAGCAGCTGGAACAGCTGCAGGCCAAGGCCGCCAGCGCCGCCGGGGATGATCTCTCCAACGCGGCCGTTGAGGTCAAGGGCGCCAAGGTGCTCGCCGCCCGCCTGGATGGGCAGGACGGCAAGGCCCTGCTGGCGCTGGTCGATCAGCTGAAGAACAAGCTCGGCCACGCAGTGATCCTGCTGGGCAGCGAGCATGAGGGCAAGGTCGTGCTGGTGGCCGGCGTGACCAAGGACCTCTCCAGCCAACTCAAGGCTGGCGATCTGATGAAACAAGCCGCTGCGGCGGTGGGTGGCAAGGGCGGTGGCCGTCCGGACATGGCCCAGGGTGGTGGCGTCGACGTCGCTGCACTGGATCAGGCCCTGGCGCTGGCCGTGCCATTCGCAGAGCAGGGACTTTGAGATGAGGGGGCCGGCGGTCTAGTCGCCGGCCTCTTCATGTTGGATTGTTTTTTGGGGCCCTGTATGGGCTGAGGCACCATTGAAATGGCGTTGATCGTACAGAAATTTGGCGGCACCTCTGTCGGTTCCATCGAGCGGATCGAGCAGGTAGCCGATAAGGTCAAGAAACACCGTGAGGCGGGCGACGACCTGGTGGTTGTGTTGTCGGCCATGAGCGGTGAAACCAATCGCCTGATCGACCTGGCCAAGCAGATCACCGATCAGCCGGTTCCGCGTGAACTGGATGTGATCGTGTCGACCGGTGAGCAGGTCACCATTGCCTTGCTGACCATGGCCTTGATCAAGCGTGGTGTGCCAGCGGTGTCCTACACCGGCAACCAGGTGCGCATTCTCACCGACAGCGCGCACAACAAGGCGCGCATCCTGCAGATCGACGACCAGAAGATTCGTGCCGACCTCAAGGAAGGCCGCGTGGTCGTGGTAGCGGGCTTCCAGGGCGTCGACGAGCACGGCAGCATCACCACCCTGGGCCGTGGTGGCTCCGACACCACAGGCGTGGCCCTGGCGGCTGCGCTGAAGGCTGACGAGTGCCAGATCTACACCGACGTCGATGGCGTCTACACCACCGACCCGCGCGTTGTGCCACAGGCCCAGCGCCTGGAGAAGATCACCTTCGAAGAGATGCTGGAAATGGCCAGCCTCGGTTCCAAGGTGCTGCAGATCCGTTCGGTGGAGTTCGCCGGCAAGTACAACGTTCCGCTGCGCGTGCTGCACAGCTTCAAGGAGGGTCCGGGTACCCTCATTACCATTGATGAAGAGGAATCCATGGAACAGCCGATCATTTCCGGTATCGCCTTCAACCGTGATGAAGCCAAGCTGACCATTCGCGGCGTGCCGGACACCCCGGGCGTGGCCTTCAAGATCCTCGGCCCGATCAGCGCCTCGAACATCGAGGTCGACATGATCGTGCAGAACGTTGCCCACGATAACACCACCGACTTCACCTTCACCGTACACCGCAACGAGTACGAGAAGGCGCAGAGCGTGCTGGAAAACACTGCCCGCGAAATCGGTGCCCGTGAAGTGATCGGCGACACCAAGATCGCCAAGGTCTCGATCGTCGGCGTCGGCATGCGTTCGCACGCCGGTGTTGCCAGCCGCATGTTCGAAGCCCTGGCCAAGGAGAGCATCAACATCCAGATGATCTCCACCTCCGAGATCAAGGTTTCGGTCGTGATCGAAGAGAAGTACCTGGAGCTGGCCGTACGCGCGCTGCACACCGCGTTCGAGCTCGACGCTCCGGCACGACAGAGCGAGTAATACGCTGCCTGGAAGGGCGCGGCTTGCCGCGCCCTTCGCGTTTCTGCTCGCCACGCAGGCCCGTCCTGCCCTGTGTGGCGATCAACCGGGCCCAGGTCGTCGTCCACGACCAGGCCTCGACACCCAAGACTGTTACCCCTGAATGTTTGCGTAAGGAGAAAGCTATGTTGATTCTGACTCGTCGGTGCGCCGAGAGCCTGATCATTGGAGACGGCGAGATCACCGTGACGGTGCTCGGCGTCAAAGGCAACCAGGTGCGTATTGGCGTCAGCGCCCCGAAAGAAGTGGCTGTGCACCGCGAGGAAATCTACCTGCGGATCAAGAAAGAGAAGGACGAGGAGCCAAGCCTTTAATTTTTTTGAAGTTTTTTTCAAAAAAAGGGTTGCAAACGAGGAAGAGCCTGTTTAATATTCGCCTCGTGTTGCGGTGAGGTGGCCGAGTGGCCGAAGGCGCTCCCCTGCTAAGGGAGTATACCTCATAAGGGTATCGGGGGTTCGAATCCCCCCTTCACCGCCATTATTCGCTTAGGGCGCTGTAAACAGTAAGAACGCTAAGTAGTTGATTTTAAACGAAAAAGTTCTTGCAAAAATGTTTCAGCGACCTATAATGCGCGGCAAGACACGGACTCATAGCTCAGCTGGATAGAGTACTCGGCTACGAACCGAGCGGTCGGAGGTTCGAATCCTCCTGAGTCCGCCACTTTTGAAGTGGCTTTGTTTGCAAGGCTGCTTCAAACAACCAGTGGTAATCTGGTCTAAAACTACCATCGCGGACTCATAGCTCAGCTGGATAGAGTACTCGGCTACGAACCGAGCGGTCGCAGGTTCGAATCCTGCTGAGTCCGCCACTTTTTGAAGTGGCTCTGCTTGCAAAGGCACTTCAACCAACCAGTGGTAACCTGGTCTAAAAAATACCACCACGGACTCATAGCTCAGCTGGATAGAGTACTCGGCTACGAACCGAGCGGTCGGAGGTTCGAATCCTCCTGAGTCCGCCACACCAAATCAAGAAGCCCGCTCATTTGAGCGGGCTTTTTGTTTTTATGCGCCAATGAATTGTTGGTGATGTCGATCTAAGCTCTTCTGTAGATTGCGCGTGTGCCTTTGGGGCCGCTGTGCGACCCTTTCGCGACACAAGGCCGCTCCTACAGAAGTACGCGATCCCTTGTAGGAGCGGCCTTGTGTCGCGATGGGCTGCAAAGCAGCCCCAAGATCGATCAGGCACCGCATGCACATCCGGGCACACAACAAATGTGGCGCCACACCAAATCAAGAAGCCCGCTCAATTGAGCGGGCTTTTTGTTTTTCTGTGCCAATGAATTGTTGGTGATGTCGATCTAAGCTCTTCTGTAGATTGAGCGTGTGCCTTTGGGGGGCCGCTGCGCGACCCTTTCGCGACACAAGGCCGCTCCTACAGAAGTACGCAATCCCTTGTAGGAGCGGCCTTGTGTCGCGATGGGCTGCAAAGCAGCCCCGAGATCGATCAGGCACCGCATGCACATCCAGGCACACAACAAATGTGGCGCCATACCAAATCAAGAAGCCCGCTCAATTGAGCGGGCTTTTTGTTTTTCTGCGCCAATGAATTGTTGGTGATGTCGATCTAAGCTCTTCTGTAGATTGAGCGTGTGCCTTTGGGGGCCGCTGCGCGACCCTTTCGCGACACAAGGCCGCTCCTACAGAAGTACGCGATCCCTTGTAGGAGCGGCCTTGTGTCGCGATGGGCTGCAAAGCAGCCCCAGTATCGATCAGGCACCGCATACACATCCAGGCACACAACAAATGTAACTTGACCGCCAGACCCACCGTCGCACTGATAGCTTCGAGCGTTGTCCCAGCTTTATCACGCAAACGATTGTTCTGGCCAAAATTTTAAGCGATCTGACAGCTTTAGCAGTGTATGATTGCGCCCGTCAGCCCCGCCGGGGCTTGTGGAAAACCACCATGGACTTACCCAGTAGTTACTCGCTAACAAGATTCATACAGAAAGATCTGACCGATTGATTCTCCCGGCGTGCTCCGCTGCTGGGAGTGGAGTTCGCCTATGACTGAAGTAGAAGTAAAAAAAGCGCAGGAAAGCCTGCAGGACCGCCTGGCCCAGGTGGTCGAACTGCTGCAACGCCAGCGCGTGGTCGAAGACCTGACCCACCGTCAGGAAGGCGCCCACAACGACCTGGTGGAAAACCTGGTCCACCGCCAGAACCTCGTCGAGCTGCAGCGCAAGCTCGATGACCTGCACCCCGCCGACATCGCCTACATCCTCGAAGCCTTGCCCCTGGAAGACCGCCTGACGGTCTGGCAGCTGGTGCGCTCGGATCGCGATGGCGACATCCTGCTGGAAGTGTCCGACGCCGTGCGGCAATCGCTGATCGCCGACATGGACGATCACGAACTGCTCGCCGCCGCCAAGGAAATGGACGCCGACGAGCTGGCCGACCTGGCTCCTGAGCTGCCGCGTGACGTTGTTCACGAGCTGATGGAAACCCTCGATGCCCAGCAACGCGAGCGCGTGCGTTCGGCGCTGAGCTACGACGAGGAGCAGGTTGGTGCGCTGATGGACTTCGAGATGGTCACCATCCGCGAAGACGTCAGCCTGGAAGTGGTGTTGCGCTACCTGCGCCGCCTGAAAGAACTGCCGAACCACACCGACAAACTGTTCGTGGTCGACTATGACGGCATTCTCAAGGGTGTATTGCCGATCAAGCGCCTGCTGGTCAATGACCCGGAAAAGAAGGTGGCGGAGGTCATGGCGACCGACCCGGTCTCCTTCCACCCCGAGGAAGATGCCTATGATGCGGCGCAGGCCTTCGAGCGTTATGACCTGGTATCTGCGCCGGTCGTGGACAAGAACGAACGCCTGATCGGCCGCTTGACCATCGACGAAATGGTCGACCTGATTCGTGAAGAAAGCGAAAGCGAAGTGCTGAACATGGCCGGTTTGCGCGAGGAAGAAGACATCTTCGCCTCGGTCTGGCGTTCGCTGCGCAACCGCTGGGCCTGGTTGGCCATCAACCTGATTACCGCTTTCGTTGCGTCGCGTGTGATCGGCCTGTTCGAAGGTTCGATCGAGAAGCTGGTGGCCCTGGCTGCGCTGATGCCGATCGTGGCGGGTATTGGTGGCAACTCCGGTAACCAGACCATCACCATGATCGTGCGCGCCATGGCGCTGGACCAGGTGTCGCCGGGCAACACCAGCCGCCTGATGCGCAAGGAGCTGGCGGTATCGCTGCTCAACGGCCTGATCTGGGGCGGGGTGATCGGTGCGGTGGCGTTCTGGCTGTATGGCAGCTGGTCGTTGGGCCTGGTGATGACTGCGGCGATGACCTTGAACCTGCTGTTGGCGGCCTTGATGGGAGTGTTGATCCCGATGACCCTGACGCGCCTGGGGCGCGACCCGGCGATGGGCTCCAGCGTGATGATTACCGCGGTGACCGACAGCGGCGGGTTCTTCATCTTCCTCGGGCTGGCCACGCTGTTCCTGCTGTAGCCCGCGGTCCCCAAACAAACGGATCGCGCCTCTTGCAGGATCGCCATCCACAAAAAAGCCAGCTTACGCTGGCTTTTTCATGTACGGCTGCAAACCTCAGGAGGCGTCGGTAGCCATTTCCACATCGTGAGCGATGAGGGCGACCAGCGCGTTCTGCTGGCGGTGCGACAGTTGGCGGAAGCGTTGCAGCAACTCGCGTTCATGCAGGGACAGTTCAGGGCTGTCCAGGCGCATGCTCAACTCGTCACCCAGCGCACCTTCCTGGATAAGGCTCTGTTCCAGGCGCGCGATGATTTCGGAGTTCATGCTGCGGTGATGGTTGCGCGCTACCTCGGCAATGCGCTCACGCATCCCGTCTGGCAGGCGGACGACGAACTTGTCAGCGGTGCGGCTCGAATAAATAGCCTGTTTCATTGGGCGCATATAAATTGACCGGATTTTGGTTCAGGGGAAGCGGTTCTCAAATTGGCCGCACGGGGTGGTAGTACGACCGTGGCGACGATGAAATGTTCAACCGTCTGTGAAAAATGGATGCTCATCTTGCCTCATGGTCGCCGTTTCCTTGGCGTCAATTCTGTGACAAATAGTGAGCCGGATAAAGGCTTTGTGCCAGTACCAATTATCAGAAATGAGTACTGGTTTGAAAAGTTTTACATGCTCCAGCTTGCCCAATCGTCAGACTTTTGCCGTCAAAAACTGGTAAAACGCAGCAAAAGGTCGGGAAAGCCCCTAGAATGTGCCGGTTTCCCTCCATAGAGCATAGTGGCTATGCAACATGACGCAAGCGACCGCCAATCAGGTACAGGCCGGTTGATATATCTGGTAGGACCGTCGGGTTCCGGGAAAGATTCCCTGATCGATGCTTCTCGTGAGCGATTGGCAGCCGCCGGGGTGGAAATCGCCCGTCGCGTCATTACCCGATCGGCCGAAGCCAAGGGCGAAGCCGCCCATGGAGTCTCGGCCGAACAGTTCGAAGCACTACGTGCGCAAGGCGCGTTCGCCATGCATTGGCGGGCCAATGGCCTGGATTACGGCATTCCACTGCAGGTGGACCAGTGGCTGGCAGAGGGCAGGGCGGTGCTGGTGAATGGGTCGCGGGCTTATCTGGCCGAGGCGCGTCGGCGCTACCCGAACTTGTTGGCAGTGCTGGTCGAGGTCCGGCACGAGGTGCTGCGCGAGCGCCTGGTGGCCCGTGGCCGGGAAAGCGCAGAGGAAGTCGAGCAGCGCCTGGCACGTAATGCACGCTTGCAGGCGCTGGCCGATCCGTCGCTGCATGTGCTGGACAACTCCACCACCCTGGAAACCGCGGTCGCGGCATTGTTCGCGCTGCTGCGTGATGAAGGCGTGCTGCCGCAGGTGTAGCATTGGCAGAAAAGGATTACGCGAAAAAGCCCGCGTGAGGCATGACAAACGCCAGCATGCTGGTTAACATGCTGGCCGTCCTGCTGTGCAGCGTCCGCTGCCGGTACTTGCGTCTCAGTAGCTCAATTGGATAGAGCATCCCCCTCCTAAGGGGAAGGTTGCAGGTTCAATTCCTGCCTGGGACGCCATTTCCTTTCGTTCCCTTACCGCGTTCACCCGGTGTTGGTGACGCGAAATCGGGAAGCCTTGAACCTGCGTATTCCTACATCCCCAGATGCTTCAAGGCCCACAGCATTCCCATTCCCACAATCAGCGTCAGCATCGTGCTGCGCGTACGCCACGCCACCAGCGCGGCCAGTATCGCCGCTGGTATCTGCGGGTTCATCCAGTCGAACCCCGCCTGCCGGTCAGGGAATACCACGGCCGGCAGTACCAATGCCGCCAGCACACTGGCCGGGACATACGCCAGGGCGCGGCGAAACAGTGGGGGGATGCGCAGCACCGTGTGCAACTCGATGAACGACAGGCGGATGGCGAAGGTGCCCAGGCCGATCAGAATGAAGGTTATCCACTGGGTCGTTTCGCTCATGATGCTTCCTGCTCGGTATTGGCGTCTGCCACGGTTTGCTGTTTTTGCCAGCTCTCGATGGCCAGCCCGGCGATGATGCCGCCCAGCGCGCCAGCCAGCAGGCCGAGGTTGTAGGGCAGGTTGGCGGCCAGCACGGCGAGCACGCCGCCGGTCAGCGCTGCGCCAAGCGTGGCCGCATTGCGAATGCCGGGTATCAACAGGGCCAGGAATGACAATGGAATGGCAAAGCCCAGCGACCAGTCTTCAGGAATGCTCGCGCCCAGGTACATGCCCGCCAGCACCGAGAGGTTCCAGCCGAAGAACATGGTGATTGCCGTACCGGCATAGTAGGGGTAGGCATGCTGCCCCAGCCCGCCCGAGCCCATCTTCAGCGTGCACAGGGCGAAGGACTGGTCTGACAGCATGTACGCCATCGGCCACTTGTGGCGGCGCGGCAGCTGGCCCAGGTGCGGGGCCAGGCTGGCGCTGTACATCAGGAAGCGCAGGTTGATCACCAGTGCGGTGACTACCATGGTCACCGGCAGGGCGGCGCTTTGCATCAACTGCATCACCACCATTTGCGCCGAACCGGAGTAGAACAGCAAGGTCATGCCGATGGCATCGGTTGGCGACAGGCCCATGCCGATCGCCGTGACCCCGGTGATCAGGCCGAAGGGCACGATGCCGGAGGTCAATGGCAGGGCGCTGTGGGCACCTTGCCTGAACGCTTGGGTCCCGTTTGGATACGGCATTTGAAATCCTTGAAAGAGTGCAGACGGTGCAAGGGCGGTACGCCCACGTTAATGCGCGCGACAGTTGGCCTCAACGTCAGATTTCTGGAATAGTAGGCCTAAAAAAAATAGGCCTGAAACCGTGTACCTCGATACTCCCACCCGGCACTCGCTGCAGCTCAATGCCCTGCGTGCCTTCGAAGCATCAGCCCGCCTGGGCGGTTTTGCCCGTGCCGCACTCGAGCTGAAGGTGACCCCGGGGGCCATCGCCGCCCTGGTCAAGACCCTGGAAAGCGAATATGGCGCGGCCTTGTTCGAGCGCCACGCCAAAGGCGTGCGCCTGACGCCCTTGGGCGAAAGCGTGAAAGGCCAGTTCACCGAGGCGTTCGACGCGGTGGAAGCCGCCGCGCGCACACTGCGCCGCCTGGCCGCACCGCAGCGGGTGCATATCGTCACATCGCCTGCCCTGGCGCAGTTGTGGATAGGGCCACGCCTGCCGGAACTGACCCGGCTGCTGGCACCCATCGAGATCTCGGTGACGGCGGTGGATGAGCCGCCCAACCTGAAGCGCAGCCCGTTCGACCTGTGCCTGTTCTACACCGAAAAGCCCGAGCGCTGGCAACGCAGGATAGCCACGGAAGAAGTCCTGCCCGTGTGCGTGCCGGCCCTGGCCGCCAGCATCGCCAAGCCCGAGGACCTTGCCGACGCCCGTTGCATCGCCGACGTGGGCTGGAACGACTGGGCGGTGTGGACGGGGGCGGTGATGCCCGGGCACAAGTTCGTTGCCCGTGGGCCGGGTTTTTCCCTGTACTCGATCGCCCTGCAGCAAGCCTTGCTGGCCGCCGGGGTGCTGATAGGGCGCAGAAGCCTGGTGCAACGTTACCTCGACAGCGGCGAACTGGTCGCCCCCATCGACCGCGCGGTGCCACTGGGCATGACCATCGCCGCATGGCGGCTGCCGGGTGCCAAGGGCAACCAGGTGGTTGCCGCAGTGGAGGAGGCGCTGTTGCAGTTGGCTTGAGCGCCCCCAAGCCATGCACGGTGTCTGTGGGAGCGGGTGTGCCCGCGAACACCGGCGAAGCCGGTGCCCTACACCGCAGCGCCTGCTCCCACAGAGGCCGAACGGGGCAAATGCCATGCCCGTCGTCAACACCGCGAAAATAGGGCGTTGGGGCTATTCCGATGGTGCCACGCTAGGCATATGCTTGCCCGTCAGAGGCATGCCACTTGTGGCTGGGCATCAGGGAGAGCGTCCATGAGTCAGGAAACCCGGCCGGTACCCGCCGGCTTCAGTGAACAGCAGTTGCATACGTTGTTCGATCTGATCAGCGATGGTATCTGGGACTGGAATGCCAATACCGGCTACGTCTATCGCAACCCGGGCTGGTACGCCATGCTCGGCTACCCCAGTCACTCCATGGCCAACTCGGTGCTCACCTGGGAAAGCGTGATCCACCCGGAGGACTACTCGCGGGTGATGGCGCATTTCGAGGCGTACATCAACCAGCGCAACGAGCATTACCTGGTCGAATACCGCTGCCGTTGCCACGATGGCAGCTACCTGTGGATCGAAGACAGCGGCTACATCATCGCCCATAACGAGGATGGCTCGGTGGCGCGCATGCTCGGTGCCCACCGCAACATCGACGCCAACAAGCGCCTGGTGGCGCAACTGGAGCAGAGGAACCAGTCGCTGGAAAGCCAGGTGGCCGAACGCACCCGCGAGCTGTCCTGGGTGAACCAGCAGTTGCAGCGGCAGCTGGACGAAAACCGCGAGCTGGCCGAGCGCGACGCGTTGACCCGCATTGCCAACCGCTATCGGCTGGAGAAGGCGCTGCAACTGGAGTGCGAGCGTGCCAAGCGCTTTCGCCAGCCGTTGTCGCTGATAGCCATGGACCTGGACGACTTCAAGCCGATCAATGACCGCTATGGCCATGCCCGTGGCGATGCGGCGCTGGTGCGGGTGGTCGACGTCCTGCGTACCTGCCTGCGGCAGCAGGACCTGCTGGCGCGCTGGGGCGGGGACGAGTTCGTCATCGTATTGCCGCAGGCCTCGCTGGGCGAGGCGCTGGAAGTGGCAGCACGCTTGCGCCAGGCGATGGTGCAGGTGGAGCCGGTGGGCGATTGCCAGCTGACCATGAGTTACGGCGTGGTGCAATGGCAGGAAGGGGAGGACCAGCATGCACTGCTGGCGCGTGCCGACACGGCGCTGTACCGGGCCAAGGGGAACGGCAAGAACGCTATTGCCGAGTAGCCTGTGCCGGCCTCTTCGCGGGTAAACCCGCTCCCACAGGTGCGCCACTGCTCTCACGGGCAGTGATGTCCCTGTGGGAGCGGGTTTACCCGCGAAGAGGCCGGCACAGGCTCGCCAATGAAAAAAGACCCGCAACGCCTGGGGCGCTGCGGGCCAAATCGGCCTCGGCCGCTTCAGTGTCAGATATGCAGGGCGTGGCCCAGGGCGCGCAGTGCCGCTTCCTGTACCGCCTCACCCAGGGTCGGGTGGGCATGGATGGTGCCGGCCACATCCTCCAGGCACGCGCCCATCTCCAGCGACTGGGCAAACGCCGTCGACAACTCGGAAACCGCCACGCCAACCGCCTGCCAACCCAGGATCAGGTGGTTGTCACGGCGCGCCACCACCCGCACGAAACCGCTTTTCGATTCCAGACTCATGGCCCGGCCATTGGCAGCAAACGGGAACTGCGCGACGATGCAGTCCAGCCCTTGCTGGCTGGCTTGTTCCGGGGTCTTGCCGACCACCACCACTTCCGGGTCGGTGAAACACACCGCGGCGATCGCGCTGGGTTCGAAACGGCGTGCCTTGCCGGCGATGATCTCGGCGACCATCTCGCCCTGGGCCATGGCCCGGTGCGCCAGCATCGGTTCGCCAGCCACGTCGCCGATGGCCCAGACATTGCGCATGCTGGTCTGGCAGCGCTCGTCGATGGCGACGGCGGCGCCGTTCATCTTCAGGTCCAGGCACTCCAGGTTGAAACCTTGCGTGCGCGGCCGACGGCCCACGGCCACCAACACCTGGTCGGCTTCCAGGCGCAATTGCGCACCCTGGCCATCACGGGCCAGCAGGCAGCCGCCTTCGTAACCCTCGACGCTGTGGCCCAGGTGCAGGGTGATGCCCAATTTCTTCAGCGATTCGGCCACCGGTGCGGTCAGCTCGCTGTCGTAGGTCGGCAGGATGCGCTCGCGCGCTTCCACCACGCTGACTCGTGCGCCCAGCTTGCGGTAGGCGATGCCCAGCTCCAGGCCGATATAGCCGCCGCCCACTACCACCAGGTGCTGCGGCAGGGTTTTCGGTGCCAGGGCTTCGGTCGAGGAAATGATCGGCCCGCCCAGCGGCAGCATCGGCAGTTCGACACTGCTGGAGCCAGTGGCCAGCAACAGGTGCTCGCACTGGATACGCTGGCCATCGACCTCGACCTGCTTGCCGTCGAGCACCTTCGCCCAGCCATGGATCACCTTGACCCCGTGCTTTTTCAACAGGGCGGCGACGCCGGTGGTCAGGCGGTCGACGATGCCGTCCTTCCAGGCCACGCTCTGGCCGATGTCCAGGCGCGGCGAGGCAACGCTGATGCCCAGCTCCGACGGGCCGGCAAAGCGCGAGGTCTGGTGGAACTGCTCGGCCACGTGGATCAGCGCCTTGGACGGGATGCAGCCGATGTTCAGGCAGGTACCGCCCAGTGCCTGGCCTTCCACCAGCACGGTGGGGATGCCCAGTTGCCCGGCACGGATGGCAGCCACGTAGCCGCCAGGGCCGCCGCCGATGATCAACAGGGTAGTCTGGATAGTCTGTTGCATGCTCACTCCACGAACAGGCAGGCGGGTTGTTCGAGCAGGCCGCGCACGGCCTGGATGAACAGCGCGGCGTCCATGCCATCGACCACGCGGTGGTCGAACGAGCTGGACAGGTTCATCATCTTGCGCACGACGATCTGGCCGTCGATCACCACAGGCCGCTCGACCATGCGGTTGACGCCGACGATCGCCACTTCCGGGGTGTTGACCACCGGTGTGCTGACGATTCCGCCCAGGGCGCCCAGGCTGGTCAGGGTGATGGTCGAACCGGACAGCTCTTCGCGGCTGGCCTTGTTGTTGCGGGCAGCGTTGGCCAGGCGCGAGATCTCGCCGGCATTGCTCCACAGGCTGCCAGCTTCGGCATGGCGCAGCACCGGCACCATCAGGCCGTTGTCACCCTGGGTGGCGATGCCCACATGCACCGCGCCATGGCGGGTGATGACCTGGGCTTCGTCGTCATAGGTGGCGTTGATCTGCGGGAAGTCGCGCAGTGCCACGACCAGGGCACGCACCAGGAACGGCAGCAGGGTCAGCTTGCCGCGGCTGTCGCCGTGCTTGCTGTTGAGTTGCTGGCGCAGGGCTTCCAGGGCGGTGACGTCGATTTCTTCCACATAGCTGAAGTGCGCGACCCGGCGCTTGGCGTCCTGCATGCGCTGGGCGATCTTGCGGCGCAGGCCGATCACCGGCACCTGCTCGCTGTCGGTGCGCTTGGCATAGCCGCTCGGCGCTTGTCCGCCAGTGCTGTGCGGCTTGCTCATGAAGGCGTCGAGGTCTTCGTGCAGGATGCGCCCGGCCGGGCCGCTGCCATGCACGTAACGCAGTTCGATACCGGCATCCAGGGCACGCTTGCGCACCGCCGGCGAGGCCAGCGGCTTGTCGCCAGGCTGGCGTGGCACGATCGGGGCTGCCTCGTGGTTGACGGGCGCCTGGCACGCGGCCGGTCTTGCTTCCTTCTGCGGCTCTGGCTTGGCGGCTACCGGGGCAGCGGGGGCCTCGACCTGTTCGCGCTTGGGCACATCCTTGGCGGGCACATCCACATGGTTGCCGCTGCCTTCCACTTCGATGCGGATCAGCTCGCTGCCGACCGCCATCACTTCACCTGGCTGCCCACCCAGGGCCAGCACCTTGCCGCTGACCGGCGAAGGGATTTCCACGGTGGCCTTGTCGGTCATGACGTCGGCCACTACCTGGTCTTCGGCGATCATGTCGCCGACCTTGACGAACCACTCGACCAACTCGACCTGCGCGATGCCTTCGCCAATGTCCGGCATCTTGATGACGTGCGTGCCCATTCAGACCTCCATGACCTTTTTCAATGCCGCACCTACCCGCGAAGGCCCTGGGAAGTAAGCCCATTCCTGTGCGTGGGGGTAGGGGGTGTCCCAGCCGGTGACGCGCTCGATCGGCGCCTCCAGGTGGTGGAAGCAGTGTTCCTGCACCAGCGACACCAGTTCGGCGCCGAAGCCGCAGGTGCGGGTGGCCTCGTGTACCACCACGCAGCGGCCGGTCTTTTTCACCGACTCGACGATGGTGTCCAGGTCCAGCGGCCACAGGCTGCGCAGGTCGATCACCTCGGCGTCGACGCCGGTTTCTTCGGCCGCCACCTGGGCCACGTACACCGTGGTGCCGTAGGTCAGCACGGTCACGTCATTGCCGGGGCGGGTAATGGCCGCCTTGTCCAGCGGCACACTGTAGTAGCCATCGGGCACCGCGCTTTGCGGGTGCTTCGACCACGGCGTGACAGGGCGGTCGTGGTGGCCGTCGAACGGGCCGTTGTACAGGCGCTTGGGTTCCAGGAAGATTACCGGGTCATCGCATTCGATCGAGGCGATCAGCAGGCCCTTGGCGTCATACGGGTTGGACGGCATGACAGTGCGCAGGCCGCACACCTGGGTGAACATCGCTTCCGGGCTCTGGCTGTGGGTCTGGCCGCCATAGATCCCGCCGCCGCAGGGCATGCGCAGGGTCAGCGGGGCGATGAACTCGCCGGCCGAACGGTAACGCAGGCGCGCCATCTCGGAAACGATCTGGTCGGAGGCCGGATAGAAGTAGTCGGCGAACTGGATTTCCACCACCGGGCGCAGGCCGTAGGCACCCATGCCCACGGCGGTGCCGACGATGCCGCTCTCGGAGATCGGCGCGTCGAACACGCGAGACTTGCCGTACTTGTTCTGCAGGCCTTCGGTGCAGCGGAACACGCCGCCGAAGTAACCGACGTCCTGGCCGTAGATCACCACATTGTCGTCGCGCTCGAGCATGACATCCATGGCCGAGCGCAGGGCCTGGATCATGGTCATGGTAGTGGTGGCCATGGCGGTTTCCGGGTTGATGCTGTTGTTGTGGTCGTTCATCTCAAACCCCCAGTTCCTGGCGTTGACGGCGCAGGTGGTCGGGCATTTCCTTGTACACGTCCTCGAACATCGAGGCGGCACTCGGGATGTGACCGTTGGCCAGGGTGCCGTACTGCTCGGCTTCCTTCTGCGCGGCGATCACCGCGGCTTCCAGTTCGGCAGTGGTGGCCTGGTGTTCTTCCTCGGACCAGTGGCCGATCTTGATCAGGTGCTGCTTCAGGCGGGCGATCGGGTCGCCGAGCGGGAAGTGGCTCCAGTCATCGGCCGGGCGGTACTTGGACGGGTCGTCCGAGGTCGAGTGCGGGCCGGCACGGTAGGTGACCCACTCGATCAGGCATGGGCCCAGGCCGCGACGGGCGCGTTCTGCGGCCCAGCGCGAGGCGGCGTACACGGCGACGAAGTCGTTGCCGTCAACCCGCAGCGAGGCAATGCCGCAACCCACGCCACGGCCGGCGAAGGTGGTCGACTCGCCACCGGCGATGGCCTGGAAGGTGGAGATCGCCCACTGGTTGTTGACCACGTTGAGGATCACCGGGGCGCGGTACACGTGGGCGAAGGTGAGGGCGGTGTGGAAGTCCGACTCGGCGGTTGCGCCGTCGCCGATCCACGCCGAGGCGATCTTGGTATCGCCCTTGATCGCCGAGGCCATGGCCCAGCCGACCGCCTGCACGAACTGGGTCGCCAGGTTGCCGCTGATGGTGAAGAAACCGGCGTCGCGTACCGAATACATGATCGGCAGCTGGCGGCCCTTGAGCGGGTCACGCTCGTTGGACAGCAGCTGGCAGATCATCTCGACCAGCGACACGTCGCGGGCCATCAGGATGCTTTGCTGGCGGTAGGTGGGGAAGCACATGTCGGTGCGGTTCAGCGCCAGGGCCTGGCCGCTGCCGATGGCTTCTTCACCCAGGCTCTGCATGTAGAAGGACATCTTCTTCTGGCGCTGGGCGACCACCATGCGGCTGTCGAAAATCCGTGTCTTGAGCATGGCGCGCATGCCCTGACGGAGAACTTGCGGGTCGATGTCTTCGGCCCACGGGCCTTGCGCGTCGCCTTGCTCGTCGAGCACGCGGATCAGGCTGTAGGACAGGTCCGCGGTGTCGGCAGCGTCGACATCGACTGGGGGTTTACGGGCTTGACCTGCATCGTTCAGGCGCAGGTAGGAGAAATCGGTCTGGCAGCCTGGCCGGCCGGTAGGCTCGGGCACATGCAAACGCAGGGGGGCGTACTCGTTCATGCTTTTTACGCTCGCTCGGGTATTTGTTTTTGTGAGCTCTGAAGCGGCCGCCGCTGAGTACCGGCTTGTGACTGGTAGGTCAGCGTCCCCTACATCTTAGTGGGCCGGCAGGAGAATTTTTCTCTCAAGTTGATTGCCTTTGCCGAGCGGGGCAGATAAACATTCCGCATAAACACAAAAAACCGGTGATTTTGTCTCATGCGCAAACTCGATCGTACCGATATCGGCATTCTCAACAGCCTGCAGGAAAATGCCCGCATCACCAACGCCGAGCTGGCCCGCTCGGTGAACCTGTCCCCCACACCCTGCTTCAACCGGGTGCGGGCCATGGAAGAACTGGGGGTGATCCGCCAGCAGGTGACCTTGCTGTCGCCCGAGGCGTTGGGGCTGGACGTGAACGTGTTCATCCACGTGAGCCTGGAAAAACAGGTCGAGCAGTCGTTGCACCGTTTCGAGGAAGAAATCGCCGAACGGCCCGAAGTGATGGAGTGTTACCTGATGACGGGCGATCCGGACTACCTGTTGCGGGTATTGCTGCCCAGTATCCAGGCGCTGGAACGGTTTCTGGATTACCTGACTCGGTTGCCGGGGGTGGCCAACATCCGTTCCAGTTTTGCCTTGAAGCAGGTGCGCTACAAGACGGCCTTGCCGCTGCCGGCCAATGGCATGACCTTGCGGGAGTAGCCGTCCGAGTACTGCGCTTGCTGGTCAGGTCAGTTGAATATCGCGCAGGAAGAATTCGAGCACGTCACCGGTGCGCTCGCCGGCGTTGAGGTAGTACTGGCGGCCCAGGTCAAGTACCGGGACATTGTCCGAGAGCGACTCCGCAACACGGTAGCCGTTCATGTCCCGCAGGTAGAAGGGAACCAAGTCGGCGCTCTCCACTGTGCCGTCCCATGGCCGGAGCGTTTCGATTTTCCAGTAGGGCCGGGTGCGTAGCAGGTTGTACGGATGTGGGGCGTTGAGCACATCCCGGACCCGCCCGGCCACATGCGTACCATACAGGCCTAGCCAGCCATTGGAACTGCTTTCAAGCCTGGCGCCAATATAGGCCCAGTGTTCTGCGCAGGTAATGTAGTAGTGCGTGCGGTCTTCACGGTGCTCGATGAATTCGAAATGGAATGCAAGTCGTTGGAATTCATCCGCACTGCGTGGCACGCTCCTGCGCGCGGCAGTCGTGCACAGCCAGCCGTCTTCATCCAGGCCAAGCACTGGGTGTACGTTGTTGTCTGCAACAACGATCTGGCCACGGTGGACGTTATGAAGTGTAGCGGTGAAATTGGCCCTTATCATGTAGGTCTCCGATGATTGCTGAGGCGGTAGCCCAGGCTAAGGCACTGCCTGTCGACTTGGGACATGGATGCGTTTCAGCCAACGGAAGGGGGTGCCTGTCAGCCTGCTGTACAGGCCTGATCGCGACATGACCTGCACCGGACGCGCCCCGGCAACAGCATTTTACCCGCCACCGCACTCATTCCCTGGCATTTGCCCTTATGCTTGTCTGCAACCCATCGCCACCTGACCCGGGAGCCGCAAGGGACTTATGCGAAATATCTGGAAGCCGTTTCAGTCGTTGTATTTCGCCGCGCTGATGATGTTGATCGGCTCGGGCCTGCTCAGTACCTACCTGGCCCTGCGCCTGGCAGCCGATCATGTCGACAGCCTGTGGGTGGGTGCCTTGATGGCGGCCAACTACTTTGGCCTGGCGGTAGGCGGCAAGGTCGGCCACCGGTTGATTGGCCGGGTAGGGCACATTCGCGCCTATGCCACTTGCGCCGGCATCGTCGGCGCGGCGGTGCTCGGCCATGGCCTGACCAGCTGGCTGCCGGCCTGGGTCGGGCTGCGGATGATCGTCGGCCTGGGGATGATGTGCCAGTACATGGTCATCGAGAGCTGGCTGAACGAGCAGGCCGACGTGAAGCATCGCGGCGCGGTGTTCAGCGGCTACATGATCGCCTCGTACCTGGGCCTGGTGCTCGGCCAGCTGATCCTGGTGGTGCACCCACAGCTTGGCCTGGAGCTGCTGATGCTGGTGGCCATGTGTTTCACCCTGTGCCTGGTACCGGTCGCCATGACCCGGCGCATTCACCCGGCGCCGTTGCGCCCGGCACCGATGGAGCCGAAGTTCTTCATCAAGCGCGTGCCGCAGTCGCTCAGCACGGTGCTGGGTTCGGGGCTGATCGTCGGCTCGTTCTATGGCCTGGCACCCTTGTATGCCTCCAGCCAGGGCATGACTACCGAGCAGGTCGGTCTGTTCATGGGTAGCTGCATCTTTGCCGGCCTGCTGGTGCAGTGGCCGCTGGGCTGGTTGTCTGACCGCTACGATCGGGCAGTGCTGATCCGCAGCGTGGCGGTGGGGTTGGCGCTGGCCTCGTCGCCGCTGGCGATGCTGCCCAGCGTGCCGCTGGAGTTGCTGTTCGGCATAGGCTTCGTGATTTCGTTGCTGCAGTTCTGCCTGTACCCGCTGGCGGTGGCGTTTTCCAACGACCATGTGGAAAGCGAACGGCGGGTGTCGCTGACCGCGATGCTGCTGGTGACCTACGGCGTGGGCGCGTGTATCGGGCCGCTGGCGGCAGGCGTGCTGATGAAGGTGCTCGGCCCGCAGATGCTGTATGCCTTCTTCGTGTTCTTTGCCCTGGTGCTGGTGTGGCGCATTCGGCCGAAGGCGGTCACTGGGCTACACCAGGTGCAGGATGCGCCTTTGGGCCACGTTGCCATGCCGGCTGCCGGTTCGCCACTGTCGGCGGCGCTGGACCCACGGGTGGATGAGCAGACGGTGCAGGAGGTAATGCAGGCGCCGGTGGCGGCGGAGGATACCGAGGCGGAAGAGAAGGGGACTGACAAGGAGCCTGAGCCGGAAGGTGAGGTCAGCAAGTCGGTGTAGGCCTGTGCCGGCCTCTTCGCGGGCACGCCCGCTCCCACAGCGACCGCGCAGCGTTCAAGGCATGCGTTGTACCTGTGGGAGAGCTGTCGCGTAGATAACTGGATCCGCAAGCAGTACGCGTACCCTGTGGGAGCGGCTTTAGCCGCGAAGAATCCAACGCGGTGCATGGCACCGGCTGCGCCGGTGTTCGCGGCTAAAGCCGCTCCCACAGAGTCCCTGCTAATTCAATGAGTTATGTGCAGTTCTGTGGGAGCGGGCATGCCCGCGAAGAGGCCGGCACAGGAGAAGCACAAATGAAAACGCCACCTTGATAGGTGGCGTTTTTGTACTCGGCCGACGATCAATAGTCGTCCTTGTCGAACCGCCGCGCTTCACGCTGCAACTGGTACACGAAGCTCTCGACCTTGCGCTGCGCCTGCCCGGTAAGGTTATGGAAGCGCACGCCGGCAAAGGTGGTGTTGATCCGCTCTTCATAGTGCAGGTGGCGCAGCTCGACCATGGTGTCGACCAGGCCCAGCGGGTTGCCCGCCTTGAAACGCTCGTACACCTGGCCCAGTTGCAGGCGATCCTCGACATTGCCTTCGAAGCGCAGTTTGCAGCCGGTGGCGGAGATGTCCAGCAGCTTGCCACGCAGGGCGCCGTTGCCCTTGAGGTGGGTACCATCGAGGATGACATCGACCAGCTGCGACAGCTTCAGCGCGGCGCGGAAGGCATTGCGGCGCTGGTGGTAGGTCATCTCCAATGGCATGGCGCCGCGGTAGCAGCGGTGGCCGTCGACTTCACTGATCTTCAGCTCGTGGTTGCAGTCCCAGGCGATGCGCACGCCATCATGGAAGCCTTCGACGCGGAAGTGTTCGCCGTTCTCGATGAACTTTTCACCGTCACGCGGGATCATCTCGTCCAGCGCCAGGGTGTTGCTTTCACGGTCCACGTGCACCACGTAGCTCTGGAAGCGCTGGCTGCGGTCGTGGAAGGTGATGATCAGGGGGTCGTGGCTTTCCTGCAGCTGCCGCAAGTTGGCCGCAATCTCCAAAGGGGTGGTCAGCACCTTTGGCGGCTGCGGGGCATCGGATTCATTGAACACGGCTTATCGTTCTCCAGGCAAAAGCGACACACGCAATTAACGGCATTTTGCCAGTATGTTCCGTGCCTTGATAGAAAAAATCACACTTGGCTGAGCGCCCGTGGCTTGGCCAGTGGCGAGGTGCTGCCGCGGCTGTCGTAGAGCGACGGAGAATCGCCGCCCATGAGGATCCGGATCTGGTTGTTGGTGACGTGTTGCTGCACCTGGATGATCCGGCCATTGGTCTCGTTGAGCTGCTGGCAGGCTTGCATCAACTGGCTGATCACATCGAGTTGCTGCAGCAGCAGTTCACCGTTCGGCGATTGTGCCGCCACGGCCTCCACTCCGGCGCGATCAGGGCTCAGGCCAAGACTGACAAGCAGGTTGTTGCGCCGCAGGCCTTGCTGCTCCAGCAGCACGATCAAAGACTGCTTGCGGGCCAGGATATTCTCCAGTGGCGCCATGTCGCGGCCATGCAGGGCGATCGCTTCCTTTTGCAGAAGGTCCAGCAGCTCCTGCATGGGGGCGATGTCATCTTCGATCAGTTGCAGCAAGGTGGTGTCGTGCATGGCTAACTCTTGGCTTTTCTAGCGTCCGTGAAGTCAGCGCGCCGAACGGTCAGCGCTGGGCTTCGAAATCGAGCAGTTTGCTGGCGACCCGGCCGGCATCGACCTGGTAGCTGCCGTCGGCGATCGCCTGTTTCAACTGGGCCACACGGGCACTGTTGACCACTGGCTCGTCGCGCAGCTTGTCGCTGATCTTCTGCAACTGCTGGGCCTCTTGGCTGAGGTGTACCGCTTCTCCGCTGGCGCTGGTGGCGGTTGCCGCTTCCTGGCTGGCTGCCGGTTTTTCGGCGCTGCCGTTCGCGGTGTTGCCGCGCACGCCGCCCGTGACGGACGGAGAGTTATTCAAACGACTGAAGTCGATGACCATGATCAGAAACCTCTGGGTATTTGGACGCTTGCCTTGTTTTCGGCCAACCCGAAAGAAACTTTAGGCACAAATGCATAGCCGCCTGTCAGCAAGCTCGCGAACCCGTTTTCTGACACAGTTTAGGAAAAGCGGTTCCTCACCGCCAGCGCAAATCAATGGGCTGGCTACATACTTACCTCGACCTGGCCGGGGCCGGTCACCCTGGCCTTGACCACCCGTTTGGAATTGAGGTTGCGCACCCGGATCTGTTCGCTCAGGCCGCCCTTGCTCAGGGCTTCTCCGGGCATGCGCACACTCAGGCTGCCACTGCGGGCGATGATCACCACGTGGTCGCCCTTGCGCACCACCTCGGCCTGTTCCAGGTGTTGCGGGGTGAGTACCTGGTCGATCACCGTGGGGCGCAGCATCTTCATGCCTACCGCCTGTTCCAGTTCGGTCAAGAAGCCTTGGCCCAGGGTGCCGACATCGCGCTCGCGCAGGGCCACGTCACCTTCGCCCACCACGTTGTCGCGCTTGAGCGGCCGGGTCACCACCACCACTTCGCGGAACAGCCGCACGGTGGCCGGCACGAACACGGTCCAAGGCGCCGTGCCTTCGCAGCGCACCTTTACCGTGACGCGGCCCAACGGCTGGGCCGGGCTTTCCAGCGAGGCGTCCAGTTGCTGGCTGCACAGCGGCATGCGCAGGCGCGGGTCCAGCGGGTTGACCTGGATCTCGTAACGGCCGGCGGTCTGGGTGGTTGCCAGATAATCTTCGACGCTGAATTCAAGAAACCCTTGAGTGACACCGATAAGCTGTTCAGGCAAGGTAAACGCGTCCGCTACCGTGCGAACGCCGGGCACCAGAAGGCACAGCATGGCCAGCGAGCCAGTCAGCAGGCGCGTCAATCGTCGGAAAAATGTCGTTTTCGTGTACATGGCGCTCAAAAAAGCAAAGCCCGTGCCGACTCGCTACATGAGTTGCAACGAAAGGCTGAAACATAAAGGAGTCTGGCATGGCAGGTGTTATGGATTCGGTCAACCAGCGCACGCAGCTGGTAGGGCAGAATCGCCTGGAATTGCTGCTGTTCCGCCTCAATGGCGAGCAGCTTTACGGCATCAACGTATTCAAGGTCAGGGAAGTGCTGCAATGCCCTGCGCTGACCCTGCTGCCCAAGGCGCACCCGGTGGTGCGCGGTGTTGCCAATATTCGCGGGGCGACCATCCCGATCCTCGACCTGTCGATGGCCACCGGGTTGCGGCCGCTGCAGGAAGACACGTGCAACAGTTTCGTGATCATCACCGAGTACAACACCAAGACCCAAGGCTTCCTGGTGCATTCGGTGGAGCGCATCGTCAACATGAACTGGGAAGAAATCCATCCGCCACCCAAGGGCACCGGCCGCGACCACTACCTGACCGCGGTTACCCGGGTGGACAACCGCATGGTCGAGATCATCGATGTGGAGAAGGTGCTGGCCGAAGTGGCGCCGTCGTCCGAGTCGGTGTCGGCCGGGGTGATCGATGCCGAGGTGCAGGACAAGGCCGTGCTGCTGCGGGTGCTCACCGTCGACGATTCGTCGGTGGCGCGCAAGCAGGTCAGCCGCTGCCTGCAGACCGTGGGGGTCGAGGTGGTGGCGCTCAATGACGGCCGTCAGGCCCTGAACTACCTGCGCCAGCTGGTGGATGAGGGCAAGAAGCCGGAAGAAGAGTTCCTGATGATGATCTCGGACATTGAAATGCCGGAAATGGACGGCTATACGCTAACAGCGGAGATCCGCAGCGATCCGCGCATGCAAAAATTGCACATCTGCCTGCATACTTCGCTTTCCGGGGTGTTCAACCAGGCGATGGTCAAGAAGGTCGGTGCCGATGACTTCCTGGCCAAGTTCAAGCCGGACGACCTGGCCCAGCGGGTGGTCGACCGGATCAAGGCAACGCATTGAAGCAGCCGGGGGCAGGCCCCCGGCACCAGTGATTTAAAAGAGGCGGCAGTAGTGTCTACGGGTAATTTGGATTTCGAACAGTTCCGGGTCTTCCTGGAGAAAGCCTGTGGCATCCTGCTGGGCGAGAATAAGCAGTACCTGGTCTCCAGCCGTCTCAACAAGCTGATGGAGCAACAGGGCATCAAGAGCCTGGGCGAGCTGGTGCAGCGCATCCAGGCCCAGCCGCGTGGCGGCTTGCGCGAGCAGGTGGTCGATGCCATGACCACCAACGAGACCCTGTGGTTTCGCGATACCTACCCGTTCGAGGTGCTGAAGAACAAGGTCATCCCCGAGTTCATCCGCAACAACCCCGGCCAGCGCCTGCGCATGTGGTCGGCGGCCTGTTCGTCGGGGCAGGAGCCGTATTCCATCTCGATGGCCATCGACGAATTCGAGCGTAGCAACCTCGGCCAGTTGAAGATGGGCGCGCAGATCGTTGCCACCGACCTGTCTGGCACCATGCTGACCAACTGCAAGACCGGCGAGTACGACAGCCTGGCGATTGCCCGTGGCTTGTCCCAGGAGCGCCTGCAGCGCTACTTCGACACCAAGGGGCCGGGGCGCTGGGCGGTCAAGCCGGCGATTCGCAGCCGCGTCGAGTTCCGCTCGTTCAACCTGCTCGACAGCTATGCCAGCTTGGGCAAGTTCGATGTGGTGTTCTGCCGTAACGTGCTGATCTATTTCTCGGCGCAGGTGAAGAAGGACATCCTGTTGCGTATCCACAGTACCTTGAAGCCGGGTGGGTATCTGTTCCTCGGGGCTTCCGAGGCGCTGAACGGGTTGCCGGACCATTACCAGATGGTGCAGTGCAGTCCGGGGATCATCTACCAGGCGAAGTAAGCACAAAGGCCGGCAGCGAAAGTTGCCGGCCTTTTTGTTTGCCTGTGCTGGCCTCTTCGCGGGTAAACCCGCTCCCACAGGTACCGCACCGACTTTTAAAGCTGTGCAGAACCCTGTGGGAGCGGGTTTACCCGCGAAGAGGCCGGCGCAGGAAAAATACTGACGTCAATTTTTTGTTTTGCCGCTTTTGCCGCCCGGCAATTGCCGCTTTCGCCGCTCAAGGCGGAAGGCCTTTGCCGCTTTTCTGGCATCACTCTGACAGCACCTTGCCCTGCAAGCCCGTATTTCCGGGCTTTCTGTTGGTTGGCACAGCCCTTGCTATACCTTGCCCAACGATATTCCGGTCAACCTCCGAAGGTTTCCCCGACATGAGCATCAGCTTCGACAAGGCGCTTGGTATTCACGAAAAGGCCCTGGGCTTCCGCGCCCAGCGCGCCGAAGTGCTGGCCAACAACATCGCCAACGCCGACACGCCCAACTACAAGGCGCGCGACATGGACTTCGCCTCGGTGCTCGCTGCCGAGAGCGACAAGCAGCAGAGTGGCGGCCGTTTCAGCCTCGATCGTACCAACAGCCGCCATATCGAGGCCGAGGGCCTGGCCATGGCCGACGATACCCTCAAGTACCGCACACCAACGCAGCCGTCGATCGACCAGAACACCGTGGACGCGCAGATCGAGCAATCGAACTACACCGAAAACGCCGTCGGCTTCCAGGCCAGCTTCACCTTGCTCAACAGTAAATTCAAAGGGCTGGTTTCGGCCCTGCGGGGAGAATGACCATGTCCCTTTCCAGTGTCTTCAACATTGCCGGTAGCGGCATGAGTGCGCAGAACACGCGCCTGAACACCGTTGCTTCCAACATCGCCAACGCCGAGACCGTGTCCTCGAGCATCGACCAGACCTACCGCGCCCGCCACCCGGTGTTCGCCACCACCTTCCAGGACGCACAGGCCGGCGGCAGCCAGTCGCTGTTCGAAGACCAGGGCGAGGCAGGGCAGGGCGTGCAGGTAAAAGGCATCGTCGAGGACCAGAGCAACCTGGAGGCCCGTTACGAGCCCAACCACCCGGCGGCGAACAAGGACGGCTACGTCTACTACCCGAACGTCAACGTGGTCGAGGAGATGGCTGACATGATCTCCGCCAGCCGCGCGTTCCAGACCAACGCCGAGTTGATGAATACGGCCAAGGCCATGATGCAGAAGGTCCTGACCCTCGGTCAGTGATAAGGAAACCAGACCATGGCAATCGATACCAACGGTGTGAACCTCAACGACGTGCTCGCGGCGTCGGGTGTAGGCACCAGCACCAAGAAGACCACGGACACCGCATCCAAGACCGGCAACGACTCGCTCGGCAAGGACGCGTTCCTGCAATTGCTGGTCACCCAGATGCAACACCAGAACCCGCTGGACCCACAGGACAACGGTGAGTTCGTTGCCCAGTTGGCGCAGTTCAGCAGCCTGGAAGGCATTACCTCGCTGAACGAATCGGTCAACTCCATCACCAGCGCCATGGCCTCGTCCCAGGCCCTGCAGGCGTCGTCGCTGGTCGGGCGTTCGGTGGTGGTGCAGAACGACAAGGCCGTGGTCGACACCGCAGAAAGCTTCAATGCGCAGTTCGTCGTGCCGCAAGCCATCGGCGAAGCGAAGATCACCATCAAGGACAAGGACGGCAATACCGTCAAGACCATCGAGCTGGGCGAGCAGAAAGCCGGTTACGCCGATTTCATCTGGGACGGTACCAACAGCAGTGGCCAGAAAGTCGACCCTGGTACTTACACCTTCACTGCCACCACTACAGTGGATGGCAAGTCGGTGCAGATGAATACGCTGTTGCCAGCCAAGGTGACCAGCGTCAGTTTCAGTGCCGCCGGCGAAATGGTGCTCAACCTCGCCGGTGTTGGCAAAGTGTCCCTCTCCGACGTGCAAACCATCGGTATCTAAGGCCCGCTAGAGCGGCAAAAGGAGCGAATTCATGTCTTTCAATATCGGCCTTAGCGGTCTGTACGCAGCAAACAAGCAGCTGGATGTCACCGGCAACAACATCGCCAACGTCAACACCAACGGCTTCAAGTCGTCGCGTGCCGAGTTCGCCGATGTCTATGCAGGTTCCAACCGCCTGGGCGTGGGCAAGAACCAGGTGGGTAACGGTGTGCGCCTGGCAGCGGTTTCCCAGCAGTTCACCCAGGGTGACGTCAACACCACCGGCAACGTGCTGGACATGGGGATTCAGGGGCAGGGCTTCTTCGTGCTGTCCGATAACGGCTCGCGCGTGTACACCCGTGCGGGTGCTTTCCAGGCCAGCAAGGACAACTTCGTGGTTACCTCGGACGGCTTGCGCCTGCAGGGCTATGCCGCCGACTCGACTGGCAAGATCCAGAAGGGCGTGCTCACCGATCTGCAGATCGATACGTCGTCGCTGCAGCCAAAGGCAACATCGCTGATCGACCAGGGTATCAACCTGAATTCCTCGGCCGCCGACATCCCGTTGGAAGTGGATGATGGCACTGGCGTGATGGTGCCGAACCTGCCGTTCGATCCTTCCGATCAGACGACTTACACCAAGTCTTTCCCGACCAAGGTGTACGACAGCCAGGGTAACGAGCACACCATGGAGCAGTTCTATCGCAAGACTGGCACCAATGAGTGGACCATGTACACCCTGGTCGATGGGCGCAACCCGTTTTCCCCATCCTCCACCGTGCCGCTGACTGGCACCATCAGCTTCAACAGCGATGGCTCGGTCAAGAGCATGACTGCGGACAATACCGGCCACCCGGCGGGCTCGTCGTTCACCGTGACCAACAACACCTTCACCATGACTGGCTGGGTGCCGGCGGTGGAAGATTCTGCGGGTAACTGGATCTCCAACGGCGCGGTGGGCAATGCCGATGGCATGCGCCTGGCGATGAACAGCACCACCTCCTACAACACCGAGACCGCGCGCATGTCGCAGTCTCAGGACGGCTACGCGACCGGTATCCTGTCGAGCCTGAGCATCGACTCGACGGGTGTGCTGTTCGCCAGCTTCAGCAACCAGCAATCCCGCGCCATTGGCCAGGTGGCCCTGGCCAGCTTCGCCAACGAGCAGGGCTTGCAGCAGATTGGTGGTACCCGCTGGACCGAAACCTACACGTCCGGCATCCCGGGCATCGATGCGCCGAAGACAGGTACCCTGGGCAGCGTCGAGTCCAACGCGCTGGAAGGCTCGAACGTGAACCTGACGCAGGAGCTGGTAGAGCTGATCAAGGCGCAGAGCAACTACCAGGCAAACGCCAAGACCATCTCCACTGAAAGCACCATCATGCAGACTGTCATACAGATGGCCTGATGGTCGCTGGCTGAGTGTGTGTGGGCGAACCCCTTTGTCATGAAGGGGTTCGTCGTCTTTGCCGGAGGGGGCATGAAAAGGCTGGTTGTCACATTGGTCGCTGCTTTCTGCCTGTACCAGGCCCAGGCCGGTACCGCGCCCTGGTGGCGCTGGGAAAGCCAGGTGGATGGGCGCCTGGTCTGCTCGCAATGGCCGCCGGGGGATGGCTGGAAGAAGTTCGCCGGCCCCTACAGCAATGGTGGTTGCCGCGAGCCTTGATGAAGCCGGTACCGGCCCTTTGTTCATGACCGATTTATTTGGCAAGGCCGCTCAGTGGGAGTGTTGCTCTCGAGGTTGGCGCTGTACCTGTAGGAGCGGCCTTGTGTCGCGAAAGGGGTGCGAAGCGCCCCCGGGATTTCAGCTTCGCCGCATCATAGATTGCTGGGGCTGCTTTGCAGCCCTTTCGCGACACAAGGCCGCTCCTACAGGGATCGCGCCAAGACAGTTGCTCCCGCAGAGGCCGGTACAAGTTTGCCGCCATCGGCAACCCGGCGCCGGATAACCGGCGTTCGCGACTTGAGCAAGGCCTCCAAAAGCCCGTATCCACGGGCTTTTTCATGATTTCGCAAAGTTGGTTCGGAACTTGCTTTCTAGCTCGCATAGCAACGGCGAGCGGCAAACGACCGCCAGTGCAATGGAGGATGACTGTGGACAAGATGCTTTACGTGGCCATGACCGGTGCCAGCCAGAATGCGCTGGCGCAGAAGGCGCACGCCAACAACCTGGCGAACATTTCCACCAACGGTTTTCAGCGAGACCTGGAGCAGGCTCGCTCGATGCCGGTGTTCGGTGACAGCTTTCCGTCGCGCGCCTTTGCCATGACCGAGCGCCCGGCCACCGACTTCAGCGAAGGTCCGATGGTGGAAACCGGCCGCGATCTGGATGTGACGGTGACCGGCAAGGGCTTCATCGCCGTGCAGGCACCCGATGGCAGTGAAGCCTACGTGCGCACCGGTAGCCTGAACATCGATGCCCTCGGTGTGCTGCGTGCCGGCAACGGCATGCCGGTGATCGGCAATGGCGGCCCGATTGCGATTCCGCCAGAGCAGAAGGTCGAAGTCGGCGCCGATGGCACCATCAGCATCCGCTCCATGGGGGAAGACCCGCGCGTGATGGCCGAAGTCGACCGCATCAAGCTGGTCAACCCCGATACCAAAGGCCTGACCAAGGGCCTGGATGGTCTGATCCATACCCGCGACGGCCAACCGGCGGACGCCGACGTCAACGTGCGGGTGGTGTCGGGCTTCCTGGAAGGCAGCAATGTCAACGCCGTGGAAGAAATGACCTCGGTGCTGGCGCTGTCCCGTCAATTCGAACTGCACGTCAAGATGATGAACGCGGCCAAGGAAGGCGACGAAGCCATGGCGCGTGTTTTGCAAATCGGCTAATCACTTTTGAACGGGTGCCGTAAAACAGGCGCACGAGGAGAACTTACATGCTTCCGGCTCTTTGGGTCGCTAAAACCGGCCTGTCCGCCCAGGACACCAACCTGACGGTCATCTCCAACAACCTGGCCAACGTCTCGACCACCGGCTTCAAGCGTGATCGCGCGGAGTTCCAGGACCTGCTGTACCAGATCAAACGCCAGCCGGGCGCGCAGTCCACCCAGGACAGCGAGCTGCCTTCCGGCCTGCAGGTCGGTACTGGTGTGCGCATCGTCGGCACCCAGAAGAACTTCCAGACCGGCAGCCTGCAAACCACGGAAAACCCGCTGGACATGGCGGTCAACGGCCGTGGTTTCTTCCAGGTATTGCAGCCGGACGGCACCGTTTCGTATACCCGTGACGGTACCTTCCACCTGAACTCCGACGGCCAGATCGTCACCGCCAACGGCTTCGCCCTGGAGCCTGCCATCGTCGTGCCGAACGACGCGCAGACCTTCACCGTCGGCCAGGACGGCACCGTGTCGATCACCACCGCCGGCAACCCGGCTGCGCAGGTGATCGGCAACATCCAGACCGCCGACTTCATCAACCCGGCCGGCCTGCAGGCGATTGGCGACAACCTGTTCCTCGAAACCGCCGCCAGTGGCGCGCCGCAAGTCGGCACCCCGGGCCTGAACGGTTTCGGCACCACCCTGCAGCAGACCCTGGAAAACTCCAACGTCAGCACCGTGGAAGAGCTGGTGAACATGATCACCACCCAGCGTGCCTACGAGATGAACTCCAAGGTCATTTCCACCGCTGACCAGATGCTGTCGTTCGTTACTCAACAGCTCTGAAGCAGGCAGCTCTAACCCCGTCACTCCGTTGCACCCGTGAGGTAAGCGTCATGAATCGTCTGTTGTCCGTTTTCGCCCTGGGGGGGGCGGTGTTGCTGGCAGGTTGCGTCGCGCCGACGCCCAAGCCCAACGACCCGTACTACGCGCCGGTACTGCCGCGCACCCCGTTGCCGGCAGCGGCCAACAACGGTTCGATCTACCAGGCCGGTTTCGAGCAGAACCTGTACAGCGACCGCAAGGCGTTCCGGGTGGGTGACATCATCACCATCACCCTCAACGAGCGCACATCGGCCAGCAAGAACGCTGGCTCGCAGATCCAGAAAAACAGCAACGCCAACATCGGCCTGACATCGTTGTTCGGCACTACGCCGAACACCAACAACCCGTTCGGCGGTGGTGACCTGTCGCTGGAGGCCGGCTACAGCGGCGAGCGCGCCACCAAGGGCGACAGCAAGGCCACTCAGGGCAACACCCTGACCGGTTCCATCACCGTGACCGTGGCCGAAGTGCTGCCCAACGGCATCATCGCCGTGCGCGGCGAGAAGTGGCTGACCCTGAACACCGGCGAAGAGCTGGTGCGCATTGCCGGCATGATCCGCGCCGACGACATCGCCACCGACAACACCGTGCCGTCCACTCGCGTGGCCGACGCGCGCATCACCTATTCCGGTACCGGCTCGTTCGCCGATGCCAGCCAGCCCGGGTGGCTGGACCGCTTCTTCATCAGCCCGCTTTGGCCTTTCTGAGTACGGATGACCATGTTCAACGTGAGGCAGCTGATTGCCGCAACCCTGCTCCTGTCCTGTGCCTTCGGCGCCCAGGCCGAGCGCCTGAAGGACATCGCCAGCATTTCTGGCGTGCGCTCCAACCAGCTGATCGGTTACGGCCTGGTGGTGGGGCTCAATGGCACGGGTGACCAGACCACCCAGACGCCGTTCACCCTGCAGACCTTCAACAACATGCTGTCGCAGTTCGGCATCAAGGTGCCGGCCGGCTCCGGCAACGTGCAGTTGAAAAACGTTGCGGCAGTGTCGGTGCATGCCGACCTGCCGGCGTTCGCCAAGCCAGGCCAGGTGGTGGACATTACCGTGTCCTCGATCGGTAACTCCAAGAGCCTGCGCGGCGGCAGCCTGCTGATGACCCCGCTCAAGGGTATCGACGGCAACGTCTATGCCGTGGCCCAGGGTAACCTGGTGGTGGGCGGCTTCGATGCCGAGGGCCGTGACGGTTCGAAGATCACCGTCAACGTTCCGTCGGCCGGTCGTATCCCAGGCGGCGCTACCGTCGAGCGTGCAGTGCCGAGCGGCTTCAATCAGGGCAACAGCCTGACCCTGAACCTCAACCGCCCCGACTTCACCACTGCCAAGCGCATCGTCGACAAGGTCAACGACCTGCTCGGCCCGGGCGTGGCCCAGGCCGTGGACGGCGGTTCGGTACGGGTCACTGCGCCGATGGACCCGAGCCAGCGCGTGGACTACCTGTCGATCCTCGAGAACCTCGAGATCGACCCGGGCCAGGCAGTCGCCAAGGTCATCATCAACTCGCGCACCGGCACCATCGTCATCGGCCAGAACGTCAAGGTGTCGCCGGCCGCAGTGACCCACGGCAGCCTGACCGTGACCATTACCGAAGACCCGATCGTCAGCCAGCCGGGGCCGTTCTCCAATGGCCAGACCGCCGTGGTGCCGCGCTCGCGGGTCAACGCCGAGCAGGAAGCCAAGCCGATGTTCAAGTTCGGCCCGGGCACCACGCTGGATGAAATCGTCCGTGCGGTGAACCAGGTGGGCGCAGCGCCCAGTGACCTGATGGCCATCCTCGAAGCCCTGAAACAGGCCGGCGCCCTGCAGGCCGACCTGATCGTGATCTGAGGACGGCACGGATGAACAGCAAAAGCCTGGTTTCCGGCAGCGCCGACAGCGGCGCCTACACCGACCTCAACCGCCTGAGCTCGCTCAAGCATGGCGACCGCGACAGCGACGCCAACGTGCGCAAGGTGGCCCAGGAATTCGAGTCGCTGTTCATCAGCGAAATGCTCAAGGCCTCGCGCAAGGCCAGCGACGTGCTGGCCGACGACAACCCGATGAACACCGAAACGGTGAAGCAGTACCGCGACATGTACGACCAGCAGCTGGCCGTGAGCATGTCCCGCGAAGGTGGCGGCATCGGGCTGCAGGACGTACTGGTGCGCCAGCTGTCGAAGAACAAGGGCACACCGGCCAACACCAGCCCGTTTCCGCGTATCGAGGGCAGTGCACCGACGTTGTGGGGCAACAAGGTGGCCGAGCCCGTGCATGCCGTGCAGTCGACCGCCACCCGCAACGACGTCGCCGCGCTCAATTCACGACGCCTGGCGCTGCCGAGCAAGCTCACCGACCGCCTGATGGCCGGCATCGTGCCGTCGGCGGCCAGCACCAATACCGCAGCCGTGCCGGCCCGTGACGGCCAGCAAGTGGCCAAGGCCTTCGCCGTGCCGGACAACGGCCTGCGCATCCTCGGGCGCGCCGTGGCCCAGCCACCACTGGCACCGAAAAAAGCCTTTGCCGACAGCGACGAGTTCGTCGCCACCATGCTGCCGATGGCCGAGCAGGCAGCCAGGCGCATCGGTATCGACCCGCGCTATCTGGTGGCGCAGGCCGCACTGGAAACCGGCTGGGGCAAGTCGGTCATGCGCAACACCGATGGCAGCAGCAGCCACAACCTGTTCGGCATCAAGGCAACCGGCAACTGGGAAGGCGGCGAGGCGCGGGCGATCACCAGCGAGTTCCGCGATGGCCAGTTCGTCAAGGAGACGGCGGCGTTCCGTTCCTATGATTCCTACCAGGACAGCTTCCACGACCTGGTCAGCCTGCTGCAGAACAATTCGCGCTATCAAGATGCGGTGAAGGCCGCCGATAAACCAGAACAGTTCGTGCAAGAGTTGCAAAAGGCCGGGTACGCCACCGACCCGAATTACGCCAGCAAGATCTCGCAGATCGCAAGACAGATGAAGTCGTACGAGCACTACGCAATGCTCGGTACCGCAACGAAACTTTAAGGGCATGGAACCATGGCGAGTCTGATCAACATTGGTATGTCGGGGCTTGGCGCCGCGCAATCGGGGATGTACACCCTCGGTAACAACATCGCCAACGCCGATGTCGAAAGCTACTCGCGCCAGCAGAACGTGCAGAAGACCAAGGGCGGGCAGCAAGTCGGCCAGGTGTTCATCGGCAGCGGTACTACCCTGGCGGATGTGCGCCGGGTCTATAACGCGTTCCTCGAGAACCAGCTGCGCAGCACCACCTCGCTGAGCAGCGATGCCACCTCGTACCTGAACCAGATCACGCCGCTGGATACCGCCCTGTCGAGCAGCGACACCGGTATCACCGCTGCACTGAAAAGCTTCTTCAGCGCCATGCAGGATGCCGCGGCCAAGCCGACCGAGGACGCCTCGCGCCAACTGCTGCTGACCAGCGCGCAGTCCCTGGCCAAGCGCTTCAATACCCTGTCGGCGCAGTTGAACCAGCAGAACAGCGATATCAATGCCAACATGGCGTCGATCGCTGACAAGGTCAACGCGCTGACCAAGTCGATTGCCGACCTCAACGGCCAGATCTCCAAGATGACGGCCGTCAATGGCCAGCCCAACGACCTGCTCGACCAGCGCGACGGTGCGGTGCGCGAGTTGTCGGCGCTGATCGGTGCCGACGTTGTAGAGCAGAAGAACGGCAACTACGACATCTACCTGAAGAACGGCCAGGCCCTGGTGCTGGGCAATACCACCCAGACCATCGGCGTGCAGCCGAGCGCCACCGACCCGACCCGCATGAGCCTGATACTCAATCGCGGCTCGACCAAGATGGACATCACCAGCACCACGACCGGTGGTGAGCTCGGCGGCCTGATCCGCTACCGCAAGGATACCCTCGACCCGGCGCTCAACGAGCTCGGTCGCGTGGCCTTGGTAGTAGCCGATGCGATCAACAGCCAGCTGGCCCAGGGCATCGACAAGAACGGTGACTTCGGTGCCACCCTGTTCGGCGATATCAACAGCGCTGCGGCCATCAGCCAGCGCAGTGTCGCCAAGACCGGCAACAGCGCCGGCTCCGGCAACCTCGATGTGACCATCAAGGACACCGGCAAGCTGAGCACCAGCGATTACCAGGTGACCTTCACCAGCGCCACTGGCTACAGCGTGCGCAAGTTGCCGGAAGGCACCGACATGGGCAGTTTCGACATCACCGACACGCCGCCTCCGGTGATCGACGGGTTCACCCTGTCGCTCAATGGTGGCGGCCTGAGTGCTGGCGACAGCTTCAAGATCACCCCGACCCGCAATGCGGCCGCGGGCATCGACACTGTCCTGACCGACCCGAAGCGCCTGGCCTTGGCTTCGCCACTGACCGCCACCAGTGGGTCGGGCAACAAAGGTACCGGCGTCATCACCCAGCCGACGCTGACCTCGGAGATGGACATCTACGATGTCGCCCAGCGTTCGCAATTGCAGGCTGGCCTGAAGTATTCGACCCCGGTCAAGCTGGTGTTCGGCGATGACACCAGTTCGCCCCAGGCCTACAAGATGTACGACGCCAAGGGTACCGAGATCGGCAGCGGCACCATCGTGCCGGGCCAGGAGAACAAGTTGCAGCTGTCGGTGCCGATGGTCGATGGCAGCGGCAATTCGCTGGGCGGCAACTTCACCTTCGAGATGAGCGTTTCCGGCGCGCCGAAGAACGGCGACAGCTATACCGTGGCGCTGACCGGCGCAGGTTCGGCAGACAACCGCAACGCCTTGTCGGTGATCGACCTGCAGACCAAGTCCACGGTCGAGGTTGGCGCCAACGGCAAGGGCATCAGCTTCACCGATGCCTACGCCAAGCTGGTCTCCAATGTTGGCGGCAAGGCCGGCCAGGCACAGATGGACAGCGATGCGACCACTGCCTTGCATGCCTCTGCAGTGGAAAGCCGCAACGGCCTGTCGGGTGTGTCGATCGATGAAGAGACCGGCAACCTGGTCAAGTTCCAGCAGTATTACACCGCGTCGTCGCAGATCATCAAGGCGGCCCAGGAAACCTTCGCCACCCTGATCAACAGTCTTTAAGGAGCCGTAGATCGTGAGCGTACGCATCTCTACTTCGCAGTTCTACAACACCAACCAGGCCAACTACCAGAGCAACTTCGCCAAGACGGTGAAGAGCCAGCAGGAGGCAAGCGATGGCATTCGCGTGCGTTCGGCCAAGGATGACCCGGTGGGGGCGGCGCGTCTGCTGCAACTGGAACAACAGCAGAACATGCTGAAGCAGTACAGCGGCAACATCGTCAACGTACGTAACGCCCTGGGCACTGCCGAAAGCACCCTGAACTCCATCGGCACCATCCTGCAGCGGGTCAACGAGCTGGCGGTGAGCTCTGGCAACGGTACGTTCACCGATGCCGACCGCAAGGCCAACGCCGATGAACTGGCGTCGCTGGAAGACCAGCTGTTCTCGTTGATGAACAGCAAGGACGAGAACGGCAAGTACATCTTCTCCGGCTCCAAGGGCGATACCCCGCCTTACGCGCGCAATGCCGATGGCACCTACAGCTACCAGGGCGACCAGGGCAAGCTCAACCTGCAGGTGGGTGACATGCTCAGCCTGGCGGCCAATGAAACTGGCTACGACGCCTTCGAGCAGGCGCTCAACACCAGCCGTAGCCAGACCAGCCTGACCGCGCCGGCCACCGACGATGGCCGCGTCAGCCTGTCCAACGGCCAGGTCTCCGGCAACAGCCTGTACAACGATCGCTTCCGCAGTGGCGAGCCGTACAGCATCGAATTCCTCAGCAGCACCGAATACAAGATCACCGACGTCGACGGCAATGACGTCACGCTCGAGGCCAGCCAGGGCGGCAAGTTCGACCCCAATGGCGACAACACCAGCATCAGCTTCCGCGGTGTCGATCTGCGCCTGGACATCACCTTCAAGGACGGCGACAAGGGTAATGAAGATGCCGCTATCGCAGGGCATACGTTCAGCCTGAGTTCCAAGGCCGATGAGGTTTCCGGCACCCGCAGCCCTGGCAATACCTCCTCCGAGCAGGTGACGGGCGCGACCATCACCGATCAGGCTGCCTACAAGGCCGCTTTCCCGGGCGGTGGCGCGGTGCTCAAGTTCACCGGCAGCAGCACCTTCGAGCTGTACGCCGCACCGGTCACTGCTGACAGCCGCCCGGTGGCATCGGGTGCGCTGGGCGGGCCGAACGGCACCACCGCCACCGCGGCTGGGGTCAGCTTCGAGCTGTCCGGCGCACCGAATGCCGGGGACTCGTTCGCGGTCAAGGTCGATACCCACCAGACCCAGAACATCCTCGACACCATCGGCAAGCTGCGTACCGCGCTGACCAGCCCGGTGGACAACGACCCGGTGGCCCGGCAGAACTTCCTCGCCGCGCTGGATTCGGCCGTTGGCAACATCGCCAGCGCCACCAACCAGGTGTCGTCGTCGGTCAGTGCGATCGGTGGCCGTGGCCAGGCGCTGGATGTGCAGTCCGAAACCAACGAGGCGCTGAGCACCGAGAACACCAAGACCCAGAGCTCTATCCGCGAAAGCGACCCGGCTGAAGTGATGCTGCGCCTGCAGATGCAAACCAACATGCTGCAAGCGTCGCTGCAGGCCTATGCCAAGGTCGCCAGCTTGTCGTTGGTCAACTACATCTGATTTCACCTCTCTCGCGTCATCCGGCGTGTGCCAGCCCATTCGGTGCTGGCCACGCCACCTCTTCAAGGTCTTCGCCGTGAATCAACAGACCCTCGTCAGCATCGCCATCCCAGCCTTCAACCCCGAGTTCTTCCGCGCCACGTTGCTCAGCGCGCTCAACCAGGATTACTCGGCGCTGGAGGTGCTGGTCTGCGACGACAGCCGGGGCCTGGAGATCCAGCGTATCGTCGACGAGGTGGTAGGTGAGACCGGCAAGCCGGTGCGCTACGTGCGCAATCCGCAGACCCTTGGGTTCGCCCGCAACCTGCTGGCGTGCCTGGGGCATGCTGAAGGGCCGCTGATCAAGTTCCTCTGCGACGACGACCGACTGTTCCCCGAATGTGTCGGCCTGCAGGCCGCGGTCATGGAACAGCATGCCGATGTCAGCATGACCATCTGCCAGCGCATGCTGTGCGCGGCCGACGATGCCTTGCTACCGCCGCGCATGCTCAATGCGGTGATGTGCCCGGAGGATGCGGTAGTCAAGGGCAGCGACTTGCTCGAAGCGTTGGAGACGAACGCCCCCAACCTGTTCGGCGGCCTCAGCCATGCACTGATGCGCCGTGACCTGGTGGCCGAGTTCCTGCCGGCGTTGGTGCAGGAGGGCAGCGGGTTTGCCGCGCGCCTGGACATGGCGCTGTACATTTGCCTCATGCGCCGAGGCAACCTGGGGCACCTGTCACGCTTCCTCAGCATGGAGCGTCTGCACCCTGCGCGCCTGAGCCACCAGGCAGGCATGACCCTGGCCTTCCCCATCGAGACCGACTGGATAAAGGCAATGCTGGCCGCGCGGGCAAGCGAGGCCGCACCGGCCAGTGGCTGGGTGCGCTACTTGTCGCTGGAGCGGTACCAGGGCGAGCAGGGTGCGCAGTGGGACGAGTACGAACTCAACCGCCTGTACGGTGCACAGCAGGCCCGCCAGGCGCAGCAGGTTGGCACTGACTGCCTGTCGTTTGAAGAGGTGTATGCCCAGTGGCTGGAGTGCCGTGACCTGTCGGCTGCACAGCTCAAGGCGTTGCCCAAGCGCTTCGAACAGTGGCCCCGGCAGCCGCGCATCGTCCCGGTGATCTGGGCCGAGGCGGGTGAGGAACTGGCCCTGCGCGCGACCTTGGACAGCCTTGCCGCGCAGTCCTGTTCGGCAGCCGGTACCTGGCTGCTGGCACCGGCGACGCTGGAATTGGCAGGCCACCCGGTCGCGGTTGAACGCATGCTCGTGCAGGGCAATGGCCTGGCCCAGCTGCAGGCGCGCCTGGCGCGTGCCGACGATGCCGACTGGATACTGCTGTTGCGCGCTGGCGACCGCCTGGTGCCCCATGCTCTGGCGATCATGGGCGAGCGCATGGCACTTCGCGAGCGGGCCTGCATCTATGTCGACGAAGGTAGCCATGACGGGCTGCGCCCGACAACACCCATCTTCAAGCCGGACTTCAACCTCGACCTGATGCGCAGCCTGCCATATGTAGGGCGCGTACTGGCATTCAACTGTACGGCGCTGCGCGAGGTCGGCGGCTTCGACCCGGACTTCGATACCCTTGCACCCCACGACCTGCTGTGGCGCCTGGCGGAACACCAGGGCTTGCAGGTCATCGAGCACATCGACGAACTTCTGGTGCATTGCCAGCACGACTTTGGCCAGTGGCTGCACGACCCGCGCTGCGCACAGCAGGCGCCACGCGTGGTGCGGGCCCATCTGCAGCGGCTGGGCGTCGATGCCGAGGTTGTCGGTGCCGAAGGCATGTCGTTGTGCCAAGTGGCGTACCGGCACCCGGAGCAAGCCCTGGTGTCGATCCTGGTTACGCTCGGGGACGACCTGAGCGCGGCGATGCGTTGTGTCGAGTCCGTGTTCGAACACACCCGGTATGGCCATTTCGAGGTGCTGCTGATCGCCTCGCCGGATACGCCTGCCGACCTGCGTCAATGGCTGCAGGCCATGCAGGGGCTGGGCAGCAACCAATTGCGGGTGATCGAGGTGGCCAGCGGCAGCCAGCTGGCGCAGTTGAACCAGGCCAGCGAGGCTGCCCGTGGCGACTACCTGCTGATGCTCGACAGCGCCTGCGCCGCCTTCGACCGTTCCTGGCTGGAGCAGTTGATGGCCCAGGCCCAGCGCCCGGAGGTCGGCGTGGTGGCGCCCAAGCTATGTACCCAAAGCGGCGAGATCTTTGGCGCCGGGCTGGTCCTGGGGCTGCATGGCGGCGTCAGCAGCCCGTTCGTTGGCATGCCGGCTGACAGCGGCGGCTACATGCTCCGGCTCAATGCCGTGCAGAACTGGAGCGCGCTGAGCCTGGACTGCCTGCTGGTGCGCCGCGAGCTGTTCGCCGCGCTGGGCGGTTTCGATGTGCAGGGCCTCAAGGGCGGCCTGCAGGACGCCGACCTCTGCCTGCGCATCCGCGAACAAGGCTATCTGGCGGTGTGGACGCCCCATGCGGTGCTCGTTCGCTTCGCTTCGACCCGTGACGTGCGGACCGACAGGCAGCGCAAGGTGCTGGACAAGGACATCTTCCATGAACGCTGGTTGGCCAAGGTTGCCCGCGACCCTGCCTATAACCGCAACCTGAGCCTGAAGATGGCCAGCTTCAACCTCGATGCCGGACAGCGTCGTGGCTGGGACCCGTTCATCAGCCGTGTGCTGCCGTCGGTGTTGGCGTTGCCGATCAACACTTCGGCGGTCGGTCACTACCGGGTGGCACAGCCGTTCACCGAGCTGGAGCGCGCTGGCTGGATCCAGGGGCGGCTTGATTACAGTACTCCGGAGATGATCGAGATCGAGCGCGAGAAGCCCGACGTGATGATCTTGCAGTGTCGCTACACGGTCAATTCGATCGATGAAATGACGCGCTTCAAGCGTCTGTCGAACGCCCGACGCATCTACGAGATCGACGACTACATCATCGAGGTGCCGGAAAAGAACGCCCATGCGCGGAACATACCGGCCAACATGCGCGAGCTGGTCACCCAGGGTATTGCCTTGTGCGACCGGGTGGTGGTGTCGACCCAGCCGCTGGCCGATGCACTGTCGAGCATGCACCACGATATCCGTGTAGTCCCCAACATGCTTGCCGCCCCGCTGTGGGCCGGGCTGGCCAGCGAGCGCCAGACAAGCGCGCGGCCGCGCGTGGGCTGGGCGGGGGGCACCAGCCACCGGGGCGATCTGGAGCTGTTGCTGGACGTCATCAAGGCCCTGGCCGACGAGGTCGACTGGGTATTCTTCGGTATGTGCCCGGATGCCTTGCGGCCTTATGTGAAGGAGTTCCACAAAGGCGTGCCCTTGGCGTCGTACCCGCAGAAGCTGGCCAGCCTCAACCTTGACCTGGCACTGGCGCCGCTCGAACAGAACCTGTTCAACGACTGCAAGAGCAACTTGCGCCTGCTTGAGTATGGTGCGTGCGGCTTCCCGGTGATCTGTACCGACACCAAGGCCTATGACGGCTACCTGCCTTGCACGCGGGTGCGCAACAACACCTCGGAACAATGGCTGGATGCGATCCGCATGCACCTGGCCGACCCCCAGGCCAGCTACCGCCAGGGTGATGCCCTGCGCGAAACGGTGCTGCGGGACTACGTGCTGATGCCACACCACCTGCAACAGTGGGCCAACGCCTGGCTGGCGGATTGAACCTTGGGGCCTGCCACCGTCGGGCGCCAGACCAACAACATGAACAGGTGCCCTATGGCCGAAACCGTAATCGGGTCGCACAACCAAGTGACCGTCGTCCTGCTTGGGCATGAACAGCCGGACCATCGTGCCCGAGCCATCCATTACTATCGCCAGGCGGGCATTCCCTGCCTGGCCCTGGAGCCACTGCAGGCGGACACCGCGGGCGCGCAGTGCAGCGCCCGCCTGGCCCTGGCCTTGCAACAGGTCGCCACTCCGTTCGTGACCCTGGCCCTGGATGCCGATTTCGTGTTGGCGTCGGCCCTGCAGCAGGCCGCTGCCTGCTTGCATGCGCAACCTCAGGTGCAGGGCGCTCAGGGCTACGCGTTGGGCTATGCGCCGGGCAATGCCCAGGTGGCCTACCACAAGATGGGCTCGGCCTTCGAGGCCGCAGCCGATGACAGTGCGCGCGCACGCCTGCGCCAGTACGCCATGGCTGGTCAGCAGGCCTGGCGTGCGGTACTGCGGGTCGGGGCAGTGCAGGCGCTGCTCGACACCTTGCCGGGCGAGCTGGATTTCGCTGGCTGGCGCGTGGCCTTGTCTTGCGCCCTGGTCGCCGCAGGCAGAATCGCGCAACTGGCGCAGACCGATGTGGTCTGCGAGTTCGCGCCGAGCATGCTGACCCCCGTGGCTCGCGACGAACAGCTGACCCGTACCGTGCGCCTGCTGCGCGAATGGGGGGGCGAGCTGTGCAATGACGAGGCTGGTTTTGCCGTACTCAATCGTTTTGTGCGCGCGACCTACGACCAGGGCGAAGCACCTTTGCTGTTCACCTCGCCATGGGGCACGGTGATCGGCGAACCGGAGCGTATTTTCGAGCCGCGGCAGTATGTCGAGTTGCCTTACTACAATGGCGCGCTGTTCGAGCGCCTGAGCGCGCTGGAATTCCTCTGCCATGCCTGGCCGACCGGGCAAGCCCACCGCCAGGCGCTGGAGGGCACCTGGGTGCGCCAGCGCGAGTTGTTGCAGGTGCACCCCAACGACACCGCCGCAACCTTGCAGCAGCGTTACTGGAAAGCGTTGGCGCTGGGCTTGTTCAACCTGGAGGTCTGCCAGCGCCTGGTACCGACCCTCACCGGCAATGACGATGGTGAGCGCGCCCGCGAACTGGGTGATTGGCTTGCGCGCCTGGAGGCGGTGCCCGGTATCGATGGCAACGGCTGGTTGCGCAGTACGGGGTCTGGCCAGGTGCTTGACGCGCTGGCCGCTGCCACGCCGGACAGGGCCGCACAGCAGCGCCTGTTGGCACACCTGAACAAGCGCCCGGGGGCGCAGGTCACTTTCGTGATTGTCGACCTGGGCGACGACGACCTGGCGTTGCAGGCGACCTTCGACAGCCTGCTGGCCAGCGGGTTGCGCCAGTTCAAACTGGTGGTGCTCAAGGGTGGCAAGCCGCCGGCGATCACCACCGCCCGCGATACCCTGCATTTCGTGCAAGTCAATGAAAGCAACTGGGTCACCCACCTCAACCAGCAAGTGCGTCAACTGAGCAGCGATTGGCTGATGTTGCTGGAGGCCGGCGATACCTTGGTCAGCGGTGGCTTGCTGCGCTTGCAGCAGGAGCTGGCCGAAGCCCCGGGTTGCCAGGCGGTCTGTGCCAATGAAGTGCAGCGTGACACCGAGGGCCGCCTGCATGGCGTGGTTCGCCCAGGCAGCAACCTCGACCTGCTGCGTGCACAACCGGGGCTGATGTCGCGGCATTGGTGCGTGCGCCGCGAGACCGTGGTGGAGTTGGGTGGCTACAGCGAAACCTGCCGCCATGCATTGGAGTTCGACTTGCTGTTGCGCCTGGTGGAGCAGCATGGGCAGGGCGGCCTGGCCCACATGGACGAATACCTCGTGGTGGGCAGCCAGGCGACGCCGGCGCTGCAGGCCGATGCGCTGCTTACGCTCAAGCGGCACCTGACGCTGCTGGGTTACCGTGGTGAAGTGCACGACCAGGGCGAGGCTGGCCTGGTGGTGGACTTCCGCCATTCGGCCACACCGCTGGTGAGCATTCTGGTGGCCGCCGAAGGTGACGTGCAGCGTTTGCAGGCTTGCCTGACCAGCGTCCTGCAGCGCACCCGTTACCCGCGCTACGAGCTGCGGGTTGCCTGTAATTCCGAACACGCCGAAGCTACCGCTGCCGCGCTGCAAGGGTTTGGCCAGCGTGTCGTGCTGCTGGCAGGCACGGCGAGCGGGCGTGAGGCGTTGCTCAACCTGGCGGCGGAACAGGCTCGGGGTGAATACCTGCTGCTGCTTGCCGAGCACTGCGAAGTGATTTCGCCGGCCTGGATCGAAGGGTTGCTCAACGAGGGGCTCAGGCCTGAAGTAGGTGTCGTCGGCGCCCGTTTGCTCGCGCGCGACGGCACGGTTGTGCATGCTGGCTTCGACTTGTTGCAGGGGCCGGTGCTGCACCAGCCATGGCAGGGCATGTCGGTGGTGGACTGTGGCAAGGCACGCTGGCCAGCGTCGGTGCGCAACTGCGCCGCGGTTTCCGCCGACTGCATGTTGCTGCGCCGTGATCTGTTCGACCATTGCGGTGGCCTGCAGCCGTTACGGGCTTTCGACCTGGACGTCTGCCTGGCGGCGGCGGCGGCGGGCTTGCTGGTGGCCTGGACGCCTGTGGCGCAGCTGTTCGACGATGCGCCGAACGTGGCCGACCCGGTGGCCTGTGGCGTGTTGCAGGCGCGTTGGCCTGACGCGTTTGCCAGCACTTGGGCCTGTGATGCGCTGAGTCCTGCGCGTCAGCACTGAGCCAGGCATTCGGCCAGCGTCGTCTGGCAATGCGGCAAAAAAAAATCCGCTACCTGTCGTGGGTAGCGGATTTTTCATTGCCTGGCGGCAGTGGCGGCTGAGTGCGCGACTCAGCCACCATCGATCAACCTGGCAGCCAGGCCGTCGACAGCCTCTGCAGGTAGGCTGCGTCAGCCATGGCTGCCTGGCCCACCTGTGCACGCAGTGCCGCGCCTTGGTGGTTCCGGGCTGGCTCATCGTCGACCAAGGCAGTGATGGCGTCGTTCCAGGCCGATACTTCATTGGCCGCACGTGTGACGCACAGGCTGGCGGGCAGGGTGGCTACGTCGCTGCAGGCCACCGCATAGCCGCAGGCGCCGAGTTGCATCAGTGCCAAAGCGTCGTCGTAGACAGCCTGGGTGCTGTCGCTGCGAATCAGCAGGGCAGCATCAAGGTTCAGGCTGGCCAGCAGCCTGGGCGAATGCTGTACCTGTGCCGGGTGCAGTTCGCGGGCATGCTGTTGCAGGTGTGCCGGTACATCTCCCCAAAGTACCCAGTCCACGCGTGAGGCCCAGTGACGAACCACCTGCTCGGCCAGTTCGGCCGAGGCCGGGTCGTTGCCGAGGAAGGCACAGCCGAGGCGAGGCTTGCCTTCGAGTCGAACAGGTCGCGGCAGGTCTGCCCATTGTCCATCGAGTCGGTTGTCGATGACCTGGATATCGTCATGCAGGCCCTCGAGATTGTTGGCCAGTGCCTGGCTGCAGACCACGATGCGGTCCACCATGCGCGCCGCTTGCTCGAGGGTGTCGCGTTCTGCGGCGGTGTTCGGCAGGGCAGTCACCTGAAGGATCTTGAACGCCGACGACAGGCCCAGCATCTGGCTCAGGCGCGGCAGCCGGCGAGCGTCGCAGGTGTGCTGGAGCACGATCACGTCAGGGCGCAGGCGTTGCACTTCGACCGGGCTGAGCAGGCGATCGCTAACGCAGCCGTCGATCTGCCCTGTGTCACGCAGGTTGTTGAATGCCGCTTGCAGTTGCGCCGCAGCATGCTCGTCCTGGCTCGGGCAGGCCAGCACCACGGGCAGCGGCCGCCAGCACAACGGCCGCCAGCTCAGCTCCATCAAACGCTCGAATTCAAAGCCGCTGCCATGCAAGGAAAGGTGCCGGTTGTGTGCCGGATCGTTGGCCAGCTGGGGCAGCCACTTGGCATAGGCATTGTGCTGATCCTGGGCGAAGCGTTCGCGCATCTGCGGCAGTTTGCGCACTTGTGCCCAGCTGGCGCCCCCTTCATGAACCAGCGTGGCATGCGGCGTCCAGACGTTCAGGTAGCCCATCTCGACCAGCTTCAGGCACAAGTCGAGATCGTTGCAGGTGACCTGGAAGTGTTCTTCGTCCATGCCGTTGGCAGCCAGGTAAAGCGCTTTATCGACCATCAGGCAGCTGGCACTGACAGCGCTCATGCTCTGGTCGACGTGCAGGCGCTGCAGGTAGCCGCTGGCGTTGGCAGGTTGGTCCAGCGATGGGCTGCCGGCAGGGCCATGCAGGCCGCCGATAAGCCCGGCGTGCTGGATACGCCCTGCAGGTGTCAGTAATTTGGCCCCGACTGCGCCGACTTCAGGGCGTTGGGCGTGGTTGAGCAATTCGTCCAGCCAATGCTCGTCGAGCACAGCCACATCGTTGTTCATCAACACCAGGTATTCACCGCGGGCCTGCCCTGCGGCGAAGTTGTTGATGGCGCTGAAGTTGAACGGCCCAGGGTAGCGCAGCACGCTCAGGCGGTCCTGGCCGATCATGGCCATGTTGTTCAGCCAGTCATGGGTCTGCTGATCCTGGCTGTCGTTGTCGACCAGGATGATTTCAAAATGTGGGTAGCCTGTCTTTTCCAGCAGGCTTTCCACGCAGCGTTGCAGCAGGGCCAGGTTGTCGCGGGTCGGGATAACGATCGATACAAGCGGTTGCTGCGCATGACCGTACTTGATGTGGTAATGGCGAGCGGGGCTTTCCAGCACTTGCGCGTTGACGTAGCCGCGGTTGGCCAGATGTCGGCTGATGGCATTTCGCTCGTCGGCGTTGTCTTCGATCAAAGGGGTGTTGCTGACGATGAAGGCTTCATCGAGGTGAGCAATGCCGGCCAGGCCGTCCTGTTCGATCAGGCGCAGGGTCAGGTCCAGTTCCAATGCACGTGGCAGGCTCGGGTCGTAGCCGCCGACCTGCAGCGCCAAGGTTCGCCGTACCAGCCAGTGGGACGCCATGGCCAGCGGCAGGCTCAGCAGGTAGTCGAGGTTGACGCCTGGGCGCAATACGGCGCCAGGGCCTTCGGCGGAGCGGAACATGCCATCGCAGTACAGCATGCGGCAGCCTTCGGCACCGGCAAGTTCCAGGTCCAGCATCAGGGCGCCGGACGGCAGGATCTCGTCACCAGCGTCGAGCAGCATCATCCAGTCGCTGTCTTCGCGTTGCAGGGCCTCGTTCAGTTCGAGGGCGCCCGGGGCCGTGCAATGCAGCCAGCGCACACCTGCGGCAAGTGCTGGTGGCGCTGTCCGGGTGCTGAGCACCACGGTGCTCAGGCGGATGGAGGACGACGTGCGCCACCAGGCGATGCTGTCGAGCGTGTCCTGAAGTGCGGCGGCATCGCCTTTTTCATCGCGTACCAGCAAGGTCAGGCTGGTCAGCCCCGACAGTTGCTGGCGACGTGCCTCGGTCAGCTGCTGCTGCACGGGGGTGAGTTGGCGCTGCAGCAGCCAGTCCCTGACTGAAGGCACCTGGCTTTGCACAACGTGGCGCACCGCCGCGCGCTGGGTGGTATCGATGAACCGCTGCAGTTGCGGCCAGAACGCCCGCTCGATATCCAGCCAGCGCATACGCGCTTGCATCACGCTTGCGCGGGCGCGCTCCAGCCCCCCGGGCTCGTGGTACAAGGCCGAACCGGCGTTACCGAACTGTTCGACGAATGGCTGGGCCGTGACATGGCCGCCTGGCATGTAGATGACCGGGCAGCCGCACAGCATGGCTTCTGTGCAGGTGGCGGAAATCTCGTAGCTGTACAGCACCGAGGCCTGACGGAAGATCTGCGCCAGTTGCGCAAGTGTCTTCGGGTTGGCCAGGCTCAGCACTTCGATGTCGTCCGGCAGCAGCGAGTAGTCGACCTTGGTCTTGTCGAAGCGATTGAGGTAGAGGTAGTGACCGCGACGTTCGATCGGCTCGGCAGGTGGCGAGAACAGTTCCGAGTCGATTACCGGCAGCAGCAGCAGGTCGTCGCTCTTGGCATTACCGCGAAAATCCTGGGTGTAGTAGAAGAACAGGTCCGATTCCCGGGCATCGATGGCCCTGCCGGTCAGGAAGCCTTCACGGTTGAGGATGTAGCGGGCCACGATCGGTGCGCCGATCGGGTTGCCATCGGCGACTTCCGGGTACACCGCGATGGGGGCCAGGCCAAGGGCCATGTGGCGCAGGCGGATCTCATCGGTGAGGATCGGCGTGCGCAGTGCTGGGTTGACCTTGCAATGAGTCACGTAGGCTTCATGACCTGCCAGGTTCAGGGCGTGGCAAAGGTAATGCAGCACGCACACACCGGAAGAGGTTTCGCGGTAATCGGGTGCGCAGATGTAGTAGGGGTGGCGCGGCTTGCCGTGCAGGCTTGCAGGGGTCATGTTCAGTTCTCGCAGACGACGTAGACGCTGGCGCACAGGTCCGGGTAGACCATGCCGAGGGCCTGGCAGGCATCCATGAATCGATCGTCGATCAGTTGACTCTGCAGGGCCTTGTCCAGCTGGAAGTTGGCCAGAGGCTTGAAGAACACGCCGCCTCGCTGGCGCACGGTCCAGCCGGCGCCACGTACTTCCTGCTCAAGGGTGTCGAGGCTGTAGGTCACGCGGTGGCCGTGCAGGCGCTCGCCTTCGGTGACGGCGCTGTTGTGCTCGATAAGACCCATCTTCACCGCGATCTGGCGCGATGGTGCGTTGGCGTTGGGGACGGCGATGAACAGCCGACCGCCGGGCGCCAGCCAGCCACGCACACGCTCCAGCACGCCACGGCGGTCGTCCAGGTGTTCCAGCGTGTGGATCAGGAAAATGTTGCTGTAGCGCGGTTCGACCTGGGCTTGTTCGAACGTGCTGCAGATGAACTGGATGGGCGCATCGACACGCTTGCGCGTCACCTCGATCAGGTCGCTGGCCGCCTCGATCACCGTCAGGTCGGGGAAACGCTTGGCGAACAGGGCGGTGAAGGCGCCTTCGAAGCAGCCCATCTCCAGCGCCGGGCCGTTGACCAGCCAGGGCGAGAAGGTGTCCAGCATGTAGCCCCTGAGCCGCGCATCGAAATCATAGAAATAGCTGCGGTGCGCGTTGTCCTGGAACTCTTTGTTGTAGTCGCGTGTGGTCATGGGGCTCATCCCTGGTTCTTGCGGTAAAAGCGCTGATCTTCAGGCTGGTACCACTCATGAAGGGTTGTCGGGGTACGGGCATACCAGCCGAGCAGTTGTTGGACCGCAGGCGGTTGCGAGACGCAGAAGGCTTCGCCGAGCGCCCGGCAGTAGTCGAATTGCGGCTTGAAATGGCTGCGGGTGAAGGTCAGGGTAAGGCAGCGGCGGGGCAGGGTGGTGCGGTTGACCCCGGCGGCGTGCCAGATGCGCGAATCGAACAGGTAGATCGAGCCTGCGCGGCCCAGGGCCGTGTGCGCCTGGGCTTCAAAAATGGCGTCGGTGGGCTTGTGCGGGGCGCCATGTGAACCCGGCAGGAACAGTGTTGCACCGTTGTCGGCGGTGAAGTCGTCCAGCAGCACCAGGGCCTGGGCCATCTGCATGTTCTCGGCAGACCACGAACGGACATCACGGTGCACGTTGCGTACGTAGGCATCGGTACTGTTCAGGTTGTTCAAGCCGCCAAAGGAGTTGAGTATCGGCACACCGCCGAGCATGTGCGCGAGGGTGTCGACCAGCCCCCAGTCGGCGAACCTGGCCAGCAGTTCAGGGAAGTGGCTGTCACGGGTGATGATGTGGTGGGCCGTCTGTTCCGTGCGCTGGGTGATGCCGTTTTCCAGTTGTACCTGGCGGCATCGCTCGATGGCCGTGGCCAGGTCGTTGCGCAAATGGTCGAGCAGCGGTTGGGCGATCAGGCCGGGTACGCAAGCGTAGCCATTGCGCTGCAGGGTTTCGTGCAGTGCATTCATCGGCCTTGCTCCTGCTCATCGCGCCAGTGGCGATAGTCTTCGGCGGTGACGCCGAGCAGGATCCGGTCCCAGCGTTGCCCTTTTCGATAGTACCACTGGCGCTGGACCCCTTCGATGGACCACGGCACCTTGCGCGTGTAGGTGGCGAGGGAGGCTTCGTTGTATTCGATGATGGTCGTCCACAGGCGATGCAGGCCCAGTTCATCGAAGGCGTAGCGCATGACCGTGCTGATCACCTCGGTGCCATAGCCTTGGCCACGCAGTGAACTGTCGCCGATCATCATGCCGTGCTCTGCCGTGCCGTTCTTCCAGTCGATCCCCACCAGGTTGGCCGTGCCGATCAGGCCGTGCTGGGCGACCTCGATACCAAAGCGTTGATTCAGCGGGTCACCCTTGAGGCCTAGCAGCCAATCCCGCTGAGCTTCGCGCGAGACGGGGAAGTGCCAGCCGCCCAGCAGGCTCCACAGGGCTTCATCGTTGGACCAGCGGTGCAACATGGGCAGGTCTTCGAGTTCCAGTGCTCTGAGCACGATGCGTTGGCCGTTGATGCTCATGGTGTCCTCATATGCAGGATGACGGCGTCGGCCAGGCGGTGCATGTCCGTGGCCCCGTAGCGTTGGTCCATCGGCAGTGGCAACAGGCATTCGGCCAGATGCCGCTCCAGCGCGGGTGTCGTCGGGTTGTCGATCAGTTCCCGCCAGTAGCAGGGAACATAGATGGCTTGGTCGAGCAGGTGCCTGCGCAGGCGGTTTGCCTGGGCAGGCGAATCGAGCAGCAGCGGGTAGCACAGGGCTGCAGGCAGCTCGCCGGGCCAGGCGCTGAAGCGATTGCAGCCGTCCAGCCGCTCGCGCAACAGGCTCAGATTGTTGCGGCGCCGGTCAGCCACGCTTGCATAGTCGATGCTGTCGAGGATGCGCGCGGTGCTGGCAGACATGGCTCGAACGCCTTGCTCGGCCAGTGCTGCCTCATTTGCCTGATATTCGTTGTAGTGCTGCTCGGCCGCCTGCTCGAGCCTTCCGAGCAGTGCCGCGAAGCGGTAGCGCGAAGCGCTGGGCTGTGCCTCGGGCATCCGGGCGGGGCCATTGACCAGCCAGCCACCATCGGCCACACCGACGAACTTGCGCGGCGAGTAGAGGGTGGCAATGCCTGGCAATGCCTGGCTGAACAATGCCTGGGAGTTGTCGATGATCAACTGCTGCCCGTAGCGGGGCGCGAGCACCCGGCGGACGTAGTCGGCCTTGAGCCCGAAGTAGTCGACGTACAACAGACCTTCGTCGGCAGCCACGTCAGGCAGGGCGGCCAGGGAGAGTTCGGCGTCCAGCGTGTAGCGGCACACTTCGATGTCCAGGCCGGCCAGCGCTTGTTCAAGGACGGCGCAGATATAGTGGGGGAGGTGGACACGGCGCAGATCACGTGCCTGCATCAAGGCGCGAAAGGCCGAGCGGGCACTGTTGAACGCCTTGGCTTGTGGGTAGGGGTGCTGGCCGCTGCGCAGTTCCAGTTCGAAATAGCCGCCTATGGCCTCAGGCACTTTGGATTTCTCCGAGTCTGGCCCAGGCACCCACCACTTCTGGCTCCTGGAACATCAAGGCGTCGAGGATCGACAGCCCGGCAACGAAGGGTTGGCTGTCGCTGCCCTGGGAATATGGGGGCAGCGTGGCGCCAAGCAGTTCCAGGGTGATGCCGGCTTGCTGGAATGCCTCGGCCTGGTACAAGTGCCCGCCACCGATCGGGTTGAGGTAATGGGTTGCGCCGCACGCCTGAACGATCTGAATGACCCGCTCCTGGCTCGAGGCCTCGCCGGTGATGGGCAGCGCGCTTGCGCGTGATATCGGTGTGTCGATGCCGAGCAGCGTGCAGCAGGCCTTGAGCAGGCGCTCATCAAGCGTTGCGATGCTGTCAGCGGGCGGGGTGAGCAGCGCTTCCAGCCAGGCCATCACCGGCGCGCGACGGGGCGCCTTGCGGTAGGCGAAGTCGAGCTTGTTGAGCAGGTCGGCGAGCTCGAACTGTTCGGCAATGCGCCGCTGCATGATGTGCTGGGTATGGCTGGCCTTGGCCAGGGCGATACGAAACCACTTGGCTTCGCCGTCGAGCAGATAACGGTTGCGCTCGATCCAGCCATTCTTGATGAATTGCACATTGTCATAGAGGACAAAGTGATCCGCAGCAGCGATCAGCTGGAAATAACCCAGGTATGGCAGGAAGTACGGCTGCATCAAGGCAACCCGATGACGCCCGGGCGAACGGGGGGCGGTCTGTCGGGTCATGCCTGGCGAGCCTGCAGCAGGATATCGATGATCTGTTCCTGGGATGGTACGTCCAGGTCCGGATAGATCGGCAGGCACAGCACCTGGCTCGAGATCCTCAGGGCGTTGGGCAGGCGTTCCAGATTGGAGCTGGCCAGGCCCCGGTACATGGGGAATTCGCAGATCAGTGGGTAGAAGTAACGGCGCACCAGGATGTCCTGGTCGCGATAGCGCTGGTACAGCGCATCGCGCGAGATACCGAAGCGTTGTTCATCGATCAGGATGGGGCAATAGGCGTAGTTCCAGTCGAGCCCTTCCGGCTGTTGCAGCAGGGAGATACCGGCGACGTCTTCCAGGGCCCGGCGGTAGCGCTCGAAGACCTGGCGGCGGCGCTGCAGGGCATCATCGATGTGGCGCAGTTGCAACACACCGAACGCTGCCTGGATCTCGTTCATCTTGCCGTTGATGCCGGTGGCCATGATCACGGTTTCATCGACAAAGCCGAAATTCTTCAGGAAATCGATACGGCGCTTGAGCTTTTCGTCCTGGCAGATGATTGCACCGCCCTCGAAGGTGTTGAATACCTTGGTGGCGTGGAAGCTGAGGATCGACAGGTCGCCATTGTCGAGAATGCTGCGCCCGTCCTGGCGTACACCAAAGGCGTGGGCGGCGTCATAGATCACCTTCAGGCCGTAGGTGTCTGCGATCTCCTGGATGGCACCGATGTCGCAAGGGATGCCATAGCAATGGACCGGGAGAATTGCCGTGGTCTCAGGGGTGATCGCTTCGATGACGCGTTGTGGGTCCAGGTTGTTGGTACGCGGATCGATGTCGACGAAGACTGGCTTGAGGTTGTTCCACAAAAGCGAATGGGCTGTGGCGACGAAGGAGTAGGGGGTGGTGATGACTTCGCCCGTCACGCGTAGCGCCTGCAGCGCTGTCACCAGCGCCAGGGTGCCATTGGAGAACAGCGATATGTGCTTGACGCCCAGGTATTCGGCCAGCTCACTTTCCAGCTGTTGATGGAACGGCCCTGCATTGGTCAGGCGCTTGCTTTCCCAGATACTCTCCAGATAAGGAAGGAACTCTTCCAGGGGAGGCAGGAGAGGGCTGGTTACGGTGATCGGTTTGGCCATGGCGGCACTGCTCGTTTTTTCGGTTATAGAAGCAGGGCAAGCTGGACCCTGCCGCTGTACAACGTGCGCAGACGAGGTTTCGCCATGAAACCGACGGCCGGCACCGGGTTGATGGGTTGATAGCAAGAAGTCGGCCAACCTTCTCCATTGGTATGATTGTGTTCAATCTGTCGTTGATCGTGACTTGGCAGTCGAAACGTGCATCTTTAATCTATTGAGTCTGTGGGTAGTCCCGTCGCCGTGGGGTGCAAGTTCTGGCAGCCATGGCCGCGTTACCTGCGAATTTTTGCCATTTCCATCGGGAAGCCACAATGATTGGCATCAAAAGCATCGCCAGTTACGTACCTGTAGAAGGCGTGGATAACTACGCTCAGGGTGCGAAATTCGGCAAGGATCAGGATTTCATCTTCGGCAAGATCGGTTCGACCTTCTTGCCGCGCAAGGATGCGGCCCAGGAAACCTCTGACCTGTGCGTCGAGGCGGCCAGGACGCTGTTCGCTGCCAATCCATCGCTTGACCCGGCGGCCATCGATGCGGTGATCGTGGTCACTCAGAATGGTGATGCCGAAGGCCTGCCGCATACGGCCGCGATCGTCCAGCACAAGCTGGGGCTGTCGACGCATGTCGCGGCGTTCGATGTTTCCCTGGGCTGCTCCGGCTACGTCTACGGGTTGTATGCGATGAAGGGCTTCATGGAAGCAGCGGGCCTGAAGAATGGCCTGCTGATTACCGCCGACCCCTATTCGAAGATCGTCGATCCCGAGGATCGCAACACGACCATGTTGTTCGGGGATGCCGCGACCGCGACCTGGATGGGCGAGGATGCTGCCTGGCAGCTCGGCAAATCGCTGTTCGGCAGCGATGGTGCAGGTGCCGAGCACTTGCGCACCACCGACGGCAAGTTCTTCATGAACGGCCGTCAGGTCTACAACTTCGCCCTGGTCAAAGTGCCTGCGCACCTGCAGCAGTTGCTCGAGGCCAGCCAGTTGCGCGCCGAGGACATCGACCTGTACTGCCTGCATCAGGGCAGCGCGGCGATCGTTGATGCCGTGTCTGCGCGCTTCGACGAGGGCGCGCACAAGCAGAAGTTCGTCAAGGACATGGTCGAGACCGGCAATACCGTGTCGTCGAGCATCCCGTTGCTGCTGGAAAAGCACGTGATGAACTCGCAGCACAAGCGCGTTGCGCTCAGTGGCTTCGGCGTCGGCCTGTCCTGGGGGTCGGCGATCATCGAGCGCAACGGCTGATCGAGCGTCACCCTCGCGTTATCAAAGAAGCGCTGCCCGGCCTCGGGCCGCGCTTCTTTCGTTTCTGATGATGGTTTTCTGGCGTCAAACCCTTGATTTCATTGGGATGGCCGGATGCCAGCAAAAAAAGTGAGAAATCGCCCTAAAGCAAACTGCCCTGACGACGATAAACATTACGAAGGTTCTCTGTGCCACACCCGGCGAATTGCCAAGGCCGGAAGCCGTAGTACCCAATCCAACGAGGAATTCGTCATGGCTTTGACTGTTAACACCAACACCACCTCTCTGGGCGTTCAGAAAAACCTGAACCGTGCTTCCGATGCGCTGAGCACCTCGATGACCCGTCTGTCCTCCGGCCTGAAAATCAACAGCGCCAAAGACGACGCCGCCGGCCTGCAGATCGCTACCCGCATGACCTCGCAGATCCGTGGTCAGACCATGGCTATCAAAAACGCCAACGACGGTATCTCCATCGCCCAGACCGCTGAAGGCGCGATGCAAGAGCAGACCAACATCCTGCAGCGTATGCGTGAACTGGCCGTTCAGTCCCGAAACGACTCGAACAGCACCAACGACCGTGTCGCTCTGGACAAAGAATTCCAGTCGATGGCTTCGGAACTGACCCGTATCGCCAACAGCACCCAGCTGAACGGCAAGAACCTGCTGGACGGTTCGGCTTCGGTCATGACCTTCCAGGTTGGTTCCAACACCGGTTCCGCCAACCAGATCACCATCGACCTGAGCGCCAAGTTCACCGCTTCGGACCTGGGCGTTACTTCCTCGATCAACATTCAGGGTTCCGACACCACCACCGCCGAAGCCAACTTCAGCGCTGCTGTTTCGGCCATCGACGCCGCTCTGCAAACCATCAACAGCAACCGTGCTGACCTGGGTGCCGCGCAGAACCGTCTGACCAGCACCATCAACAACCTGCAAAACATCAACGAAAACGCCGAAGCTGCTCGTGGCCGCGTACAGGACACCGACTTCGCTGCTGAAACTGCCCAGCTGACCAAGCAGCAGACCCTGCAGCAAGCTTCCACCTCGGTTCTGGCCCAGGCCAACCAGCTGCCGTCGGCAGTACTGAAGCTGCTGGGCTAATCTGCCTGGTTGCTGGCGGGGAAGTGCTGGTAAGGCACTTCCCCGCCTTTTCATTGCGAGGTGGTGGGCATGGACATGAGCGTCAAGCTGAACCTGTCTTATCCGGCCGCACGTCCGGCCGAGCAGGTTGCCGAAAAACCGGTTGCCCGGTCGACGGAAAACGTAAAACCCGAAGACGACAAGAAAGACGCCAAGGCGGTGCAGGATGCCGACAAGGTCAAACATGCCGTTTCGGAGATCGAAAAGTTCCTGAAGGCGTCGCAGCGCAATCTGGAATTTTCCACGGATGAAGAATCCGGCAAGATCGTGGTCAAAGTCATCGCTACCGACAGTGGTGAACTGATTCGCCAGTTGCCCTCGGAAGAGGCCCTGCGGATCGCTCACAGCCTGAGCGATGTCAAAAGTGTTCTGTTCGACGCCAAGGTATAGTTGGCGGCGAACACCAATGAAGTGAAGCATGTCTGTCCCGCAGGAGCGGGTTGACGCGTTGATGAGAGGGACTACAGCATGGCAAGCCCGATTACTTCCAGTACAGGCCTGGGTTCTGGTCTCAACATTACCGAGATCGTGACCGCGTTGGTCAAGGCCGATACATCCGCCAAACAGGCGCAGATCACTCGGCAAACCAGCAACAACACTGCGATGATTTCGGGTATCGGCTCGCTGCGCAGTGCCCTCACGGCATTCCAGGACGCCATGAAGGCGCTCAACAACAAGGATGCGCCGTCGTTCAACGCCTATGCAGCGACCTCGGCCAACGAGTCGGTGGTCAAGGTCAAGTCGAGCAACTCGGCGGTAGCGGGTAGCTACGACATCGTGGTGGACAAGCTGGCCACCAGCTCGAAAGTGGCCAGCCAGCAGTTCAGCGGTGGTGCCACCAGCCCGATCAGTGCTGGCCAGCTGACCATCAGTCAGAACGGCAAGACCTACAACCTGGACGTGGCCAGTGGTGCGACGCTGCAAAGTGTGCGCGACCAGATCAACAAGGAAATGAGCGCCAACGGCATTTCCGCCAACATCGTCAACGAGGAAGGCGGCTCGCGCCTGGTGCTCAGCTCGACCACCACAGGTGCGGGGACTGACATCTCCCTGAGCGGTATCGCCGAGCTGGCAATCGATGGCACCACGCAGATGTCCGGGACCGGTGCGGGCTTCATCACTGCCAAGGCCCAGGACGCCGAACTGACCATCGACGGCTTGAAGGTCAAGAGTGCCTCCAACACGCTCGATAGCGCCATCAGCGGCATGACCCTGGAGTTGACCGGGGTCAGCCCGAAGGCCAGCGGCGTCGCCACTGGTACGCCGACCGCGGTCACCGTTGCGGCGGACAACGATGGCCTGAAGAAGTCGGTCCAGAGCTTCGTCGATGCCTACAATACGCTGCAGAAGGCGATCACGTCGCTGACGTCGACCAGCCGTGATGACGATGACAAGCTGGTGCTCGGCCCGCTCACCAACGACCCGACCACCCGCTCTCTGTTGGGTGATGTGCGCAAGGTGCTGAGTGAGGTGGGGGCCGGCGACCAGCTGACCACGCTGAGCCAGTTGGGTATCAACACCCAGAAAGATGGCACGCTCGAATTCAACAGCAGCAAGTTCACCGCGGCGATGAACGACAAGAAGCTCGGCCCGGAAGTGCAGGAGCTGTTCACCGGTACCGACGGCATCTTCGAGCGCATGAACAAGGCCATCGATCCTTACAACAAGACCGATGGCAGCCTTGCAACGCGCAAGTCGAACCTCGACAAGGCGGTCTCGGAACTGGCCAACCAGCAGGCCGCGCTTGACCGCCGCACCGAGTCGCTGACCGAATCGCTGACCAAGAAGTACGTGGCCCTGGACACCGCCCTGGGCAAGATGAAAGCCCAGGCCGACCAGATCACCTCGATCTTCGAAGCGATCAACGCCCAGGCCAAGAAATCCTGATCGGCTGAACATGCCAAAAGCCCGGCGGCGTCCGCGAGACGCCCCGGGCTTTTTGCTTTTCCCCTAAAGTTTTTTGACGTACAGGCGATACAGCAGGTACAAGCAACTTTTTACCGCAGCAACGAGGCAGATCCATGAACCCGATGTTGGCCCTTCGGCAGTACCAGAAAGTCAACGGCGCAGCGCAGACGTCCGAAGCCAGCCCGCACCGCCTGGTGCAGATGCTCATGCAGGGCGGCCTTGATCGCATGGCGCAGGCCAAGGGCGCCATTGCCCGCAACGACATCGCGCAAAGGGGCATCCTCATCGGCAAGGCCATCGACATCATCGGCGGCCTGCGTGAAGGCCTGGACCTGGAAAACCATGCCGACAGCCTGGCTGAGCTGGACAGCTTGTACATGTACATGAGCCGTCGCCTGATCGAGGCCAACGTCAAGGGTGACCCGGCCATCATCGACGAGGTCGCGCGCCTGCTGATCACTGTGAAGGAAGGTTGGGACGCAATCGGCGATCAGTCGTCGGCTTCCTGATAAAGGAGGATGACATGAACGAAGTAATCGCCCGGATCGAGCAGACTCGGGAAATGCTGCTGGCGGCGCTGGCCGAGCGCAACTGGGAAGCGGTGGGTGAGCTGGACCTGGAATGCCGCTTGCGCATCGGTGACATGGTGAGCGAGGCGAAAGGCAACGAGGCCGATGTCAGTGCCAGCCTTGAGCAGTTGCTGGCCGTATACCGTCAACTAATCGATGTTGCAAGTGGCGAACGTCAATCCTTGGTGGATGAAATGACGAAAATCCGTCAGGCGAAGAATGCGGCAAAGGTATACCATCTATTCACCTGACCACAGATGTTGCCAAAAGCCATGCGCCATTAATTTGACTGGCTGGTGTTTTTTGACTTTACTAGTGGCTGTTTTCGAATTTCAGACGTCCGAACACTGACCATTCAGTCGGAATGATGTCGAGCACGCCCTCGGGCGCCGATATGACTAGGGAAGTTGCTATTGCATGTGGCGTGAAACCAAGATTCTGCTGATCGACGACGACAGCGCACGCCGCCGCGACCTGGCGGTGGTGCTTAACTTCCTCGGCGAAGAAAACCTCGCTTGCTCCAGCCAGGACTGGCAGCAGGTGGTCGAGCCATTGTCTTCGAGTCGCGAAGTGCTGTGCGTGCTCATCGGCACTGTAAACGCCCCGGGCAGTGTGCTTGGGCTCGTTAAGACAGTGGCTGGGTGGGATGAGTTCCTTCCGGTTCTGCTTTTAGGTGAAATTTCTTCTGCGGAGTTCCCGGAAGACCTTCGCCGCCGGGTGCTTTCCAACCTGGAAATGCCGCCAAGCTACAGCCAGCTGCTGGATTCGCTGCACCGTGCCCAGGTCTATCGCGAGATGTACGACCAGGCGCGCGAGCGTGGTCGCCAGCGCGAACCCAACCTGTTCCGCAGCCTGGTCGGTACCAGCCGTGCCATCCAGCACGTGCGGCAGATGATGCAGCAGGTGGCTGATACCGATGCCAGCGTGCTGATCCTGGGTGAGTCCGGCACCGGCAAGGAAGTGGTCGCGCGCAACCTGCACTACCATTCCAAGCGCCGCGAGGCGCCGTTCGTGCCGGTCAACTGCGGCGCGATCCCGGCCGAGCTGCTGGAAAGCGAACTGTTCGGCCACGAGAAGGGCGCCTTCACCGGGGCGATCACCAGCCGTGCCGGGCGTTTCGAGCTGGCCAACGGCGGTACCCTGTTCCTCGACGAAATCGGCGACATGCCGTTGCCGATGCAGGTCAAGCTGTTGCGCGTGCTGCAGGAACGTACCTTCGAGCGCGTGGGCAGCAACAAGACCCAGAGCATCGATGTGCGCATCATTGCCGCGACCCACAAGAACCTCGAGACCATGATCGAGGAGGGCACGTTCCGCGAAGACCTGTACTACCGCCTGAACGTGTTCCCCATCGAGATGGCGCCACTGCGTGAGCGGGTGGAAGACATCCCGCTGCTGATGAACGAGCTGATCTCGCGCATGGAGCACGAGAAGCGCGGGTCCATCCGCTTCAACTCCGCGTCGATCATGTCGCTGTGTCGCCACGGCTGGCCGGGCAACGTTCGCGAGCTGGCCAACCTGGTCGAGCGCATGGCGATCATGCACCCGTACGGGGTGATTGGCGTGTCCGAGCTGCCGAAGAAATTCCGTTACGTTGATGACGAAGACGAGCAGATGGTCGACAGCCTGCGCAGCGACCTGGAAGAGCGCGTGGCGATCAACGGCCATACGCCGAACTTCAGCAACCACGCCATGCTGCCACCTGAAGGCCTGGACCTGAAGGACTACCTGGGTAGCCTGGAGCAGGGCCTGATCCAGCAGGCGCTGGATGATGCCAACGGTATCGTTGCGCGCGCGGCTGAACGTTTGCGTATACGTCGTACCACCCTGGTCGAGAAGATGCGCAAGTACGGCATGAGCCGCCAGGGCGGCGAGGAACAGGCGGAGGATTGACGGCTGGCGGTTGCCTGTACCGGCCTCTTCGCGGGCGCGCCCGCTCCCACAGGATCGATGCACAGCTTGAATTCGGTGATATCCCTGTGGGAGCGGGCATGCCCGCGAAGAGGCCGGCACAGGGAGCCAAAATCTCCAGTACTGCGCAAGGCTTGAAGCCTGCACGGTCCCTGTGGGGGCGGGCATGCCCGCGAAGAGGCCGGCACAGGGAGCCAAAATCCCCAGTACTGAGCAAGGCTTGAAGCCTGCGCGGTCTCTGTGGGAGCGGGTTCACCCGCGAAGAGGCCGGCACAGCCAACCCAAATCCCTATCTCCGGCACGGCTATTGCTACACCGCTGGCAACACACCGTTTTTATGACGGTCAGCCACGCGAGAGAGCAAGATGCCCCAGGCCGCCCACGTATCCCTAGCCCCCGATCCGCAGGGGCAAACCCCGATCGAGCAGGAAAGCCGTCAGGGTCTCGAGCAGGCCTTCGCCCTGTTCAGTCAGGTATCCACCCAACTGAGCCAGTCCTACAGCCTGCTCGAAGCCCGGGTCAGCGAACTCAAGGGCGAGCTGGCGGTGGTCAGCGCCCAGCGCATCGATGAACTGAGCGAAAAGGAACGCCTGGCCAACCGCCTGCAGAACCTGCTGGACCTGCTGCCCGGCGGGGTGATCGTGATCGATGGCCAGGGCCTGGTACGCGAAGCCAACCCGGCCGCCTGCGAACTGCTCGGCGAGCCGCTGGTCGGCCAGCTGTGGCGCCAGGTGATCGCCCGCAGCTTTGCCCCGCGCAAGGATGACGGTCACGAAGTCTCGCTGCGCGATGGCCGCCGTCTGTCCATTGCCACTCGCTCGCTGGATGCCGAGCCTGGCCAGTTGGTGTTGCTCAACGACCTGACCGAAACCCGTCGCCTGCAAGACCAGCTGGCTCGCCACGAGCGCCTGTCTTCGCTGGGGCGCATGGTCGCCTCGCTGGCGCACCAGATCCGCACGCCACTGTCGGCGGCGATGCTCTACGCCAGCCACCTGGCTGATCCCGAACAAGAGCTGGGCGCGGAAACCCGCCAGCGCTTTGCCGGCACCCTGAAGGAGCGCCTGCACGAGCTGGAACACCAGGTGCGCGACATGCTGGTATTCGCCCGTGGCGAGCTGCCGCTGAATGATCGAGTCACGCCAAAAGCCTTGTTCCAGGCCCTGCAGCAGGCTGCCCAGGCGCATGTGCAAGGGCACGCCGTGCGCTGGCAGTGTGACAGCCACCTGGGTGAGCTGCTGTGCAACCGGGACACCCTGGTTGGTGCATTGCTCAACCTGATCGAAAATGCGCTGCAAGCCAGCGACGGCCCGGCGCGACTGAAGGTGCACCTGTTGCGCCGCGAGCGCAGTCTGCACCTGTGTGTAAGCGACGCCGGCAGTGGCATCGATGGCGACCTGCTCGGCCGCCTGGGCGAGCCGTTCCTGACCACCAAGGCCACTGGCACCGGCCTGGGCCTGGCCGTGGTCAAGGCTGTGGTGCGTGCGCACCAGGGTACGCTGCGCCTGCGCTCGAAGGTTGGCCGTGGTACCTGTGTGCGGGTGGAGCTGCCGTTGATCGACGGGCAACTGGCGGAGGGCATGTAATGGCGATCAAGGTGCTGCTGGTCGAGGACGACCGCGTATTGCGCCAGGCGCTGGGCGATACCCTGGAAATCGGCGGCTTCGCCTACCAGGCGGTGGGCAGTGCCGAAGAAGCGCTGGAAGCGGTACTGGAGGAGGCCTTCAGCCTGGTAGTCAGCGATGTGAACATGCCTGGCATGGATGGGCACCAACTGCTGGCCCAGCTGCGCCGCCAGCAACCGCAACTGCCCGTGTTGCTGATGACCGCGCATGCCGCGGTGGAGCGCGCCGTCGAGGCGATGCGCCAAGGGGCTGCCGACTATCTGGTCAAGCCATTCGAACCCAAGGCCTTGCTCAGTCTGGTCGAGCGGCATGCCGCCGGGCGCGTGGCTGAAGAGGAAGGCCCGGTGGCCTGCGAGCCGGCCAGTCGACAGTTGCTGGAGCTGGCCACGCGGGTGGCGCGCAGTGACTCGACCGTGCTGATTTCCGGCGAATCCGGTACCGGCAAGGAAGTGCTGGCGCGCTTCATTCACCAGCAGTCACCGCGGGCGGCGCAGGCCTTCGTGGCGATCAATTGTGCTGCCATCCCCGACAACATGCTCGAGGCCACCCTGTTCGGCCACGAGAAGGGTGCCTTCACCGGCGCCATCGCTGCCCAGGCCGGCAAGTTCGAGCAGGCCGAAGGTGGCACCTTGCTGCTCGATGAAATCTCGGAAATGCCAATGGCCTTGCAGGCCAAGCTGCTGCGCGTGCTGCAGGAGCGCGAGGTGGAGCGGGTGGGTGGGCGCAAGCCCATCAGCCTGGATATTCGCGTGCTGGCCACCACCAACCGTGACCTGGCTGGCGAAGTGGCGGCCGGGCGTTTCCGTGAAGATTTGTACTACCGCCTGTCGGTGTTCCCCCTGGCCTGGCGCCCGCTGCGCGAACGCCCGGGTGACATCCTGCAACTGGCCGAGCGCCTGTTGGCACGCCACGTGGCGAAGATGAAGCACGCCCCGGTGCAGCTGTCGCCCCAGGCCCGAGCCTGCCTGCAGGCGTATGCCTGGCCGGGCAACGTACGCGAACTGGACAACGCCCTGCAGCGGGCGCTGATCCTGCAGCAGGGCGGGGTGATCGAGGCGGCGGATTTTTGTCTGGCGGGCGCCATTCCATTGTCAGCTGGCATAGAGCCGTCATCCGAGGTGGTGGCCGAGCCCGGCGGGCTGGGCGATGACATGCGTCGTCATGAGTACCAGATGATCATCGACACCCTGCGCGCCGAGCGCGGCCGCCGCAAAGAGGCGGCCGAACGCCTGGGGATAAGCCCGCGTACCCTGCGCTACAAGCTGGCGCAGATGCGCGATGCCGGGTTTGACGTCGAGGCCAGCCTGTTCGGCTGATTGACACTGCAGCTGCTGCAGATGCGACCCCTGTAGGAGCGGCCTTGTGTCGCGATAGGGCCGCAAGGCGGCCCCGGCGATATCGGCGGCGAAGCGCAGATGTGGGGCCGCTCCGCGCCCCTGTCGCGACACAAGGCCGCTCCTACAAAGATCGCGCAAGCGCACGGGGCGGTGATTCCCAAGGCTGGCACCTTTGTTGCTTTAGGTTGGCTATCCGCCGCATCACTGTCAAAAAAATGCGGCCGCAGGAGAGAGAAGGGTCATGAGCCAAGGTGTTGAATTCAATCGTCTGATGTTGGACATGCGGGCCATGCAGGCCGATGCCATGTCGCTGCCCAAGGTGGCCGCCGCCCCCGAGTTGGCACCCGGGCAAAGTACCTTTGCCGACATGCTCGGCCAGGCCATCGGCAAGGTGCATGAGACGCAGCAGGCTTCGACCCAGTTGGCCAACGCTTTCGAGATCGGCAAGAGTGGCGTCGACCTGACCGACGTGATGATCGCTTCGCAAAAGGCCAGCGTGTCGATGCAGGCCCTGACCCAGGTACGCAACAAGCTGGTCCAGGCGTACCAGGACATCATGCAGATGCCGGTTTGAGGACGGACGTAAACCATGGCTGAAGCAGTCGTCGACAACCCCCCTGCCAAAAGCGGCCCGCCCGCGGCCAAGCCGCCGCTGTTCGGCATGGCGTTTCTGGAAAACATCGCGCAGATGCCCATGCTGCGTCAGATCGGCCTTCTGGTCGGCCTGGCCGCCAGCGTGGCGATCGGCTTTGCCGTGGTGCTGTGGTCGCAACAACCCGATTACCGTCCGCTGTACGGCAGCCTGGCGGGCATGGACACCAAGCAGGTCATGGATACCCTGGCCGCCGCCGACATCCCCTACAACGTCGAGCCCAATTCCGGTGCTCTGCTGGTCAAGGCCGACGACCTCTCCCGTGCGCGCCTGAAACTGGCGGCCGCCGGCGTGGCACCAAGCGATGGCAACGTCGGTTTCGAGCTGCTCGACAAGGAGCAGGGCCTGGGCACCAGCCAGTTCATGGAAGCCACCCGTTACCGTCGCAGCCTGGAAGGCGAGCTGGCGCGTACCGTGTCCAGCCTGAACAACGTCAAGGGCGCGCGCGTGCATCTGGCCATCCCGAAAAGCTCGGTGTTCGTGCGTGACGAACGCAAGCCCAGCGCCTCGGTACTGGTCGAGCTGTACCCGGGCCGTGCCCTGGAAGCCGGGCAGGTGATGGCCATCGTCAACCTGGTGGCAACAAGCGTGCCGGAACTTGACAAGTCCCAGGTCACCGTGGTCGACCAGAAGGGCAACCTGCTGTCCGAGCAGATCCAGGACACCGCCCTGACCCAGGCAGGCAAACAGTTCGACTACAGCCGCCGGGTGGAAAGCATGCTCACCCAGCGGGTGCACAACATCCTGCAGCCGGTGCTGGGCAATGACCGCTACAAGGCCGAAGTGTCCGCCGACCTGGACTTCAGTGCGGTCGAGTCCACCTCCGAGCAGTTCAACCCAGACCAGCCGGCGCTGCGCAGCGAGCAGTCGGTCGATGAACAACGTGCCAGCAGCCAGGGCCCGCAAGGTGTGCCCGGTGCGCTGAGCAACCAGCCGCCAGGCCCGGCCTCGGCACCGCAGACCACCGGTGGTGCCGCTACCCCGGCCGCGGCCATCCAGCCTGGCCAGCCGCTGGTGGATGCCAACGGCCAGCAGATCATGGACCCGGCCACCGGCCAGCCGATGCTCGCGCCGTACCCGTCGGACAAGCGCCAGCAAAGCACCAAGAACTTCGAGCTGGACCGTTCCATCAGCCACACCCGCCAGCAGCAGGGGCGCATGACCCGCCTGTCGGTGGCGGTGGTGGTGGACGACCAGGTCAAGATCGACCCGGCCACCGGCGACGCCACCCGTGCGCCATGGGGCGCCGAGGACCTGGCACGCTTCACTCGCCTGGTGCAGGACGCGGTCGGCTTCGATGCCAGCCGTGGCGACAGCGTGACGGTGATCAACGTGCCGTTCGCCGCCGACCGCGGCGAAGAGATCACCGACATCGCCTTCTACCAGCAGCCGTGGTTCTGGGACATCGTCAAGCAAGTGCTGGGCGTGGTGTTCATCCTGGTGCTGGTGTTCGGTGTGCTGCGCCCGGTGCTGAACAACATTACAGGGGGCGGCAAGCAGGCTGCCCCGGATAGCGACATGGAGCTGGGCGGCATGATGGGTCTGGATGGCGAACTGGCCAACGACCGCGTCAGTCTGGGTGGCCCGACAAGCATTCTGCTGCCTAGCCCGAACGAGGGTTACGAGGCACAGCTCAACGCAATCAAAGGCCTGGTGGCCGAAGACCCGGGCCGCGTTGCCCAGGTCGTGAAAGAGTGGATCAACGCCGATGAGTGATAACCGAGCCGTTACCGCCAAGCTGAGCCGCGTCGACAAGGCGGCGATCCTCCTGCTTTCGCTGGGCGAGACCGATGCCGCCCAGGTGCTGCGGCACATGGGGCCCAAGGAAGTGCAGCGGGTGGGTGTGGCCATGGCGCAGATGGGCAATGTGCACCGTGAACAGGTCGAGCAGGTGATGAGCGAGTTCGTCGAAATCGTCGGCGACCAGACCAGCCTGGGCGTGGGCTCCGATGCCTATATCCGCAAGATGCTCAACCAGGCCCTGGGCGAGGACAAGGCCAACGGCCTGGTCGACCGCATCCTGCTCGGTGGCAACACCAGCGGCCTGGACAGCCTGAAGTGGATGGAGCCGCGCGCCGTTGCCGACGTGATCCGCTACGAGCACCCGCAGATCCAGGCCATCGTGGTTGCCTACCTCGACCCCGACCAGGCCGGCGAAGTGCTGAGCAACTTCGACCACAAGGTGCGCCTGGACATCGTCCTGCGCGTGTCGTCGCTGAACACCGTGCAGCCGGCGGCGCTGAAGGAGCTGAACCAGATCCTCGAGAAGCAGTTCTCGGGCAACTCCAACGCGGCGCGTACCACTTTGGGCGGCATCAAGCGCGCCGCCGACATCATGAACTTCCTCGACAGCTCGGTGGAAGGTGCACTGATGGACGCGATCCGCGAGATCGACAGCGACCTGTCGGAGCAGATCGAAGACCTGATGTTCGTCTTCAACAACCTGGCCGACGTCGACGACCGTGGCATCCAGGCGTTGCTGCGCGAAGTCTCGTCCGACGTGCTGGTGGTGTCGCTCAAGGGCGCCGACGAGCGGGTCAAGGACAAGATCTTCAAGAACATGTCCAAACGTGCCTCGGAGCTGTTGCGCGACGACCTGGAGGCCAAGGGGCCGGTACGGGTCAGCGACGTGGAAACGGCGCAGAAGGAAATCCTCACCATCGCCCGCCGCATGGCCGAGGCCGGCGAGATCGTGCTCGGCGGCAAGGGTGCCGAGGAAATGATCTAAGGTATTCGCGATCTGAAGGCCGACACGGTCCCTGTGGGAGCGGGTAAACCCGCTCCCACAGGGACCGTGTCGGCTGAACATGGTTTGAGAACATGACAGCATGCCCACCAAAGAACATCACCCCAGCGACCTGATCCGCGCCCGCGACCTCGAGGGCGTGGATGTATGGGCGCTGCCCAGCTTCGACCCGGAACCGGAGCCTGAGCCCGAACCGGAGCCGGAACCCGAGGTAATCGAGGAAGAAGTCGAGGAAGTGCCGCTGGAAGAAGTTCAGCCACTGACCCTGGAAGAACTCGAGGCCATCCGCCAGGAGGCCTACAACGAAGGCTTCGCCACCGGTGAGCGCGAGGGCTTCCATAGCACCCAGCTCAAGGTCCGCCAGGAAGCCGAAGAGGCCCTGAAGACCAAGCTGGAGAGCCTCGACCGGCTGATGACCAACCTGATGGAGCCGATCGCCGAGCAGGACACGCAGATCGAGAAAACCCTGGTCCACCTGGTGGCTCACATGACCCGCCAGGTGATCGGTCGCGAACTGCGGGGCGATTCCAGTCAGATAACCCAGGTACTGCGCGAAGCGCTCAAGCTGCTGCCCATGGGCGCGGACAATATCCGCATTCATCTCAACCCGCAGGATTTCGAGCTGGCCAAGGCCCTGCGCGAGCGCCATGAGGAAAGCTGGCGGCTGCTCGAGGACAGCGCACTGCTACCAGGCGGCTGCCGTATCGAGACCGCGCATAGCCGCATCGACGCGACCATGGAAACCCGCATCGAGAAAGCCGTGGCACAACTGTTCGACCAGTTGCACGACCATTCGCTGCACCCGGCAGCGCCGGACATGTCGGTAGACCTGGACAGCCTGCCAGAGCGCGCCGTGGGTAGCCCGGATGCAACTTGAGCGCACCAGTTTCGGCAAGCGCCTGGGCAGTTACGCCGAGGCCATCGAGCTGCCGGCCCAGCCCATCGTCGAAGGCCGCCTGCTGCGCATGGTCGGCCTCACCCTGGAAGCCGAAGGCCTGCGCGCTGCAGTCGGCAGCCGCTGCCTGGTAATCAACGACGACAGCTACCACCCGGTGCAGGTGGAGGCCGAAGTCATGGGCTTTGCCGGGTCCAAGGTATTCCTCATGCCGGTCGGCAGCATTGTCGGCATCGCCCCCGGCGCCCGGGTGGTGCCGCTGGATGACAGCGGCCGCCTGCCCATGGGCATGAGCATGCTCGGCCGGGTGCTCGACGGCGCCGGTCGCGCGCTGGATGGCAAGGGCGGGATGAAGGCCGAGGACTGGGTGCCGATGGACGGCCCGGTGATCAACCCGTTGAACCGCGACCCCATCAGCAAGCCGCTGGACGTGGGCATTCGCAGCATCAATGGCCTGCTCACCGTCGGTCGCGGCCAGCGCCTGGGCCTGTTCGCCGGTACCGGTGTGGGCAAGTCGGTGTTGCTGGGCATGATGACCCGCTTCACCGAAGCCGAGATCATCGTCGTCGGCCTGATCGGCGAGCGGGGCCGCGAGGTCAAGGAATTCATCGAGCATATCCTTGGTGAAGAAGGCCTCAAGCGCTCGGTGGTGGTCGCTTCGCCCGCCGACGATGCGCCGCTGATGCGCCTGCGCGCCGCCATGTACTGCACACGTATTGCCGAGTACTTCCGCGACAAGGGCAAGAACGTGCTGTTGCTGATGGACTCGCTGACCCGTTTTGCCCAGGCCCAGCGTGAAATCGCCTTGGCCATCGGCGAACCGCCGGCCACCCGGGGTTACCCGCCGTCGGTGTTTGCCAAACTGCCCAAGCTGGTGGAGCGGGCCGGCAACGGCGAGCCAGGCGGTGGTTCGATCACCGCGTTCTACACTGTGTTGTCCGAGGGTGACGACCAGCAGGACCCGATTGCCGACTCGGCGCGTGGTGTGCTCGATGGCCACTTCGTGCTGTCGCGGCGGTTGGCCGAGGAAGGCCATTACCCGGCTATCGACATCGAAGCCTCGATCAGTCGGGTCATGCCTCAGGTGGTCGATGCCGACCATTTGCGCCAGGCGCAAAAGTTCAAGCAGCTGTGGTCGCGCCTGTCGCAAAGCCGTGACCTGATCAGTGTGGGTGCCTACGTGGCGGGTGGCGACCCGGAAACCGATCTGGCCATTGCGCTGCAATCGAAGCTGGTGGAGTTTTTGCGCCAGGGCCTGCGCGAGAGCGTGGGCATGGCGCAAAGCCGCGAACAGTTGGGGGCGATCTTTGCGCCCCCGGCGGGCGGTTGATAGGCCATGGCACTGCCCGGACGTGCCGCGCGCCTGGCGCCGGTGGTGGACATGGCCGAAGAGGCCGAGCGCCAGGCGGCCCAGCGCCTTGGGCAGTTCCAGCAGCAGGTGGCCACGGCACAGGCCAAGCTGGCCGAACTCGAACGGTTTCGCGAAGACTACCAACTGCAGTGGATCAACCGTGGCGGGCAGGGGGTAAACGGTAGCTGGCTGGTCAATTACCAGCGCTTCCTCGGGCAGCTGGAAACGGCCATGACCCAGCAGCGCCAGAGCCTGGTCTGGCACCAGAACAACCTCAACAACGCCCGCGGCACCTGGCAGCAGGCCTATGCCCGGGTGGAAGGCTTGCGCAAGCTGGTGCAGCGCTACCAGGAGGAAGCCCGGCGGGCCGAAGACAAGCGCGAGCAGCGCTTGCTCGACGAGCTGTCACAACGCCTGCCGCGGCAGAATCACCTTTAAGCTGCCCATTGGGCTTGCGCCGTACCCTGTAGGAGCGGCCTTGTGTCGCGAAAGGGGCGCGCAGCGGCCCCAGGATTTCAGCTTCGCAGCAAATATCGCCGGGGCCGCTCTGCGGCCCTTTCGCGACACAAGGCCGCTCCTACACTGGGTGCACCGCCTGTGGGAATGGCATGCTTGCCACCCCCGGCATCGCCTGCTAAACCTTTAAGGAGTTGCATCCGCCATCATCGAAGGAATCGCTAGCATGGCAGTCGAGACTGATTTTTCGCAGGACGGGAAAAAGCTGACGATTAAGATCAAGGGGCGCTTCGATTTCGGCAAGCATCAGGAATTTCGTGACGCCTACGAACGCCAGCCCAGCCGGCCAGATTCGGTGGTCGTCGACCTGAAGGACACCACCTACCTCGACAGTTCCGCACTCGGCATGCTGCTGTTGCTGCGCGACCATGCGGGCGGCGATGAGTCGGATGTGCGTGTGGTGCATGCCAGCTCCGATGTGCGCAAGATCCTCGCCATCTCCAATTTCGAAAAACTCTTCGATATCAGTTGAGCGCCGACATGCCGGCCGAACAGACGTTGACCGTGCTGGTCGCCGAAGACGGTGCCGCCGACCGCCTGCTGCTGGCGCAGATCGTGCGCCGTCAGGGCCATCAGGTATTCACCGCGGAAAACGGCGAGCAGGCGGTGGCGCTGTTCGTCGAGCGGCGCCCGCAACTTGTGCTGCTGGATGCGCTGATGCCGGTGATGGATGGCTTCGAGGCGGCGCGGCAGATCAAGGCACTGGCCGGCGAAGCGCTGGTGCCGATCATTTTCCTGACGTCATTGAACGAGGAGGAAGGCCTGGTGCGCTGCCTGGAGGCCGGGGGCGACGACTTCATGGCCAAGCCCTACAGTGCGGTGATCCTCGGTGCCAAGATACGCGCCATGGACCGCCTGCGCCGGCTGCAGGCCACCGTGCTGGAGCAGCGCGACCAGATTGCCCGGCACCACCACCACCTGCTCAACGAGCAGCGGGTGGCCAAGGCGGTGTTCGACAAGGTGGCCCACTCCGGCTGCCTGGCCGCGCCCAACATCCGCTACCTGCAATCGCCCTATGCGCTGTTCAATGGCGACCTGATGCTGGCCGCGTTCACCCCGTCCGGCGACATGCGCGTGCTGCTCGGCGATTTCACCGGCCACGGCCTGCCGGCGGCGGTAGGCGCCATGCCGCTGGCCGAAGTGTTCTACGGCATGACTGCCAAGGGCTACGGCATGGCGCAGATCCTGCGCGAGATGAATGCCAAGCTCAAACGTATCCTGCCGGTGGACATGTTCTGTTGTGCGCTGCTGCTCAACCTCAGCATGCAGCGCGGTTCGGTGGAAGTGTGGAACGGCGGCATGCCTGATGGCTATCGCCTGGCAGTGGATGGCCAGGTGCTGTCGGTGCTGACGTCGCGACACCTGCCGCTGGGCATCCTGGACGCCGAGCGTTTCGATGACAGTACCGAAGTGTTGCCGCTGGCACCGGGCGAGCGCCTGCTGCTGCTGTCGGACGGCGTGCTGGACACCGCCGACGACCAGGAGCGCCTGTTCGGTGTGCAGCGCCTGCGCAGGGTGCTGGCCGACAACCGGGACCCGGTGCGGTTGTTCGACGAAGTGATGCAGGCCCTGGAGCGCTTTGGCGGGCGCCCGCGCGATGACATCAGCCTGTGCGACATTCGCATGTTCAGCGCCGAGGAGCGGGTGCCGGCGCCGATGATCTACTCTGATAGCGGCCGCTCCAGCCCGCTGGACTGGTCGCTGGGGTTCGAGGTGCGTGGCCAGAGCCTGAAGCGCTTCAACCCGGTGCCGTACCTGGTGCAGTTGTTGCAGGAGATTCATGGCCTGCGCGCGCGTACCGGCAACCTGCACAGCGTGCTCAGCGAGCTGTATTCCAATGCCCTGGAGCATGGCGTGCTGGGCCTGGACTCGCAGCTCAAGCGCGATGTACAGGGCTTTGCCGACTATTATCAGGAACGCGCCCGGCGCCTTGGGGTTCTGACCGACGGTTACGTGCGCATCGATTTCAAGGTTGAACCGCAAGCCGACGGCGGGCGTCTGATGATCGAGGTCCGTGACAGTGGTGCCGGGTTCGATGTGCAACGGGTGCTGTCGCGGCCCTCGCTGGAGCAGGAGCTGAGCGGGCGTGGCCTGAACCTGGTGCGGCGGCTGGCCAGCAGCGCGCACTGGAGTGAGGGCGGGCGCTGCGCGCATGTGGAGTTCGTCTGGTGAGCCACGGGTTGGCTCGGGCATAATCTGGCTTGATCAAGGAGTGAACAAGTGACTGACATGCATATTGACCACAAGGTACTCAGCGACCTGCGTGAGGTCATGGAAGATGGCTACCTGCAGTTGGTGCAAACCTTTCTCGAAGACTCCGAACGGCGCCTGGGCCAGCTGCACGCGGCCCAAAATGCCGAAGAGCTCGGCTCCGCGGCCCACAGTTTCAAGGGCAGCAGCAGCAACATGGGCGCGGTTGCATTGGCCAGCCTGTGCCAGCAGCTGGAGGAGCGCGCACGGCGGCCCCCGCTGTATGGCATCGAAGACCTGATCAACCGCATCGACCAAGAGTTCCTCGAGGTGCAGGGCTTCTACCGAGGTGAGCAGCAGCGCATTTCGGCGGGTTGAAACACGACTTGGCGCGAGTCTTGCCTGTCTCTGGCTGGATGATTTTTTTGTTTCTGGCGCGGAGACCGCTCGATGCCTGTCGCACCCAACCCATTGTTGCAAGGCAACGCCATTGCCAACACCTCGCGTTCGGCCACCGCACAGGCCGACAAGCCGCTGCAGGCGCCGGGCGACAAGGGCGACGGCTTCGGCCAGGTGATGGCCCGGCAGGGCCGCGACAAGGCCGCCGGGCAGGACGACAAGGTCGCCCAGGCCAAGCCCAAGGACAAGCCCGAGGCGGCGCAGGGCGGCAAGAAAGCCGCTGTCGACAAACCCGCGGTTGCCGATGACGGCAAACAATTGCCAGCCGACGACCAGGCCCAGGCCGACACCGGCTTGCGCGATGCCAGCCTGGTTGCCGGCCAGGTCACCGACGCCCAGCCTGGCGCACAACTGATCCAGGCCCAGGCCGAGGCGGTGGCGCCGGTGTTGCAGGCCGCCGCGGCGCAGGCGCAGGTCACCGCCGAGCTGCCCGAGGAGCCGGCCGCCGAGGAAGCCTTCGACCCTGACTCCGACCCTTTGGCCAACCTGCCTACCCTGCGCCTGGCGCTGGAACAAAGCGCCCAGGCCAAGGGAGCGACCTCGGCGCATGCCCTGGACCCTTCGCAGGCTCAGGGCGAAGAGGGGCAGATGGCCGTCAATACCTTGGCGAATCTGGTCGAGAATGCCGAGGGTGAAGCGGGCGAGCCTGGCGACAAGGCCTTTGCCGGCTTGCTCGAAGATGGCCTGAAAGACACCAAGAGCGCTGGCAGCGATACACGCGTAGACGATTTCGCCAACCGCCTGGCCAACCTGACCCAGGCCGCCACGGCCAAGACCGCCAATGCCGTGCCGGCCAATGCCAGCCCATTGCACCAACCGCTGCCGATGAACCAGAACGCCTGGGCCGAGGGCCTGGTCAATCGGGTCATGTACCTGTCCAGCCAGAACCTCAAGTCGGCGGATATCCAGCTGGAGCCGGCAGAACTGGGCCGCCTGGACATTCGCGTCAATGTTGCGACGGACCAGTCGACCCAGATCACCTTCATCAGCGGCCACGCCGGCGTGCGTGACGCCCTCGACAGCCAGGTGCACCGCCTGCGCGAGCTGTTCGCCCAGCAGGGGCTGGCACAGCCGGATGTCAACGTGGCCGACCAGTCGCGTGGGCAGCAACAGCAGCAGCAGGGGGAGGCACAGGGCAGCAACCTGTCCGGGGTGGCGGCGCGCCGGGCCGAGCAGGGCGGGGCAGAGGCAGTCGATAGCGCCCGGCCTGTGGAGCAGCAGGTGGTTGTTGGCGACAGTGCGGTCGATTATTACGCGTAGATCCCGATTGCCTGTACTGGCCTCTTCGCGGGTAAACCCGCTCCCACAAGTACAGTGCAGGCTTCGAAGCCTGTGGAGGTCCTGTGGGAGCGGGTTCACCCGCGAAGAAGCCAGCACAGTCGTTCCTGCTGAAATCTCCCTTCTGCGAAATCTGGCATAACACTTGCTCAAGCCAAGCCATCCTCCCTTGAACCCCCGATGGACGACGGATTATTGGCATGGCGAAGAGCGAAGCAGTCAAAGACCCCGCCACTAAAGGCAAACTCAAGCTGATCCTGCTGGCGGTAGTGGGCCTGTTGCTGGCGATCGGCCTTTCGGTGGGCGCTACCTGGTTCATCATGCACAAGAGCGAGCCGGCCCCGGCCGCCGATCCTGCAGCCAGCAACGTCAAGCCAGCGGCTATCTACGAAGCGCTGGCCCCGGCCTTCGTGGTCAACTTCAACCAGAACGGCCGCCAGCGCTACATGCAGGTGAGCATCACCCTGCAAGCGCGCAGCCAGGCTGACCTGGACGCCCTCAAGGTGCACATGCCGGTGATCCGCAACAACCTGGTGATGATGTTCTCCGGGCAAGGCTTCGACACCCTGGCCGGCAGCCCGGTGGGGCAGGAAATGCTGCGCCAGAAGGCCACCGCAGTGGTTCAGGAAGTGGCGCAGAAGGAAGTCGGCAAGCCGGTCGTCGACCAGTTGCTGTTCACCAATTTCGTATTGCAGTAGGAGTCCGCAATGGCCGTACAGGACCTGCTGTCCCAGGATGAAATCGATGCCCTGTTGCATGGCGTCGACGACGGGCTGGTGCAGACCGAGAGTGCATCCGAGCCTGGCAGCATCAAAAGCTACGACCTGACCAGTCAGGACCGTATCGTGCGGGGTCGCATGCCGACCCTGGAAATGATCAACGAGCGTTTCGCCCGTTACACCCGTATCAGCATGTTCAACCTGCTGCGCCGCTCCGCCGATGTGGCAGTGGGCGGCGTGCAGGTGATGAAGTTCGGCGAATACGTGCACTCGCTGTATGTGCCGACCAGCCTCAACCTGGTCAAGATCAAGCCGCTGCGCGGTACCTCGCTGTTCATCCTCGACGCCAAGCTGGTGTTCAAGCTGGTGGACAACTTCTTTGGCGGCGACGGCCGCCACGCCAAGATCGAAGGCCGCGAGTTCACCCCCACCGAGTTGCGCGTGGTGCGCATGGTGCTGGACCAGTGCTTCGTCGACCTCAAGGAAGCCTGGCAGGCAATCATGCCGGTCACCTTCGAGTACATGAACTCCGAGGTCAACCCGGCCATGGCCAACATTGTCGGCCCCAGCGAGGCGGTGGTGGTGTCCACCTTCCACATCGAGCTGGACGGCGGTGGCGGCGACCTGCACGTGACCATGCCGTACTCGATGATCGAGCCGGTGCGGGAAATGCTCGACGCCGGTTTCCAGTCGGACCTGGACGACCAGGACGAGCGCTGGGTCAAGGCCCTGCGCGAGGACGTGCTGGACGTGGCTGTGCCGCTGACCGCCACCGTAGCCCGGCGCCAGCTGAAGCTGCGCGACATCCTGCACATGCAGCCTGGCGACGTGATCCCGGTGGAGCTGCCCGAGCACCTGGTGCTGCGCGCCAACGGCGTGCCGTCGTTCAAGGCGCGCCTGGGTTCGCACAAGGGCAACCTGGCGCTGCAGATCATCGACCCGATCGAACGCCGCTGACGCGTGCCGGTCGCTCATAACGAATTGAATGCCTGTCGAGGAAACCATGGCTAACGAAAACGAGATCACCTCCGCAGAGGACCAGGCACTGGCCGATGAATGGGCTGCGGCACTGGAAGAAACCGGTGCAGCCGGCCAGGCCGATATCGATGCACTGCTGGGTGGTGACACCGGTAGCAGCACCGGCGGCGCGGGCCGCCTGCCGATGGAGGAGTTCGCCAGCTCGCCGAAGCCGAACGAAAACGTCAGCCTCGAAGGCCCTAACCTGGACGTGATCCTGGATATCCCGGTGAACATTTCCATGGAAGTGGGCAGTACCGAGATCAACATCCGCAACCTGCTGCAGCTCAACCAGGGCTCGGTGATCGAGCTCGACCGCCTGGCCGGCGAGCCGCTCGACGTGCTGGTCAACGGCACGCTGATTGCCCATGGCGAGGTGGTGGTGGTCAACGAGAAGTTCGGCATCCGCCTGACCGACGTGATCAGCCCCAGCGAACGTATCAAGAAGCTGCGCTGAGTGAAGGGCACGATGCGCGCCATCGCGGCGCTCGCCGCGCTGCTCGCCAGCCAGGCTTGCCTGGCCGCGGCCACACCGGTGGCAACCCCGGCAACCGCGCCTGGCAGCCTCGGTGGGCAGCTGGCGCAGATGGTCTTCGGCCTGCTGCTGGTGGTCGGCCTGATCTTCTTCCTGGCCTGGTTGCTGCGGCGCATGCAAAGCACGGCGGTGAAGGGCGGGCAGGTGATCGAGATCGTCGGCAGCCGGGCCATCGGCCCGCGTGACCGCCTGCTGCTGGTGCAGGTGGGCAAGGAGCAGATCCTGATCGGCCATACCCCTGGCAGCATCGAGGCCCTGCATGTGCTGGCCGAACCCGTGGAAGTGCCGGAAAACGCCCGCCAGGCGACGCCGGAGTTTGCCCAGCGGCTGATGGAGCTGATGGGCAAAGACCCTAAGGACAAGAAGTGATGAGTGGCGCGCTGCGTGTGTTGTTGACTCTGGCGCTGCTGCTGGCTGCGCCGCTGGCCCTGGGGGCCGACCCGCTGTCGATCCCAGCCATTACCCTGTCCAATACCGCGGACGGGCAGCAGGAGTATTCGGTCAGCCTGCAGATCCTGCTGATCATGACGGCGCTCAGCTTCATCCCGGCGTTCGTCATCCTGATGACCAGCTTCACCCGCATCATCATCGTGTTCTCGATCCTGCGTCAGGCCTTGGGCTTGCAGCAGACGCCGTCGAACCAGCTGCTGACGGGCATGGCACTGTTCCTGACCATGTTCATCATGGCGCCGGTGTTCGACCGGGTGAATCAGGACGCACTGCAGCCGTACCTGAAGGAGCAGATGACTGCCCAGCAGGCCATCGACAAGGCCCAGGGGCCGCTCAAGGACTTCATGCTGGCGCAAACCCGGCAAAGCGACCTCGACCTGTTCATGCGCCTGTCCAAGCGTACCGACATCGCCGGTCCGGACCAGGTGCCGCTGACGATCCTGGTGCCGGCGTTCGTCACCTCCGAGCTGAAGACTGCGTTCCAGATCGGTTTCATGATCTTCATCCCGTTCCTGATCATCGACATGGTGGTAGCCAGCGTGCTGATGGCCATGGGTATGATGATGCTGTCGCCGCTGATCATCTCGCTGCCGTTCAAGATCATGCTGTTCGTGCTGGTCGATGGCTGGGCGCTGATCATGGGCACCTTGGCCAGCAGTTTCGGCGGCGTCTGACGCCGTCAAGGAGAGCCGCCGATGACACCTGAAGTCGCTGTCGACCTGTTCCGTGATGCCTTGTGGCTGACCACCCTGATGGTCGCCATACTGGTGGTGCCCAGCCTGCTGGTGGGCCTGGTGGTGGCCATGTTCCAGGCCGCCACGCAGATCAACGAACAGACCCTGAGCTTCCTGCCACGCCTGCTGGTGATGCTGGTCACGCTGATCGTCGCCGGGCCGTGGCTGGTGCAGAAGTTCATGGAGTACATCACCAGTCTGTACACCAACATCCCGCAGCTGATCGGTTGACGCGCCGATGCTGGAGCTGACCGACACGCAGATCGGCACCTGGGTCGCCACCTTCATCCTGCCGTTGTTCAGGGTGACGGCAGTGTTGATGACCATGCCGATCTTTGGCACCCGCATGCTGCCGGCGCGGGTGCGTCTGTACGTGGCGGTGGCTATCACCGTGGTGATCGTCCCGGCCCTGCCGCCCTTGCCCGAGTTCGATCCGCTGAGCCTGCGCGGACTGCTGCTGTGTGCCGAGCAGGTCATCGTCGGGGCGTTGTTCGGGTTGTCGCTGCAGTTGTTGTTCCAGGCTTTCGTCATCGCTGGCCAGATCGTCGCGGTGCAGATGGGCATGGCCTTCGCATCGATGGTCGACCCGGCCAACGGCGTCAACGTTGCGGTGATCAGCCAGTTCATGACCATGCTGGTGAGCGTGCTGTTCCTGCTGATGAACGGCCATCTGGTGGCGTTCGAGGTGCTGACCGAAAGCTTCACCACCTTGCCGGTGGGCAATGCGCTGGTGGTCAATCAGTTCTGGGAGGTGGCGGGGCGCCTGGGCTGGGTGTTCGGTGCCGGCCTGCTGCTGATCCTGCCGGCTATCGCCGCGTTGCTGGTGGTGAACATCGCCTTTGGCGTAATGACGCGTGCCGCGCCGCAGCTGAACATTTTCTCCATCGGTTTTCCGCTGACCCTGGTCATGGGCATGTTCATTTTCTGGGTCGGCCTGGCCGACATACTTTCCCATTACCAGGCATTGGCCAGCGAAGCGCTGCAATGGCTGCGTGATCTGGCAAGGGCGCGCTGAGCATGGCGGAAAGCGAAAGCGGTCAGGACAAGACAGAGGAACCCACCGACAAGCGCAAGCGCGATGCCCGCGAGAAAGGCGAGATCGCGCGTTCCAAGGAGCTGAACACGGTGGCGGTGACCTTGGCCGGCGCCGGTGGCCTGCTGGCGTTCGGCGGCCACCTGGCCGAGACACTGATGGCGATCATGCGCATGAACTTCAGCCTGACCCGCGACTTCATCGTCGATGAGCGGGCCATGGGTGCCTTCCTGTTGGCCTCGGGCAAGATGGCCATCTGGGCGGTGCAGCCGATCTTGATCCTGTTGTTCGTGATTTCCTTTGTCGCGCCGATTGTCCTGGGCGGTTTCCTGTTTTCCGGCAGCCTGTTGCAGCCGAAATTCAGCCGCATGAATCCCTTGTCGGGGATCAAGCGCATGTTCTCGATGAACGCCCTGACCGAGCTATTGAAAGCACTCGCCAAGTTTTTCGTGATTCTGGTCGTTGCGGTAGTGGTGTTGGTCAATGACCGCCAGGCGCTGCTCGCCATCGCCAATGAGCCGTTGGAGCAGGCGATCATCCATAGCCTGCAGGTGGTGGGCTGGAGTGCGTTGTGGATGTCGGCCGGGCTGCTGTTGATTGCGGCGGCGGACGTGCCGTTCCAGCTGTGGCAGACGCACAACAAGCTGAAGATGACCAAGCAGGAAATCAAGGACGAGTACAAGGACAGCGAAGGCAAGCCCGAGGTCAAGCAGCGTATTCGCCAGCTGCAGCGTGAGGCCTCGCAGCGGCGCATGATGGCGGCTGTGCCCGAAGCCGACGTGATCATCACCAACCCGACGCATTATGCGGTGGCCTTGCAATACGACCCGGAGAAAGGCGGGGCGGCGCCGTTGCTGCTGGCCAAGGGGACGGATTTCATTGCCCTGAAGATTCGCGAGATCGGCGTGGAGCACAAGGTCCAGATCCTCGAGTCGCCGGCGTTGGCGCGGGCGATCTACTACTCCACCGAACTCGAGCAGGAAATCCCTGCCGGGCTTTACCTGGCGGTGGCGCAGGTGCTGGCCTATGTGTTCCAGATCCGCCAGTACCGGGCAGGCAAGGGCAAGCGGCCAGAGCCGCTGAAGGACGACCTGCCGATTCCGCCGGATCTGCGCCGCGACAGTTGACCTTGTGTCAGGGCGCCTGGCCCTTTCGCGGGTGAACCCGCTCCCACAGGTCCTCTGCGGGCCTTGAAGGCTGTGCGGTCCCTGTGGGAGCGGGCGTGCCCGCGAAGAGGCCGGAACAGGCAACATAAATCCCCCGTCGAGCAAAGTTGGAAGGCTTCTTGTCAAGCTGGCGCCAGGCGCCTGCGCCGCGACAGTTGACCTTGTGTCAGGGCGTCTGGCCCTTTCGCGGGCACGCCCGCTCCCACAGGGACCTTATGCTCCTCGAGGGCGACGCCGCACCTGTGGGAGCGGGTTCACCCGCGAAGAGGCCGGAACAGGCAACATAAATCCCCCGTCGAGCAAAGTTGGAAGGCTTCTTGCAAAGCCAGCGCCAGGCGCCTCCTGTGCGTCAAAGTTTTGCATCAAGAGGACTCGCGGTGGATCGCACTCAGTTAATCAGCAACGCCCGTAACAACCTGGCCGGGCTCGGCCGGGGCAACCTGGGTGTGCCGCTGTTGCTGCTGGTGATGTTGGCAATGATGATGTTGCCGATACCGCCGTTCCTGCTCGACGTGTTCTTCACTTTCAACATCGCCCTGTCGATCGTGGTCCTGCTGGTCTGCGTCTACGCCCTGCGCCCGCTCGACTTCGCCGCATTCCCCACCATCCTGCTGGTGGCCACGCTGTTGCGCCTGGCCCTGAACGTGGCATCCACCCGGGTGGTGATGCTGCATGGCCAGGAGGGCCACGGCGCCGCCGGCAAGGTTATCCAGGCCTTCGGCGAGGTGGTGATCGGCGGTAACTACGTGGTCGGTGCCGTGGTGTTCGCCATCCTCATGATCATCAACTTCGTGGTGGTGACCAAGGGCGCGGGGCGTATCTCGGAAGTGAGCGCGCGTTTCACCCTCGACGCCATGCCCGGCAAGCAGATGGCCATCGACGCCGACCTCAACGCCGGCCTGATCGACCAGGCCCAGGCCAAGCACCGTCGTGCCGAAGTAGCGCAGGAAGCCGAGTTCTACGGTTCGATGGACGGTGCCAGCAAGTTCGTCCGCGGTGACGCCATTGCCGGCCTGCTGATCCTGTTCATCAACCTGATCGGCGGCATGCTGATCGGCATGCTGCAGCACGGCATGAGCTTTGGCGATGCCGGCAAGGTGTACGCCTTGCTGACCATCGGTGACGGTTTGGTGGCGCAATTGCCATCACTGTTGCTGTCCACCGCTGCCGCGATCATGGTTACCCGTGCTTCGGGCTCCGAGGACATGGGCAAGCTGATCAACCGGCAGATGTTCGATTCGCCCAAGGCCCTGGCGGTGTCCGCCGCGCTGATGATCGTCATGGGCCTGGTGCCGGGCATGCCGCACGTGGCCTTCCTAAGCCTCGGCCTGCTGGCCGGTGGTGGCGCCTACCTGGTATGGAAGAAGCAACAGAAGGCCAAGGCGCAGGCGCTGCAGGAGGCGCAACGCCAGCAGGACCTGCTGCCCTCGCCACAGCGTGCGCTGGAAACCAAGGAGCTGGGCTGGGACGACGTCACGCCGATCGACATGATTGGCCTGGAGGTCGGCTACCGGTTGATCCCGCTGGTCGATCGTAACCAGGGTGGCCAATTGCTCGCGCGGATCAAGGGCGTGCGCAAGAAGCTGTCGCAAGACCTGGGCTTCCTCATGCCCACCGTGCACATCCGCGACAACCTCGACCTGCAGCCCAGCGCCTATCGCCTGACCCTGATGGGGGTGATCCTGGCCGAAGCCGAGATCTACCCGGACCGCGAACTGGCAATCAACCCGGGGCAGGTGTTCGGCACCCTCAACGGCATTGCCGCGCGCGACCCGGCGTTTGGCCTTGAAGCCGTGTGGATCGATGTCGGCCAGCGCTCCCAGGCGCAGTCGCTGGGCTACACCGTGGTCGACGCCAGTACCGTGGTTGCCACCCACCTGAACCAGATCCTGCAGAAGCACTGCCACGAGCTGATCGGCCATGAAGAGGTCCAGCAACTGCTGCAGGTGTTGGCCAAGGCATCGCCTAAACTTGCAGAAGAGCTGGTGCCGGGTGTCATTTCCTTGTCGGGCCTGCTCAAGGTGCTGCAAGCGCTGTTGTCGGAACAGGTGCCAGTGCGCGATATTCGCAGTATCGCCGAGGCGATCGCGAACAACGCCGGCAAGAGTCAAGATACCGCCGCGCTGGTGGCGGCAGTGCGCGTCGGATTGTGTCGCGCCATCGTGCAAAGCATTGTCGGCGTTGAGTCGGAGCTGCCAGTGATTACCCTGGAGCCAAGGTTGGAACAGATTTTGCTCAATAGTCTGCAAAGGGCCGGGCAAGGTCAGGAAGACGGTGTTCTTCTGGAGCCGAGCATGGCCGAGAAGCTGCAGCGTTCGCTGATCGAGGCGGCCCAGCGCCAGGAAATGCAGGGCCAGCCGGCCATCCTCCTGGTTGCCGGCCCGATCCGCGCCATGCTGTCGCGTTTCGGTCGCCTGGCTGTACCGAATTTGCATGTTCTGGCGTATCAGGAAATACCGGACAACAAGCAAGTCACCATCGTTGCCACCGTGGGCCCTAACGGCTGAGGTAGGGGATAATGCAAGTTAAGCGATTTTTCGCCGCCGATATGCGTCAGGCCATGAAGCTGGTCCGTGATGAGCTGGGCGCCGATGCCGCCATCATCGGCAACCGTCGCATCGCCGGCGGTGTCGAGCTGACGGCCGCGCTGGACTACAAGCTGTCCGCCCTGGCCCCGCGTGTGCCCAACGCCGAACTGGAAGAAGAGCTGCGCAAGACCCATACGCGCATCGCCACCGCCCAGGCCGAGCTGGGCCACCGCCAGGACAGCAGCGACAACAACCGCCAATTGTTCGCCGGGCAGTCGCTGACCGCCGCCGAGCCGTTGATCGAACCGCATGTCGATGTTCCCGAGGCTGCTGCAGCGCCTGCGTCGGCGCCGGTCGACCCGCGCCTGTTCGATGCCATGCGCTCCGAGCTGTCGGGCCTGCGCGAGCTGCTGGAAGTGCAGCTCGGCTCGCTGGCCTGGAACCAGCTGCAGGGCAGCAAGCCGCAGCAGGCCACCGTCTGGCGCCGGTTGCAGCGCATCGGCCTGTCCGGGCCGATCGCCCGTGAGCTGCTGGACCTGACTGCCGAGATCGACGAGCCACGCCAGGCCTGGCGCATGTTGCTGGCGCACCTGGCGCGGATGATCGAAATCCCCGAGGTCGAGCCGATCGAAGAGGGCGGGGTGATCGCGATGGTCGGCCCGGCCGGCATGGGCAAGACCACTACCCTGGCCAAGCTGGCCGCCCGCTACGTGCTCAAGTACGGCGCGCAGAACCTGGCGCTGGTGAGCATGGACAGCTTCCGCATCGGCGCCCAGGAGCAGCTCAAGACCCTGGGTCGCATCCTCAACGTGCCGGTTACCTACGTCGACCCGGGCCAGTCGCTGGCCGCGGCGCTGGAGCCGCTGTTGCGCAAGCGGGTGGTGCTGATCGATACCGCCGGCCTGCAGGCCAGCGACCCGGCCCTGCGCATGCAACTGGACACCCTGGCCGGGCGTGGCATTGCCGCGAAGAACTACCTGGTGCTGGCCACCACCAGCCAGAAGCAGGTGCTGACCGCCGCCTACCACAGCTACAAGCGCTGCGGCCTGGCCGGTTGCATCCTGACCAAACTCGATGAAACGGCGAGCCTTGGCGACGTGCTGAGCCTTGCCATCAGTCATGATTTGCCAGTGGCCTACCTGACCGACGGGCCGCGCATTCCTGACGACCTGCACCTGCCACGGGGGCACCAGTTGGTCTCCCGCGCGGTCAATGTGCAGCAGCAGGACGAGCCCAGCGAAGAGGCCATGGCCGACATGTTCGCTGATCTCTATCACAACCCACGGCGAGCGGGTTGATGATGAAATGTGTGCAAGGTAGCTATGCCAAGGGGTACGCAGAATTGCCCTACGTGTGGCCTGAGTCCCAGCGAGACAAGGTAAAGAACAGACATGGGTAGCATGCATCCCGTACAGGTGATCGCCGTGACCGGTGGCAAAGGTGGCGTCGGCAAGACTAACGTTTCAGTGAACCTGTCCCTGGCGCTGGCCGAGCTTGGCCGCAGGGTCATGCTGCTCGACGCCGATCTGGGCCTGGCCAATGTCGATGTGCTGCTGGGCCTTACCCCCAAGCGGACCCTGGCCGATGTCATCGAAGGGCGCTGCGAGCTGCGCGACGTGATGTTGCAGGGCCCCGGTGGTGTGCGCATCGTGCCGGCTGCCTCGGGCACGCAGAGCATGGTGCACCTGGCCCCGGCCCAGCATGCCGGGCTGATCCAGGCGTTCAGCGAAATCGGCGACAACCTCGACGTGTTGGTGATCGACACCGCGGCCGGTATCGGTGATTCGGTGGTCAGCTTCGTCCGTGCCGCCCAGGAAGTGCTGCTGGTGGTATGCGACGAACCCACCTCGATCACTGATGCCTACGCCCTGATCAAGCTGCTCAACCGCGACTACGGCATGAACCGTTTCCGGGTGCTGGCCAACATGGCGCAGAGCCCGCAGGAAGGCCGCAACCTGTTCGCCAAGCTGACCAAGGTCACCGACCGCTTCCTTGACGTTGCCCTGCAGTACGTGGGCGCCGTGCCGTATGACGAGTGCGTGCGCAAGGCGGTGCAGAAGCAGCGTGCCGTGTACGAAGCCTTCCCACGCTCCAAATGCGCGCTGGCCTTCAAGGCGATTGCCCAGAAGGTCGATAGCTGGCCGCTGCCGGCCAACCCGCGCGGCCATCTGGAGTTCTTTGTCGAGCGTCTGGTGCAGCCCACCAGCGCGGGACCTGTGCTATGAACGCCAGCGGCTTCAAGATGTACAGCCGGGCGTCGAAAGACGCGCAGTACGAGCTGATCGAGCGCTACGCCCCGCTGGTCAAGCGCATCGCCTACCACCTGCTGGCGCGGCTGCCGGCCAACGTGCAGGTCGAGGACCTGATCCAGGCCGGCATGATCGGCCTGCTGGAAGTGGCCAACAAGTACGACGCCAGCAAGGGCGCCAGCTTCGAAACCTACGCCGGCATCCGCATTCGCGGGGCCATGCTGGACGAAGTGCGCAAGGGCGACTGGGCACCGCGTTCGGTGCACCGCAACACCCGCATGGTAAGCGACGCGATGCGTGCGGTTGAAGCCAGAACCGGCCGTGACGCTAAAGATCATGAAGTTGCTGCCGAACTCCAATTGAGTCTCGATGATTACTACGGGATCTTGAACGATACCCTGGGCAGCCGCCTGTTCAGCTTCGACGACCTGTTGCAGGACGGCGAGCACGAAGGGCTGCATGAGGATGGCGCCAGTGGCCAGGTAGAACCTGCGCGTGGCCTGGAGGACGAGCGCTTCCAGGCCGCCCTGACCGAGGCCATCGCCAACCTGCCGGAGCGTGAGCGCCTGGTGCTGGCGCTGTACTACGACGAAGAGCTGAACCTCAAGGAAATCGGTGAGGTGCTGGGGGTCAGCGAGTCGCGGGTCAGCCAGTTGCACAGCCAGTGTGCCGCGCGCCTGCGCAGCCGCCTGGGGGAATGGCGGGCGCGTTGAGCCCGCTGTCGTTGCAGTCGTTTTCTACGTTGTACCGAATTGTGAATGCGCGCTCGGGGCCGAGCGCGTTTGAGACTGCTTGGAGGTCTACTTGAACAAAGACATGAAAATCCTCATCGTTGACGACTTTTCGACGATGCGGCGGATCATCAAGAACCTGTTGCGTGACCTGGGCTTCACCAACACCGAAGAAGCCGACGACGGCACCACGGCGCTGCCGATGCTGGAGAACGGCCACTACGACTTCCTGGTGACCGACTGGAACATGCCCGGCATGTCCGGCATCGACCTGCTGCGCAAGGTGCGTGCCCACGATCGCCTGAAATCCATGCCGGTGCTGATGGTGACCGCCGAAGCCAAGCGCGACCAGATCATCGAAGCGGCCCAGGCCGGCGTCAATGGCTACGTGGTCAAGCCGTTCACCGCCCAGGTGCTCAAAGAAAAGATCGAGAAGATCTTCGAACGCGTCAACGGCTGAGTCACGTCAGGGGGCGCGCCATGGATTCATCACAAACGTCTTTGGGCGAGTTCGAATCGACCCTGAAGAAGCATGCCCAGGAGCTGGTCGAAAGCCTGGAGCGGGGCCGTTTCGGCGAGGCGGTGCAGCTGATTCACGAGTTGAACCAGACCCGCGACCGCGGCCTGTACCAGGAAGTCGGCAAGCTGACCCGCGAGCTGCACAGTGCCATCGTCAGTTTCCAGATCGACCCGACCATGCCGCAGGCCGAGGAGGTGTCGCAGATAACCGACGCCACCGAGCGCCTGTCGTACGTGGTCAGGCTCACCGAGGGCGCGGCCAACCGCACCATGGACCTGGTCGAGGAAAGCACCCCGGTGCTCAACGACCTGGCCAGCGAGGCCCAGGCCCTGAGCACCGACTGGCAGCGTTTCATGCGCCGCGAAGTGGCTGCGCCGGAGTTCCGTGACCTGGTCAAGCGCGTCGACAGTTTCCTGACGCACAGCGCCGAAGGTAACCGCAAGGTCGCCGGCCACCTCAACGACATTCTGCTGGCCCAGGACTATCAGGACCTGACCGGCCAGGTGATCAAGCGCGTCACCACGTTGGTCACCGAGGTGGAAAGCAACCTGCTCAAACTGGTGTTGATGGCCAGCCAGGTCGACCGCTTTGCGGGCATCCAGCATGACCACGATCAACTGCGCGCAGAAAAAGATCGAGAAAAACATCCGACTCGGGGTGAAGGTCCGCAGATTCATGCCGATAAGCGTGAAGACGTCGTGTCCGGTCAGGACGATGTCGATGATTTGCTGTCCAGCCTGGGTTTTTAAGGAGCACGTTTGATGAGCTTCGGCGCCGATGAAGAAATCCTCCAGGATTTCCTGGTAGAAGCCGGCGAAATTCTTGAGCAACTGTCCGAGCAACTGGTCGAGCTGGAAAGCCGGCCCGACGATGCCGACCTGCTCAATGCGATCTTTCGCGGTTTCCACACTGTAAAAGGGGGCGCCGGCTTCCTTCAGCTGAACGAGCTGGTGGAGTGCTGCCATATCGCCGAGAACGTGTTCGACGTCCTGCGCAAAGGTGAGCGCCGGGTCGACGCGGAACTGATGGATGTGGTGCTCGAGGCACTGGACACGGTCAACAGCATGTTTGGCCAGGTGCGCGAGCGCACCGAAGTGACCGCGGCCACCCCCGAGCTGCTGGCGGCGCTGTCGCGCCTGGCCGAGCCGGGTGGCGCCGAAGCCGTTGAAGTGCCTGCCGCTGCGGCACCGGTTGCCGAAGCGCCTGCCGAGGAGCAGGACATCACCGACAGCGAGTTCGAGCAGCTGCTCGATTCGCTCGATGCGGTCAAGGCACAAGCTGCGGCCGACGAGCAGATGCAGGGCGAGACCGTCAGCGGTGAAGGTGACGAAATCAGCGACGCCGAGTTCGAGTCGCTGCTCGACCAGTTGCACGGCAAAGGCCAGTTCAGCGCCGAGGTTGCCGCGCAGCCGGTTGCCAGCGCGCCGGAAGCGGCCAGCGACGAAATTACCGACGCCGAGTTCGAATCGCTGCTGGACCAGTTGCATGGCAAGGGCACCTTCCAGGCCGATGCCTTGCCCGCTGCCAAGGCGCAGACGCCTGCCGCAACCGATACCAGCGCAGCCAGCGACGAAATCAGCGAGCACGAGTTCGAGGCGCTGCTGGACCAGTTGCACGGCAAGGGCAAGTTCGGTGGCGACGTTGCCGCCGTCGAAGCCCCGGCTGCGGCCAAGGTGCAAGCGCCGGTCGCGGCCAAGGCCGACAGCCAGCCCGTGGCCAAGCCAGCCGCAGTTGCTGCGCCGGCACCGGCACCTGCCAGCAAACCTGCCGCAGCACCCCGCGCCCCGGCGCCGGCTGCCGAGAAGCATGGCGCCAGCGAAGCGGAAACCACCGTGCGGGTCGATACCGCGCGCCTGGACGAGATCATGAACATGGTCGGCGAACTGGTGCTGGTGCGTAACCGCCTGGTGCGCCTGGGCCTGAACAGCGGCGACGAGGCCATGTCCAAGGCTGTGTCCAACCTCGACGTGGTCACCGCCGACCTGCAGACCGCGGTGATGAAAACCCGCATGCAGCCGATCAAGAAAGTCTTCGGCCGCTTCCCGCGCCTGGTGCGCGACCTGGCCCGCCAGCTCAAGAAAGAGATCAACCTGGAGCTGGTCGGCGAAGAGACCGACCTCGACAAGAACCTGGTCGAGGCCCTGGCCGACCCGTTGGTGCACCTGGTGCGCAACGCCGTCGACCATGGCGTGGAAATGCCCGAAGAGCGTGAAGCCTCCGGCAAGGCGCGCACCGGCCGCGTGGTGTTGTCGGCCGAGCAGGAAGGCGACCACATCCTGCTGTCGATCTCTGACGACGGCAAGGGCATGGACCCCAACATCCTGCGCGCCAAGGCCGTGGAAAAGGGCCTGATGGACAAGGATGCCGCCGATCGCCTGAGCGAGTCGGACTGCTACAACCTGATCTTCGCCCCGGGCTTCTCGACCAAGACCGAGATTTCCGACGTGTCCGGCCGCGGTGTGGGCATGGACGTGGTGAAGACCAAGATCTCCCAGCTCAACGGCTCGATCAACATCTTCTCGGCCAAGGGCCAGGGCTCGAAGATCGTCATCAAGGTGCCGCTGACCCTGGCGATCATGCCAACCCTGATGGTGATGCTGGGCAACCAGGCGTTCGCCTTCCCGCTGGTCAACGTCAACGAGATCTTCCACCTCGACCTGTCGCGCACCAATGTGGTCGACGGCCAGGAAGTGGTGATCGTGCGCGACAAGGCGCTGCCGCTGTTCTACCTCAAGCGCTGGCTGGTCCAGGGCCAGGTGCACGAAGAGCAGCACGAGGGCCACGTGGTGATCCTGTCGGTCGGCACCCAGCGCATCGGCTTTGTCGTCGATCAACTGGTTGGCCAGGAAGAAGTGGTAATCAAGCCGCTGGGCAAGATGCTGCAGGGCACCCCGGGCATGTCCGGGGCCACCATCACCGGCGACGGTCGCATCGCGTTGATTCTCGACGTCCCGAGCATGCTCAAGCGTTACGCCGCGCGGCGTATTTGATTTCGGTGGCGCACCCTGGCGGGTTGCGCCGCCTAATGGAGTGTTTATGGCAGTCAAGGTCCTGGTGGTGGATGATTCCGGTTTCTTCCGCCGCCGCGTCTCGGAAATCCTCTCGGCGGATCCGACGATCCAGGTAGTGGGTACCGCGACCAATGGCAAGGAAGCAATCGACCAGGCGCTGGCGCTGAAGCCCGATGTCATCACCATGGACTACGAAATGCCCATGATGGACGGCATCACCGCGGTGCGGCACATCATGCAGCGCTGCCCGACGCCGGTGTTGATGTTCTCGTCGCTTACCCATGAAGGCGCCCGTGTCACCCTCGATGCGCTGGATGCCGGTGCGGTGGATTACCTGCCGAAGAACTTCGAGGACATCTCGCGCAACCCAGACAAGGTCAAGCAACTGCTGTGCGAGAAGGTGCATACCATTTCCCGCAGCAACCGCCGTTTTGGCAGCTACGCCAGCCATGCGCCGGTTGCCGCACCTGCGCTGGCAGGCAGCAGCCACGCACCCACCAGCAGTTTCGCCAGCCCGGCAGCGGCGCGCACGCCTGCGCCTGCCCGTGCGGCGGCCCCGGCTGCGGCGCCAGCACACTCGCCGGCACCCAAGCGCAAGCCTTACAAGCTGGTGGCCATCGGCACCTCCACGGGCGGCCCGGTCGCCCTGCAGCGGGTGCTGACCCAGTTGCCAGCCAACTTCCCGGCGCCGATCGTGCTGATCCAGCACATGCCGGCGGCGTTCACCAAGGCCTTTGCCGAGCGCCTGGACAAGCTGTGCCGCATCAGCGTCAAGGAAGCCGAGGACGGCGACATGCTGCGCCCGGGCCTGGCCCTGCTGGCCCCGGGTGGCAAGCAGATGATGATCGACGGCCGTGGCACGGTGAAGATCCTGCCCGGTGACGAGCGCCTGAACTACAAGCCGTGCGTGGACATAACCTTCGGCTCGGCGGCCAAGTCGTATGGCGACAAGGTGCTGTCGGTGGTGCTTACCGGCATGGGCGCCGATGGCCGTGAAGGTGCGCGCCTGCTCAAGCAGGGCGGCAGTACGGTGTGGGCCCAGGATGAAGCCAGCTGCGTGATCTATGGCATGCCCATGGCCATCGTCAAGGCCAACCTGGCCGACGCGGTGTACAGCCTGGACGAAATCGGCAAGCACCTGGTGGAGGCGTGCGTCTGATGGACGTGCTCAGCCTGATCGGCCTGATCCTCGCCTTTGTCGCCATCGTCGGTGGCAACTTCCTCGAAGGCGGTCATGTCGGCGCCCTGATCAATGGCCCGGCGGCACTGATCGTGCTGGGCGGCACGCTGGCGGCTGCCTTGCTGCAATCGCCGCTGTCGTCGTTCAAGCGTGCCTTGCAGATTCTGCGCTGGATCCTGTTTCCGCCACGGGTCGACCTGGCGGGCGGGATCGACCGCGTCGTCAACTGGAGCCTGACCGCGCGCAAGGAAGGCCTGCTGGGCCTGGAAGGGGTGGCCGACAGCGAGCCTGACCCGTATGCGCGCAAGGGCCTGCAACTGCTGGTGGATGGCGCAGAGCCGGAGGCCATCCGCAGCATCCTCGAAGTCGATTTCCTGACCCAGGAAAGCCGTGATATCCAGGCCGCCAAGGTGTTCGAAAGCATGGGTGGCTACGCGCCGACCATCGGCATCATCGGTGCGGTGATGGGCCTGATCCACGTGATGGGCAACCTGGCCGACCCGTCGCAGCTGGGCAACGGCATTGCCGTGGCCTTCGTCGCGACCATCTACGGCGTGGCCAGCGCCAACCTGGTGCTGCTGCCGATCGCCAACAAGCTCAAGGCCATCGTCATGCGCCAGTCGCGCTACCGCGAGATGCTGCTCGAGGGCCTGCTGTCGATTGCCGAGGGTGAGAACCCGCGCTCGATCGAGCTGAAGCTGCAAGGCTTCATGGAGTAACTCATGCGTCGCCGTCGTCATACCGAGGAACACGAAAACCACGAACGCTGGCTGGTGTCGTACGCCGATTTCATCACCTTGCTGTTCGCCTTTTTCGTGGTGATGTACTCGATTTCCTCGATCAACGAGGGCAAGTACAAGGTCATTTCCCAGGCCTTGCTCGGGGTGTTCAACGACCCCGAGCGCAGCATGAAGCCGATCCCCATCGGTGAAGAGCGGCCGCTGAGCGTGCGCCCGGCCGAGCCGTTGGTGAAGGACAGCGAGCAGACCGATGCAGGCCTTGGGGCGACCAGTGTCGACCCGCTGAAAACCATCAGCGATGATGTGCGGGATGCCTTTGGCGACCTGATCAATAGCGACCAGATGACGGTGCGCGGCAATGAGCTGTGGATCGAGATCGAGCTCAATTCCTCGTTGCTGTTCGGCAGTGGCGATGCCATGCCCAGCGACAAGGCATTTGCCATCATCGAGAAGGTGGCCGGCATTCTCAAGCCGTTCGCCAACCCGGTGCACGTCGAAGGCTTTACCGACAACCTGCCGATCCGTACCGCGCAGTACCCGACCAACTGGGAGCTGTCATCGGCGCGGGCGGCGAGCATCGTGCGCCTGCTGGCCATGGAAGGGGTAAACCCGGCACGCATGGCCTCGGTCGGCTATGGCGAGTACCAGCCGGTGGCCAGCAACGACACTGCCGAAGGCCGTGCGCGCAACCGCCGCGTGGTGCTGGTGATTTCGCGCAACCTCGAAGTGCGCCGCAGCCTGACGGGCTCGGGCAGTGCCAATGCCACGCCGGATGCCGCATTGCGCCGGGCTGGCACACAAAGTGCACCGGCTACGCCAGCAACGGTGGCGGGGCAGTGATCCGTCAATTCCCCGACGTTGCCAAATAGTTGAATGTAGCGCGGTCTTGTGTGGGAGCGGGTTCACCCGCGAAGAAGGTGACACGGTGCATGGCACCGGCTGCGCCGGTGTTCGCGGGTAAACCCGCTCCCACAGGGATCGCGCCAGCTTTCCGATGTTGCAAGACAGTTGCCCCAGCAGTGTCCCTGCCAAATCAATAGATAGAGTTTGCTTGATGAGAGTCTGGGCAGTAGCCAATCAAAAAGGTGGCGTCGGCAAGACCACCACTACCATCGCCCTGGCCGGCCTGCTGGCCGAGGCCGGCAAGCGCGTGGTCGTTGTCGACCTCGACCCGCACGGCTCGATGACCAGCTATTTCGGGCACAACCCCGATGCCCTGGAGCACAGCTGCTACGACCTGTTCCTGCACAAGGGCGCGGTGCCCGAGGGCCTGCCCGGGCAACTGCTGCTGCCCACCAGTGACGAACGCATCTCGCTGTTGCCGTCGAGTACCGCGCTGGCGGTGCTGGAGCGCCAGTCACCGGGGCAGAACGGCCTGGGCCTGGTGATCGCCAAGAGTCTGGCGCAGCTGTGGCAGGATTTCGACTTTGCCCTGATCGACAGCCCACCCTTGCTCGGTGTGCTGATGGTCAATGCCCTGGCAGCCAGCCAGCAGCTGGTGATCCCGGTGCAAACCGAGTTCCTCGCGGTCAAGGGCCTGGAGCGCATGGTCGGTACCCTGGCCATGGTCAACCGCTCGCGCAAGCAAGCGCTGCCGTACCAGATCGTGCCGACCTTGTTCGACCGCCGCACCCAGGCCTCGCTGGCCACGCTCAAGCTGCTGCGTGACACCTACGACCAGCATGTATGGCAGGGCTACATCCCGGTGGATACGCGCCTGCGCGATGCCAGCCGCAAGGGCGTCACGCCCTCGCAATTCGACAGCAAGAGCCGCGGGCTGATTGCCTATCGGGCGCTGCTCAAGCACCTGCTGACCTACAAGACTGCAGCGCAGGTGGCCTGATGACCCAGACCCGGCAAACCAATACCCGGCCACAGATGGCCCTGCAGTCATACCTCGACGGCCTGTTGCAGGAGGCCACCGAAGCCGAAGACCTGTTCGAGGCGCCAGCGGCGGCGGACGAGTTCGCCGAAGCGGTGCGCGAAGAGCAGGCGCGTGATGCCTTGCAGCAAGCCAGGCCGGCGTCAGCCGAAGCGACCGTCAGCCCCGCACCACGGCCGTTCGCCGAGCCCAGGCTGGCGGTGCTGCCCCGCGTGATGCCGGTGGAAGCACCGGTGGTGACGGTGGTCGAGCGCGAAGTGGTGGCCGAAGCCAGCATCCCGGTGCTGGTCGAAGAGCAAACCGTGGAACCGGCAGTGCCGCTGGTGGATGTGCACCTGCCGGCGCCGCAGGTGCCCGTGCCCCCGGCCACGGTCGATGGTCGCCCGGCCTGGGCCGCCGAGCCGTTCGAATGCCTGCTGTTCGACGTGGCCGGCCTGACCCTGGCGGTGCCGCTGGTGTGCCTGGGTTCGATCTACACCCTGGCTGGCCAGGAACTGACACCGCTGTTCGGCCAGCCCGACTGGTTCCTCGGCATCCTGACCTGCCAGGCCGGCAACCTGAAGGTGCTGGATACCGCGCGTTGGGTGATGCCCGACCGCTACCGCGATGATTTTCGCCAGGGCCTGCAATACGTGATTTCCGTGCAGGGCTACGAATGGGGGCTGGCCGTGCACCAGGTCAGCCGCTCGCTGCGCCTGGACCCGTCCGAGATCAAGTGGCGCAGCCAGCGTGGCCAGCGCCCGTGGCTGGCCGGCACGGTGATTGAACACATGTGTGCACTGCTCGACGTCGCCGCACTGGCCGAGCTGATCGCCAGCGGTGCGGTCAAGCAGATGCACGCCAAACAGAAATGACACCGAATACACCGCCGATGGCGGATTTTGAGGGTAGGGGAATGAAAAAGTCGTCTGCACAAGGTTCCGAAGATCCGATCCTGCAGTGGGTTACCTTCCGTCTGGACAATGAGTCCTACGGCATCAACGTGATGCAGGTGCAGGAAGTGTTGCGCTACACCGAGATCGCCCCGGTGCCGGGTGCGCCAAGCTACGTGCTGGGCATCATCAACCTGCGCGGCAACGTGGTGACCGTGATCGACACCCGCCAGCGCTTTGGCCTGATGCCGACCGAAGTCACCGACAACACCCGTATCGTCATCATCGAGGCCGACAAGCAAGTGGTCGGTATCCTGGTCGACAGCGTGGCCGAGGTGGTGTACCTGCGCCAGTCCGAGATCGAGACCGCGCCGAACGTGGGTAACGAAGAATCGGCCAAGTTCATCCAGGGCGTGTGCAACAAGAATGGCGAACTGCTGATCCTGGTCGAGCTGGACAAGATGATGACCGAGGAAGAGTGGTCCGAGCTGGAGAACATCTGAGTTGATCCTACAGGTTGCTGTCATCTTCCTGGCGCTGGTCTGGGCGCTGAGCCTGTGGTTCTTCCTCAACTACAGCAAGCGCCAGCGCGAGCTGGCCGCGCAACAGGCCGAGGGTGATGCCCTGCGTGACCAGCGCATCAAGGACCTCGCCAAGCGCCTGGACGACTACCAGAACGGTACCGTGCGCATGGGCGAGGCGCTGCACGATCTGCGCGTGGCGGTTGCCCCGCTGCCAGACAAGATCCAGCAGCTGGAGCAGCGCGACCCGCACAACGTCACCTTCACCCAGGCGGCCAAGCTGGTGGGCATGGGCGCCAGCGTGGCCGAGCTGACCGAAAGCTGCGGCCTGACCCAGGCCGAGGCGGAGCTGATGAGCAAGCTGCATCGCAGCAACTGATTGCCATGAGCATTGCGCGGCCCCTGATACAGTGGCCGCGCAAGCTCGCCCGGCAGTCAGTAGCCCTGTGCGTTCCCCGCCATTGCGACCTCTTCCAGTGGTAGCAGCCGCAGCTCTGCACGCCGTTGTGCTGCTTCATCCAGCAGCGCGTCATAGTTCAGGGTGTGCATGTTTGCCAGGTCCGCCACCTGCCTGAAGGTGTACAGCTCAGGTAGACGTTGGTCGATCACATGGTTGAGCACCGCGGGCCCGGTCAGCGTGTTGAGCCTTTCGGTATAGGCCTGGAATGCCGCCGCATGCTGCCGCGGCGGTTTGGGAGCCTCGTAGAACGCCTGGCCCTCCGGGGTGAGGTAACGGCCCAGGATCTCGTCGGAAATGGCGTTCAGCACCGGATTGCCAGCACGGCTGCCAATCATGCTGGTGTTGTAGCTGGTATACATGCCCAATTGCGCATTGCACACCGGGCTCCTCAACAGCAGCCCGTCGAGGGGCGTGGTGAGCGGTACGCTGTCGATCTTTGCCCGCAGCTGCCCGGTTGCGTCCGGCTCGACCAGCAGATGGTCGTCGATATCCAGGTAGATGCCCCCTTCGCTGTGCAGGACGCGGTAGCGCAAGATGTCGGAGGCCGAGGAGAAGTTGCTCGCCACACCGCCATTCCCTTTCAGCGCAGCCTGGTACTGGCCGAAGTATTCACTTGCCTCGAACTGGCGATAGAAGGTCTGGTGCTCCAGCACAGCCACCTTCAGCCCCTCGGCGATGCGGGGCTGCAGCAGGATCATGTTGCGTTCGAATGCCTGAGGGTTTGCGTTGGAGAGGTAGAGCTTGAGCGTGAAATCGCTGTTGCGCAGTGCCTGTACGTTGTTGTCGAGCGCAGCCAGGTAATCACCGGCGATCGTCCTGTCACCCAGCCAGATGTGAAATACCTGCCTGGGGACGGGTATGCCTGGTGCAGTCCCCAGAGCATCGAGGTCGACGGGCAGCTGCAGATCGATACCCAGTGCCCGCAGCGTACGCGAGCGCGATGCCGGGCTGATTTCCCGCAACGGGTCCGTATCGGGCAGCAGCCGGCTGATCGAGGGCTGCAGCGGATCGGCGCTGGCCACATAGTGCTGGGCGCCGCGTGTGCCGTTGGGGTACTTGAGCACGAAGCTGTCCTGTCGGGCGTCGTAGTAGAGCGGGTGCGGGCCATTGCCCACATCGCCGATCAGTTCGTCACCCGTGCCGAATGCCCTGCGCCGCGTTACGCAGCGGGCAATGTGCGAATCGGCGCCGGACCAGCTGGCGGCTACCTGGTCGCCCGCTACTGCCAGGTCCTGGAAATAGGGTGTCATCGCAGGCCCGGGCCAGCGTGGCGGCGAGACCGGGCTCAGCGGGTAGCCTATGCGGCCATTGAGCCTCACCGGTTTGATGAAGCCAATGGGGCGTTGGCCGAACAGCGCCTTGCTCGCCTTGACTCCACGCGCCAGCCCCGGGGCTGCGTTCAGCAGGCCGAACACGGCCTGCTCCGCGCCTTCGAGCTGTTGGTTCAAGTCCTTGCCGTGCAGCGCCTGGTCCAGGCCCACTGTAAATTGGGCCACCCCGGCCACGGCAGCCAGGGGTAGCAGTCCGGGAACCACCAGCAGAAACGGTGTGGCCAGGTTCATGGTCAGGTAGAAATAGCTGCGCCATGCGGCCTTGGTCACTTCACTGTCGCGCGTGATCAGGAAGTCGGCGTCGGATTGGCTGCGTTGACGTTGTGCCACCGTCAATGCCTTGAACAGGTTGTATTCGATGCGCGGGCTGGAGGTGTCTGCCTTGTAGTTGATCAGGGTATGCGGGTTCCATACCCTGGCCAGGCGATACACGCTGGTTGCAGGCAGGATGATCTGGCGGGGCGGGAAATCGGCCATGCCCTGAAGTACCCGACGCAACCCCGACCGGCCGATCCTGTCCGGAATATCGCAGGCCCTGAAGTGGGCAAGCAGGGCCGCCCGTTTGTCGGCGTCGCGGCACTGCCTGGCAAGCCACGTACGCATGGCGCCCGGGTTGGCAAACTCATGCAACGGCGCCGCATTGCCCGGTATGTACAGCAAGGTCAGGCGGCTGCGCGTATCGCTCAGGCAGAGGATGTCGCTTGATGGGTAGCCATTGATGTTCAGCAGCCTGGCGTCTACCCCGTTGGCACTGAGGTTGGCGCCGTGGTGCCAGCGTTCCACGCCTGCCGCCCGCCACGCCAGGCTGCGGCCCTGTTCACTGAGGTTGCCCCGCAATGCTTGCCGGTTGCAGGCAGCGAGGAATGCGATGCACGCGCTGACGCTGTACTGGCTGGCGGCATGAGCCCAGAAGTCATCGAGCTGGCGTTTGAATACGCCCTGGAAGTCGAGTTGCCAGATGAAGGACTGGAAAGTCGTGGCGTCGAACTGGACATAAGTGCTGGCGTCGTAGCGCATGGGTGCGGTTCGGCGAAAAAGGCCGTGGAATTCGGTGTGCACATCGATGTCGTGGTCCAGGCCGCTTCCTGGCAATTCATCGACGATCGTCACCTGACCATGGCTGAAGGCCTGGGCCCAGGGTGCTCGACCATGTGGCAGTGACAGCTCCGGCAGTACACCTAGCAGGTCGACGGTGGCCGTCCCGCCTCTTAGCAGCAACTGCGCGGTTTGCTCGGCAACCTTGGAGTAGCCGCTTTGCTGCCAGTTGCCAAGCAGCGCTTCGGTCAGGCTCATTTGTTGGACGACCTTGGCCAGCCAGCCCCGCTTGGGAACGAATTTGCAATGCAAGGTCACTGCAAGCGTGTTGTCGGGTTCCACGTCCAACCGCTGCTGGCTGGCCCATTCGCGGATGGCTGCACTGGCACTGCGGTCAGGGCGAGGCACCGAACCCAGCATTGCCTTGACGTAGTCTTGGCCGGCTGCGCCGACCACAGGTTGGCGTTGGGTCATGTTCGGCTCCAGGAATGGTTGCCACCGACAGTGGCGAAGCGGTTCAGGGGCAGGAGCGTACGCACCGAATCGCGCATGCGTGGCAGATCGACGAACCGGTAGGCATTGATGCGCGGCATCCCATAGAGGTTGGTAAGCTGGCGCAGGATACGCAGGCTCGGCAGCTGCCTGTCGACCACGTCGCTGAGCAGGGCAGGGCCGGTGAGGTAGCTCAGGCGGCTGGCATACTCATAGAAGTTCCCCGGGTCTTCAGCCAGGCTGGGCTTGCTGTCGTAGAAGTCGCGATTGAGCTGGTAACGTGCGTACATCTCTTCGGAAATGGCCTCCAGGGTGGGGTTGCCGGGGTGGCTGCCGATAAGGCTGGAGTTGTAGAGGCTGTTCATGCTCATCTTTTCATTGGACATGGGCGGTACCAGCAGCAGCCCATTGGCGTCCGTGCTCAAGTCGACCTGATCGATGGGTTCACCGGCGGGGCCTACCGGTTGCCCGTCGATGATCAATGAGTATTCGCCTGGCGCGAGCAAGGTGTCATCGACATCCATGTACAAGCCACCTTCGTGGTGCAACATCGGGTAGCGCAGCACATCGCATGCCGATGCATAGTTGCGGGCAACACCGCCGTTGCCATCCAGGGCCGCGTCGTACTGCGTGTAGTACCTGCTTTGGCGGAAAGCCCTGAAGAAGGCCTGCTCTTCCAGCGGTAGCACCTGCAAGCCCGGGGCGTGAGCGGCCAGGAGGTCCAGGTTTTCGGCGTAGGCCTGCCGGGCAGTGCTGGAAAGGAACAACCGTATGCTGTATTCGCTGCCTTGCAACCGCGCTGCGTTCTGGCCCAGGTTGGCCAGCAGCTCCGGGCCGATGATCTGGTCGCCGACCCACAGGCAGGAGATGTGTCTGGGTATTGGCCAACTGCCCGGCGCTCTGGCCGGCACCTGTAGCGGCAATGGCAGGTCCACGCCCAGCGCCCGCAAGGTACGACTGCGCATCGCATGGGTCACCACGCGCCCTTGTGGCGCGGGGCGCAGGTTCCGGCTGCCGGGTACCGCCACGAAGCCGACAGGGTCGACCTGGTTCAGGTCTTCGGCCCGAATGAATACGTCCCGCTCCATGTCGTAGATCACCCTGGCGTTGTAGCCATCGATGTTCGCTGCCAGGGTGTCTGGCTCACCATCGTACTGGGGCGTACGAATGACGGCGTCGGCAACTGCCTGGTCAGCGTCCTCCAGTGGCTCTATCGGGTCGGTGATATGGAAGTAGCGTGCGCCCTCGGGCTCGGGGAAGCGCGGTGGCGAGAGCGGGCTCAGGGGGTAGCCGATCTGTTCATTCAGCCGCGTCGGCGGCGCGAAACCCTCGACCTTGAATTCGAACAGTGCCTTGCCCCTTGCGGCAGCGCCCACCGCCAGGGGCAAGGCATTGAACAGGCCCCAGGTGATGTTGCCGATGCCTTCCTGCTGCTGCTGCAGGGACTTGCCGTTGATTGCCTGGTCGAGCCCCAGGCCAAGCTGGGCGATGCCACCGATGGCCAGCAGCGGCCCCAGGCCGGGTACCACCAGGCACAGTGGCGCCAGCAGGTTGAGCGTAGTGGCCAGGTAGCCACGCCACCTGGCCTTGATGACTTCGCTGTCAGCCGTGATCAGAAACGCGGCATCGTCGTAGCTGCGCTGACGCTGGCGCTCGGCCAATGCCTGGAACAGGTCGCCCTTGATTCTTGGGTTGTACTTGGTAGGTCGATAATTGACATAGGTCTGCGGCGGCCAGGTGCCGTCGTCGTTGAAATAGCCGTGTTCGGGCGGCAGCAGGTGACGTTCAGGGTAGGCGCCCAGCCCCTCCATGGCAGTGTCCAGGCCGCTGAAGTCGAGGCCTTGCGGGCAATCGGCCAGGCGAAAGTGCTGTTTCAGGGCCTGGCGTTTGGTCGGGTCTTTGCATTGTTCGCCGACCCAGGCCTTCAATTCTCGTTCGCTGCTGAACGTCAGCAACGGTGAGCTGTTGCCAGGAACATACAGCACTGTCAGGTCGGTGGCGGGGTCGTTCAGGTACAGCAGGTCGGTTGCGGCATAGCCGTAGATGCTCAACGTGCTGCGTCGCAGCCTGTTACGCCGCGGCATCAGCCCGGCCGCTTGCCAGACCAGTTGCCGTGCAGGCTCGCTGAGGCTGCCCTCGCTGACCTGTCTGTTGCAGGCTGCGATGAAGTTGAGCTTCAGCGCCAGCCTGTGACTGTGCAGATGGTCACGCCAGTACACATCCAGCGCCGCCTTGAAAGGCTGCTGGAAGTCCAGGTTGCTGATGAACTGCTGGAAGGCTTCGGCGCTTACCGGCAGATGGGTGGAAGCGTCGTAGCGTTGCGGGGCAGTGCGCCGGAACAGACCGTTGAATACCTCGAAGGGGGCCCCGTAGTGATTGAAGCCGGGTGCCGGGAGGGTTTCCACCAACCGTAGCGGACCTGCGGGTAATGCACCGGCCCAGGGTGCTTGCAGCAGCTTGCCGAACACGTCACTGGCCGACTCGCCCTGCCAGTTGCCCAGCAGTGCCTGGGGCAGGCTGGTGCGCTGGCTGATCGCGGCCAGATGGCCACCTGCACCGTCCGGGCAGTAGTGGAGGGTAACGACGTCGAGCTGGTCTGGGTCCAGGTCATGGCCTTGCTGCGCGAGCCATTGGCGGATGGCGCGGTTGGCTTCACGATCGGGGCGAGGCACATGGCCGAGGTGGTCTATAACGTAATGCGTGCCCATCACGTTGATGCGAGTCGAATGCATGGGGGGTACCTTGCGCTGAGATGAAGCCGGCAAGGTTGGAGCAGGGGCACGGAAAAGCGGTGGTAGATATGTCGGTGCGGGGCCTGGCCGTTCTCATCACCCCGTGACCCTCGCAAGGGCAAGGGCTGGTGTCAGGTGCCTTCGCCTCCGGGCAGCAGCCTTCCTAGCAGCGGTGGGGTTGTCCCTGGGGCGGCAGGTTCGTCATCGAAGCCCGCAGGCACTTTGCCCCGCAGGTGCCAGGCAAAGGCGATGATTTCGGCAATGGTCAGGTACAGCGCCTCCGGTATCTGGTCCCCCAGCTCCAGGCGCGCCAGCAGACGCACCAGCTCGGCATTTTCGTAGATCGGCACTTCGTGCTCGCGGGCCAATGCCAGGATGGCCTCGGCCAGCGCATCGTCGCCCTTGGCGGTGAGGGTAGGGGCTTGCTGCCCGTCGTAGAACAGGGCAATCGCCTGCCGTGCAGGTTGGTGCGTCATGCGTTCTCATCCACCCAACGTTGTTCTACCCGCGTACGCGGGCCTTGTGGCGGGATACCAGGATGGCATTCCAGATCACCCACATCCAGGCCCCGCGCCAACAGGCGTTCGCGCAAGCTGCCGAGCTGGCTGTCGATCAGCCGGGCTGTCGCCTCGCGTTCCGCCCATAGCTGGCCACCCAGGCGGCCTTGGCTCAGTTGTGCCTGGACCTGCACCGGGCCAAGGGGCGAGAGGTCGAAAGCCAGCTCTATACGCCACAGCGCTTGCAGCGGGTCGGCTGACTCCTGCTGGCGGTCGGCCTGCTGCTGTGGCGTTTCTTCGCGCTGCAGCTTGACCTGCAACGGGATGAACTCCTGGCCGTGGCGGATCGGCACTTCGGTTTGCCAGGTGGTCTGCAGGTTGCCGTTTTCCAGGGTACCGGTTTGTTGCAGGCTGCTCATGGCGTGGCTTTGCAGGCGCGATACGGCAGCGGCGGCCAGGCGCAGCAGTTGTTGCAGGTCGCCTTCGTCTTCCATGGCCTTGAGCAGGCGCGACGGCAGCGGGAATGCGCCCGGCTGCGGCTTGGGGCTGACCCGTTCGAGCATGCCCAGCGCGCTGCGGGCCAGGGCCGGCATGGTTACGGCCAGGCTGGCGGGCGCCAGGTTGGGCGCCCCGGGTATGCTGGCCGGCGCGACGGTGATCAGCCGCAGCAAGTGCGCCTTGAGGTCGGTGGCGACGGTGGCCGGGAGGCCGCTCAGCAGTTTGGCTTCGAGAAAGGTACCGCTGTTGTTCAGGGCTTGGGCCACTGCCTTGGCATCACCCAGTTGCCGGGCTTCCGGCAGGCCCGCCAGCAGGCGTTCGGCGCTGGCTCGCAGTTCGCCATCGGCGCCCGGGTCGCGGGCCACCTGTTGCAGGGCATTGAGCAGGCCGGGCAGCGAAGCCTGGCGGTTCTGCTGGGTCAGCAGCTGCTGGGCAATGCTGAGCTGGTCCTGGCGGCCGCTGAGCGGTACGAAACGCAGCGACTGGTCGCCCTGCACCAGCGCGCTGAGCAGGCTGCCGACGGCCAGCGGTCGCGGGCTGTCCACGCTCAGGGTTGCGCCGGCCTGGGCACTGTTCAGCAGGCTGACCAGCGCCCGGTAGACGGCGGGCTGGCCGGGCGCCTGGGCCAGCGCCTGGTTGGTCAGGACCTTGCCCTGCAGCAGGGTGCCGACCGGCACCTTGCTGGTGTCCAGCTGGGTGAGGGTGGCGACCTGGCTGGCGCTGGCCTGCTGCAGCATGATCGCCAGGCGGTTGCTTTCGGTCTGGCTGACCGTGACCTGGCTACCCTGGGGCAGGGGCTGGCTGGCGCTGGCTTGCAGCTGGGTCTGGGTGCCGTTGGCCAGCATCAGCCGCAGCACCAGCTGGAAGTCCTGGCCCACTTGGCGCAAAGACATGACCTCGGCCTGCGCGGTCTCGCCGGGGGCCATCAAGCCGGGCTGCGGTTGCGTCAGGCGCAGCAGTTCGCCGGTCATGCCCGCCTTGATGGCCTGGGGGCTGATCGCGGTTTGTGCGCCGAGACTATTGATTTCAGTCATGATTGTATACAACCTGTCGAGCCCGCCCTCTTGGCAGCGCGGCGGCGCGTGTAATAATGCCGACCGTCCGTCGTTGCCAGTATAACGGCAGCGAGGGGGGCGACTTGAGATACAGGGCTTAAGGGCCGTGTCGCCTGCTTCGCGGGCATGCCCGCTCCCACAGGGTCTTGCGCAGCTTTCAAGCCTTGCGTGAAACCTTGTGGGAGCGGGCGTGCCCGCGAAGCAGGCGACACCGCTCCGGAACCCTACAAAGATAAGGCGAAACCGTGACCCTTCACCTCCAAGCCGCGGGCCTGGCCTGCGAGCGCGACTGGCGCCTGCTGTTCGAGCACCTCGCTTTCGAGCTGCGACCCGGCGACATGCTGCAGATCAGCGGCCCCAACGGCAGCGGCAAGACCAGCCTGCTGCGCCTGCTGGCCGGCCTGATGCAGCCGACGGACGGGCAGATCCTGTTGGGCGGCAAGCCACTGGCCGAGCAGCGCCACGCCCTGGCCAGCATCCTGTTGTGGATCGGCCATGCCGCCGGCATCAAGGACCTGCTCACCGCCGAGGAGAACCTCACCTGGTTGTGCGCCCTGCACCAGCCGGCCAGCCGCGAGGCGATCTGGGCGGCACTGGCGGCCGTCGGCCTGCGTGGTTTCGAAGATGTGCCCTGCCACACCCTGTCTGCCGGCCAGCAGCGCCGCGTGGCCCTGGCCCGGCTGTACCTCGCCAGCCCGCCGCTGTGGATTCTCGACGAACCCTTCACCGCCCTCGACAAGCAGGGCGTGGCGCAGCTCGAGGCGCACCTGACGGCCCACTGCGAGCAGGGCGGCACGGTAGTGCTGACCACCCACCACACGCTGGAACGCAAGCCCTCCGGTTACCGTGAACTGAACCTGGGGCAATGGGCGGCATGAGCGTATTCATCCTGTTGTTGCGCCGCGAAGCGCGCCTGCTGTTCCGCCGCCCGGCCGAGCTGGCCAACCCGTTGGTATTCTTCGCCATCGTGGTTGCGCTGTTCCCGCTGGCAGTCGGCCCGGAAAGCCAATTGTTGCAAACCTTGTCGCCAGGCCTGGTCTGGGTGGCGGCACTGCTGGCGGTGCTGTTGTCGCTGGACGGCCTGTTCCGCAGCGATTTCGAGGACGGCTCGCTGGAACAGTGGGTGCTGTCGCCGCACCCGTTGGCGCTGCTGGTGCTGGCCAAGGTGCTGGCGCACTGGATCTTTTCCGGGCTGGCGCTGGTATTGTTGGCGCCGCTGCTGGCACTGATGCTGGGGCTGCCGAGCCATTGCCTGCCGGTGCTGCTCGGTTCCCTGCTGCTGGGCACGCCGGTGCTGAGCCTGCTGGGCGCGGTGGGCGCGGCGCTGACAGTCGGTCTGAAACGCGGCGGTTTGCTGCTGGCATTGCTGATTCTGCCGTTGTATATCCCTGTATTGATCCTGGGCAGTGGTGCGTTGCAAGCGGCGTTGCAGAATATGCCGGCAACCGGCCACCTGCTCTGGCTCGCCAGCCTGACGGCCCTCGCCGTGACCCTGGCACCCTTTGCGATAGCGGCCGGCCTGAAGATCAGCGTCGGCGAATAACGAGTCCCGGGCTTTCAAGCCCGGCCAATACCCTGGATGTACCCTGATGAAAATAAGCTGGACGTGGTTCCACAAGCTGGGCTCCCCCAAATGGTTCTATGCCATCAGCGGCCGCATGCTGCCGTGGCTTGCCGGCGCTGCCGTGCTCCTGCTGCTGGTCGGCATCACCTGGGGCCTGGCCTTCGCCCCCCAGGACTACCAGCAAGGCAACAGCTTCCGCATCATCTACATCCACGTGCCGGCGGCGATGCTGGCGCAGTCCTGCTACGTGCTGCTGGCAGTGGCCGGGGTGGTGGGGCTGGTGTGGAGGATGAAACTGGCCGACGTTGCCTTGCAGTGCGCCGCCCCCATCGGTGCCTGGATGACCGCCGTGGCACTGGTCACCGGGGCCATCTGGGGCAAGCCCACCTGGGGAAGCTGGTGGGTCTGGGATGCCCGGCTGACGTCCATGCTCATCCTGTTGTTCCTGTACTTCGGCATTATTGCGCTGGGCCAGGCAATCAGTAATCGTGACAGTGCAGCCAAGGCCTGTGCGGTACTGGCGATCGTCGGCGTGGTGAACATCCCGATCATCAAGTACTCGGTGGAGTGGTGGAACACCCTGCACCAGGGCGCCACCTTCACCCTCACCGAAAAGCCGGCGATGCCCGCAGAAATGTGGTTGCCGCTGCTGTGCACGGCGCTGGGCTTCTACTGCTTCTTTGGCGTGGTGCTGTTGCTGCGCATGCGCCTTGAAGTGCTCAAGCGCGAAGCGCGCGCCAGTTGGGTCAAGGATGAAGTATTGAACAGCCTGGGGCGGAGGGCCGCACAATGAGTTTCGCCACCTTCGGTGACTTTCTCGCCATGGGCCACCATGGCCTGTACGTGTGGACGGCCTATGGCATCTGCCTGGCGGTGCTGGCGCTGAATGTCGCCGCGCCCGTGCTGGCCCGCCGTCGCTACCTGCAAGATGAGGCGCGCCGTTTGCGCCGGGAGAACAACCAGTGAATCCGCAGCGCAAGAAACGCCTGTTGCTCATCGTCGGCCTGCTGGTCGGCGTCGGGGTTGCCGTCGGCTTTGCCTTGAGCGCATTGCAGCAGAACATCAACCTGTTCTACACCCCGACCCAGATCGCCAACGGCGAAGCGCCGCTGGACACCCGCATCCGCGCGGGCGGCATGGTCGAGAAAGGTTCGGTACAGCGCTCGTCCGATTCGCTGGACGTGCGCTTCGTGGTCACCGACTTCAACAAGTCGGTGCCGATCACCTACCGTGGCATCCTCCCCGACCTGTTCCGCGAAGGGCAGGGCATCGTCGCCCTCGGCAAGCTCAACGCCGATGGCGTGGTGGTGGCCGATGAAGTACTGGCCAAGCACGACGAGAAATACATGCCGCCCGAGGTTACCAAGGCCCTGAAGGAAAGCGGCCAGGCCGCCACCGGCGGGGAGGCCAAGCCATGAACGCGGCGCTGGTGATCCCCGAACTCGGCCAGCTGGCGATGATCCTGGCCATCTGCTTTGCCGCCGTGCAGGCCAGCGTGCCGCTGCTCGGCGCCTGGCGTGGCGACAGCCTGTGGATGAGCCTGGCGCGGCCGGCGGCCTGGGGGCAGTTCGCCTTCCTGGCCTTTGCCTTCGCCTGCCTGACCCATGCCTTCATGACCGACAACTTCTCGGTCGCCTATGTGGCCAGCAACTCCAACAGCGCCTTGCCCTGGTACTACAAGTTCAGTGCCGTGTGGGGCGCTCACGAAGGTTCGCTGCTGCTGTGGGCGCTGATCCTCGGCGGCTGGACCTTCGCCGTATCGGTGTTCTCGCGGCAGTTGCCGCAGGTGATGCTGGCCCGCGTGCTGGCGGTAATGGGCATGATCAGCGTGGGCTTCCTGAGCTTCCTGATCATCACCTCCAACCCGTTCCAGCGCCTGCTGCCGCAGGTGCCGACCGATGGCCGCGACCTCAACCCGCTGTTGCAGGACTTTGGCCTGATCGTCCACCCGCCGATGCTGTACATGGGCTACGTCGGGTTCTCGGTGGCCTTCGCCTTCGCCATCGCCGCCTTGCTCGGTGGCCGCCTGGACGCCGCCTGGGCGCGCTGGTCACGGCCCTGGACCATCGTTGCCTGGGCCTTCCTCGGGGTTGGCATTACCCTGGGCTCGTGGTGGGCCTACTATGAGCTGGGCTGGGGTGGCTGGTGGTTCTGGGACCCGGTGGAAAACGCCTCGTTCATGCCCTGGCTGGTAGGTACGGCGCTGATCCACTCGCTGGCGGTGACCGAGAAGCGCGGGGTATTCAAGAGCTGGACCGTACTGCTGGCGATTGCCGCGTTCTCGCTGAGCCTGCTGGGTACCTTCCTGGTGCGTTCCGGTGTGCTGACCTCGGTGCACGCGTTTGCCGCCGACCCGTCGCGGGGCATTTTCATCCTGATCTTCCTGCTGTTCGTGGTCGGCGGATCGCTCACCCTGTTCGCCCTGCGCGCACCGGTGGTCAAGAGCCAGGTCGGCTTTGCGCTGTGGTCGCGCGAGACGTTGCTGTTGGCCAACAACCTGGTGCTGGTAGTGGCGGCCTCGATGATTCTGCTCGGTACTCTGTACCCGCTGGTGCTCGATGCGCTGACCGGGGCCAAGCTGTCGGTTGGCCCACCGTATTTCGACGCCTTGTTCCTGCCGCTGATGGCACTGCTGATGGTGGTGCTGGGCGTGGGCGTGGTGGTGCGCTGGAAAGACACCCCCGGCAAATGGCTGGCCAGCATGATGACCCCGGTGCTGCTCGGCAGCGCCATCCTCGCGCCGGTGGCGGGCTTTATCGTCGACGACTTCGACTGGCCGACCCTGACCGCCTTCGCCCTGGCCGCCTGGGTGGTGCTTGGCGGGCTGCGCGACATTCTCGACAAGACCCGCCACAAAGGCCTGCTCAAGGGCCTGCCCGGGCTGGGTCGCAGCTACTGGGGCATGCAGCTGGCGCACCTGGGTCTGGCGGTGTGCGCGCTGGGCGTGGTGCTGTCGAGCAATAACAGCGCCGAACGCGACCTGCGCATGGCGCCGGGCGAGAGCGTGGAACTGGGCGGTTACCACTTCCTGTTCCAGGGTGCCCGGCACTTCGAAGGGCCGAATTTCATTTCCGACAAGGGCACCGTGGTGGTCAGCCGCGATGGCCGTGAAGTGACCACCCTGCACCCGGAGAAACGCCTGTACACCGTGCAGCAGTCGATGATGACCGAAGCCGGCATCGACGCCGGCTTTACCCGCGACCTGTACGTCGCCCTTGGCGAGCCGCTGGAGAACGGTGCCTGGGCGGTACGCGTGCATATCAAGCCTTACGTCCGCTGGATCTGGCTGGGCGGTCTGCTGACCGGCCTGGGCGGGTTGCTGGCGGCCCTCGACCGGCGCTATCGCGTCAAGGTCAAGACCCGGGTGCGTGATGCCCTGGGCGTGTCTGGAGCAGCTGCATGAAGCGTTGGATCATGGTAGTCCCCCTGGCGGTATTCCTGCTGGTGGCGGTGTTCCTCTACAAAGGGCTGTTCCTCAAGCCCGACGAGCTGCCCTCGGCAATGATCGGCAAGCCGTTCCCGGCGTTTTCCCTGGCCTCGACCCAGGGCGACCGTACCCTGACCGAGGCCGACTTGCGTGGCCGCCCGGCACTGGTCAACGTGTGGGCCACCTGGTGCCCGTCGTGCAAGGTCGAGCACCCGTACCTGAACCAGCTGGCCCAGCAGGGCGTGGTGATCCACGGCGTCAACTACAAGGACGACAATGCTGCGGCCCTGAAGTGGCTGGCCGAGTTCCACAACCCGTACCAGCTGGACATTCGTGACGAGCAGGGCAGCCTGGGCCTGGACTTGGGCGTGTACGGCGCGCCGGAAACCTTCCTGATCGATGCCAAGGGCATCATCCGCTACAAGCACGTGGGCGTGGTCGATGCCACGGTCTGGCGTGAGCAGCTGGCGCCGCTGTACCAGGGCCTGGTCGACGAGGCCAAGCAATGAAGCGGGGGCTGGCAGCTGCCGTGCTGGGGCTCTTCATGGGGTTGAGCCTGGCAGGCGTGGCCAAGGCGGCCATCGACACCTACCAGTTCCGCGACGATGCCGAGCGTGAGCGCTACCAGCAGCTGACCAAGGAGCTGCGCTGCCCCAAGTGCCAGAACCAGGACATCGCCGACTCCAACGCGCCGATTGCCGCCGACCTGCGTCGGGAAATCTTCCGCATGCTCGGCGAGGGCAAGAGCAACCAGCAGATCGTCGACTTCATGGTCGACCGCTATGGCGACTTCGTGCGCTACAAGCCGGCGCTCAGCGGGCGTACCTGGCTGTTGTGGTTCGGCCCGGGGATTTTGCTGGCCGGTGGTTTCGTGGTACTGGCGCTGATCGTGCGCCGGCGCCGCGGTGCGGCCGTGCAGGGCGCCAATGAGTTGTCCGCCGAAGAACGCGAGCGTCTCGCCAAATTGCTGGAAAAAGAACAGACCCATGATTGAATTCTGGCTTAGCGCGGGCCTGCTGCTGCTCGCTGCCCTCAGCTTCCTGCTGATCCCGATCCTGCGTGGCCGTGGCCGCCAGCAGGAAGAAGACCGCACCGCCCTGAACGTGGCCCTGTACCAGGAGCGCGTCGCCGAACTGGCTGCCCAGCAGGCCGCTGGCGTGCTCGACGAGGCGCAGATGGCCAAGGGCCGTGACGAGGCCGCCCGTGAGCTGCTGGCGGATACCGAAGGTGCCGAGGCCCCGCGCCAGGGGCATCTGGGCAAGGCCCTGCCGTTGCTGGCGGCGCTGCTGGTACCGCTGCTGGCATTGGGGCTGTACCTGCATTTCGGCGCGGCCGACAAGGTGGAACTGACCCAGGAGTTTGCCGAAGCGCCCAAGTCGATGGAAGAAATGACTGCCCGCCTGGAACGGGTGGTGCAGGCCCAGCCGGATTCGGCCGAGGCCGTGTACTTCCTGGGCCGAGCCTACATGGCCGAGCAGCGCCCCGCCGATGCCGCGCGTACTTTCGAGCGCGCCGTGGCCCTGGCCGGTCGCCAGCCCGAATTGCTCGGGCAGTGGGCACAGGCGCTGTACTTCGCTGCCGACAAGAAATGGAGCCCGCAGCTGCAGGCGCTGACTGACGAGGCGCTGAAAGCCGACCCCAACGAAGTGACCAGCCTGGGCCTGCGTGGTATCGCTGCCTTCGAGGGCGAGCGTTACCAGGAAGCCATCGATTACTGGAAGCGCCTGCTGGCGCAGCTGCCGGAAGGTGATGCCTCGCGTGCGGCGCTGCAGGGCGGTATCGACCGCGCCGCCGAGCGCCTGGGTGGTTCGCCGGGGCAGGCTGCGGCGCCCGTGGCGGCTCGCTTGAAGGTGCGCGTGGAACTGGCGGCGGCGTTGAAGGACAAGGTCAAGCCGGACGACACGGTGTTCATCTTCGCCCGCGCCAGCAATGGCCCACCCATGCCGCTGGCGGCCAAGCGGGTGACCGTGGCGCAGTTGCCGATCGAGGTGGAGTTGTCCGATGCTGACGCCATGATGCCGCAGATGAAACTGTCGGACTTTGCCGAAGTCCAACTCGTTGCACGTGTATCACGCGCTGGCCAGCCAACCCATGGCGAGTGGATTGGCCAGGGCACGCCACTGCCTAGCGCCACCCAGGCCATCCAGCACCTGACCATCGACAGCCCCGACCCGTAAGAGAGCAATGCCATGCACAGCATCGTCCGCCTGACCCTGATCACCCTGGCCCTGGGTTTGTCTGCGTGTACGGTGCATGAGCCGTACGAGCAGCCCGAACCACCGATCGAGCGCCTGCCGCCACCGGGGCCGGCGGTCAAGCCCTTGCCGGACAGGCAACCGGCCCCCGCGCCGAGCAAGCCTGCGGCCACGCCCAAGCCGATGCCACGCACCTCGGCCAGCTTCGCGCCGCCACCTGGCGGGGCGAGCCATTGGGACCCGAAGCTGGGTGTGTATGTGCTGGAGAAGAAACCCAATACCTTCTACCGCCAGCGGACCTACTACCGCTTCGACAACGGCTGGAGCTGGTCGCTGAGCCCGGATGGGCCGTGGCAGGAGACTGACAGCAGCGGTGTGCCGGGTGGTCTGGGGCGTGCGTTCGCCCAGTAGTGGGTTGGTTGCCTGTCCCGGCCCCTTCGCGGGTAAACCCGCTCCCACAGGTACGTCACAAATCTCAAGTGCTGTGATATCCCTGTGGGAGCGGGTTTACCCGCGAAGGGGCCGGGACAGGCAACCAATACAGTACAGTTTTTCCGCAATTACCGATTGACTGTACTGTGCTGTGATTCCGCATAATGCCCCTTCAAGAATAAGGAGGTGGCATGCACAAGACAGTCCTGGTGCTGGTGGAAACCGTCGATGATTACCTGCCCATGCTGGAGCAGGCCGGCTACCGTTTGATCCGCGCCCCTTCGCCGCAACTGCGGGCCGAGGCCATCCAGCGCCATGCCCATGAAATCGATGCCGTGCTCACCCGCGGCCCGCTGGGCCTGACTGCCAGCGAAATCGACACGCTGTCCAAACTGCAGATCATCTGCGTGATCGGTGCCGGCTACGAGCAGGTCGACCTGGCCGCCGCCGCTGCGCGCGGCATCACGGTTACCAACGGCGCCGGGGCCAATGCCGAGGCAGTCGCCGACCACACCCTTGCCCTGCTGCTGGCGCTGTTGCGCGACATTCCCCGCGCCGATGCCAGTACCCGCCGGGGCGAATGGAACCGGGTGATCAGCCCCTCGGTGAGTGGCAAGCGCCTGGGCATTCTCGGCCTTGGTGCGGTGGGCCTGGCCATCGCCAGGCGCGCCGATCTGGGCTTTGCCATGCCCGTCAGCTACCACAGCCGCACGCCGCGCCAAGATGTGCCCTACACCTGGTACGACAGCCCGCTGCACCTGGCCGATGCCGTCGACATCCTGGTGGTGGCCACCCCCGGCGGTGCCAACACTCGCCATCTGGTCGATGCACAGGTGCTCGAGGCCCTGGGGGCCGAGGGCTACCTGGTGAACATCGCCCGTGCCAGCGTGGTCGACACCCAGGCCCTGGTCGCCGCGCTGCAGCATGGCCAACTGGCTGGTGCGGCACTGGATGTGTTCGACGACGAGCCGGCTGTACCCGATGCCCTCAAGGCCCTTGGCAACACCGTGCTCACCCCCCACGTGGCCGGCCAGTCGCCGGAGGCGGCGCGCGACACGGTGACCCTGGTGCTGCGCAACCTGCAGGCGTTCTTTGCCGGCGAAGCCGTGTTGACCCCGGTACGCCAGTAACCCTTTTCATACATCTGCCTGGCAGCGATCGGGCAACAAGGAGTGTGTGCATGCAACTTGAAATCTTCCAGGTCGATGCGTTTTCCGCCGAACCGTTCGGGGGCAACCCGGCGGCAGTGATCCCGCTGCAAAGCTGGCTGCCGGACGATGTGCTGCAGCGCATCGCCGAAGAGAACAACCTGTCGGAAACCGCCTACTTCGTGCGCAACGGCGAAACCTTCGACCTGCGCTGGTTCACCCCGACCGTGGAAGTCGACCTGTGCGGCCATGCCACCCTGGCCTCGGCCTATGTGCTGTTCGAACAGCTGGGCGAGCAGGTGCAGGTGCTGCGTTTCAACACCCGCAGTGGCGAGCTGCGGGTCAGCCGTAACGCCGACGGGCTGCTGGCCATGGACTTCCCGGCCAAGCAGCCGGTCGCCGTGGACATGCTGCCGGGCCTGTTGCAGGCGCTGGGCCTTGGCCAGGCACAGGCGCTGTACCGCAGTGACGACTATGTGGTGGTGATCGATGACGCCCTGTTGCTCGACACCCTGAAGCCGGATTTCGTAGCGCTGTCGGCTTTCGATGTGCGCGGTATCGCCGTTACCGCAGCAGGCCGTGGCTTTGATTTCGTCACCCGCTGGTTCGGCCCACGGGTCGGCGTGAACGAAGACCCGGTGACTGGCTCGGCGCACACCTCGCTGGCGCCGATATGGGCAGAGCGGCTGGGTAGGAACGTGCTGAGCTGCGAGCAGGGTGGGGTGCGCAAAGGGCAGCTGCAGTGCGAAGTGCCGGGTAATGGCCGGGTGATCATCAGCGGGCGGGCTGCGTTGTACCTGCGCGGTACCATTTTCATCTAGAAGCTTACGCGATGCCCTGTAGGAGCGGCCTTGTGTCGCGATGGGCCGCAACGCGGCCCCTCGATGTCGGTAACACTGCATAGACCCGGGGCTGCTTTGCAGCCCATCGCGACACAAGGCCGCTCCTACAGGAACCGAGCACCTATACTGGTCTGCCCATCCCTTGCTCAAGGAGCCAGCCATGGCCCTGGAAAAACAAGGCACCTGCCTGTGCGGCGCCACCCGGCTCAAGGTCACCGTCGACAACAACCATATCAGCGCCTGCCACTGCAGCATGTGCCGCAAATGGACCGGCGGCCCATTGCTGGTGGTGCATTGCAGCCAGCCACCGGTGATCGAAGGGCGCGCGCCCAGCGTCTATGAGTCTTCCGATTGGGCCCAGCGCGGCTTCTGCGGCCAGTGCGGCACGCACCTGTACTACCGGCTCAAGGCCAATGACTTCCACGCCGTGCCGGTCGGCCTGCTCGACGGCGACCAGGAATGGCATTTCGACTTGCAAATCTTCGTCGAACAGAAACCCGCCTGGTATTGCTTCGCCAACCAGACCAAGGAACTGACTGGCCAGGAAGCCTTCGAGCAGCTCGGCTGATTCAGGCGGCGTGCTGTGATCGATGCGCCAGCACGAAACGCCACGCGAACTTGCCAAACCGGTGCATTCCTGAGAAAAGGGCGGCTTTGTTTCCAGCGTTGGAGTATGCCCCGTGAACCAAGAACTGCAGATCATCGACCTTGTGGAGGGGGATGGCAAAGCCGCCGTCAAAGGCGCCCTGATCACCACCCAGTACACCGGCTGGCTGGCCGACGGCAGCGAGTTCGATTCGTCCTGGTCGCGCGGCAAGCCGTTCCAGTGCGTGATCGGCACGGGTCGGGTAATCAAGGGGTGGGATCAAGGCCTGATGGGCATGCGCGTTGGCGGCAAGCGCAAGCTGCTGGTACCGGCGCACCTGGGCTATGGCGAACGCAGCGTGGGGGCGATTCCGCCGAATTCGGATTTGACCTTCGAGATCGAATTGCTGGAAGTGCTGACGCGGGATGATTGAGGAAAAGGACTACACGCGCTGTCGGCCAGTGTCTGATTGAGGAGCCTCCCGGGTACGGCTAACCTTGCAGACTCATTGAGTGAAGAGGGTAGCCTATCCATGAAATCGCATTTTTCCTCACGGGTGGTACGCGAAGCGAACGCGCTGTTGGTGGCATCTGGCGCGCGAATGGAAATCTCGTTACCACGCGAACTCGCGAGTGTGGTTACCAACTCCCGAAAAACCCGTTCGGAACTGAAGGCAGCATTCGCGGCTGCGTATTCCCGCCTGCGCAAAGGGTAAGAGCCATATGGCCGATGGCTGTTACAACCACATATACTCGGTGCTTGTGGAGAATGAGCAAGATACACTCGGTATCATTGCCTATTCGTTGTACAAGAGGCAGAAAATCGAGTTTATCCAGGCTTTCAAGATCAAGCATGACCGGGAGCCGAAGGATGAAGACTTGGCCCCTTTCCATGATGTCAGCAACAGCCCCTCGCAGATCGAGAGCTACCGCAATCAGGCCAGCCAGCTTGCTCAAGGCTTTCTTGATGCCTCGATCGCAGCCCAAGCTGTGGAGCTTGAACAGTACTATTCCGATAAAGCGAGCAGCGAAGTCAGGCAAGCCAAACCAGGATTTTGGTCGGGTGTGGCACAAAGTCTCGTGGGCTCGATTCTATTCGTGTTCTTGCTGGGCTTTCTGGTGTTCTTCACCTGGAGTCTGAATCAGGGCCCGAAGCAGGTTATCGAGCAGGTATTTGATGTAACCATTCTCGACTCAGTCTCTATGGAAGAAGCAGCCGGGCCACCGTAACGGTAATCAGCGAGAGCAACGAGTAACGAACGGACACATTTCAGCAACACCCATCCTCTAATCTAAGCCTTGCCTAGGGAACGGCATCCACCTCCAGGGAGGAACCAAACGGGTTCAGGGCACTCTCACCCTCACTCGTTGCCATGGACGGCATTCACTACAAGGATGCCCCGCGGTGCTGTTGGCGGGGTGATGTGGCGGGTCTACCCGATTCTTTCTGCCACATGGGCCTGTCTTGATGAAGTTGCCAACATTCTTCCGCCGTCGTCGTCACTGGTTGCTGAGCCTGACGCTTACAGCCATAGCCGTACCGCTGGCGCTGGAAGCTGTAGAAAGCCGGGCTCAACCGGTGGATGGCACCCAGACCCTTGTGTTCCTGCGCCACGCCGAGAAGCCGGGCGAGGGGCTGGGCCAGTTGAACTGCCAGGGCCTCAACCGTGCGCTGGACCTGGCTACCGTGCTGCCCGAGCGCTTTGGCAAGGCCGACTACGTGTTCGCTGCCAACCCCTCGCGGCATGTCGAGGAAGGCAGCAAGGACGAAAGCTACAGCTACATTCGCCCGCTGATGACCATCAGCCCCAGCGCCATTCGCCTGGGCCTGCCGGTAAACATCGACTATGGTGCCAACGACACCGACGCGCTGGCCGAAGAGCTGCTGCGCGACAAGTACCGTAACGCGACCGTGTACACCGCCTGGTCGCATGGCTACCTCCCTGACCTGATCAATGCCGTGGCTGGCAAGGCCCTCGGTGAGGAGCGGGTGATCACCGACGACTGGAGCGGCGACGACTTCGACACCCTCTACGTCCTGACCCTGACCTGGCACGACGGCAAGGCCAGCCTGCTCAGCCGCAACGTGCGTCAGGGCCTGAATGATGGTGCGCATAGCTGCCCGACCTGATCCGCTGGTACTGTTCTGCCAGGAAGCCCTGAACAGAGTGACGATGAAGTTGATTACACAGCGGTTGGCCAGAATGATACTTCGGCAGGACCGGCCTCTTCGCGGGTAAACCCGCTCCCACAAGTACTGCACAGGCCCTGAGAGCAATGCGGTCCCTGTGGGAGCGGGTTTACCCGCGAAGAGGCCAGGTCAGGCGAAAGATGCCTAACGCCCGAACCGCACCGGCCAACCCACCACTTTCTTCGCCCGTGGCGTGGCATAGGTACGTACCTTGGAGGTACTCAAGCCCATGCGCACCAGCGATTCGGCTATGGTCACCGCCGCACTCACACCATCCACCACCGGCACGCCGGTGCGCTGGCGGATCTGCTCGTCCAGCCCGGCCATGCCGCCGCAACCCAGGCAGATCACCTCGGCCTTGTCGTCGCGCACGGCGCGTTCTGCCTGCTCGACAATCGCCTCCACGGCGCGCTGTGGGTCGGCTTCCAGCTCCAGCACCGCCAGCCCGCTGGCGCGTACCGATGCGCAGCGGTCATACAGGCCGGAGAGCTTCAGGCGGTCCTCGATCAGCGGCACGGTGCGGTCCAGGGTGGTCACCACCGAGTAGGCATGGCCCAGGTACATCGCCGTGCTGGCGGCGGCATCGGTGATGTCCACCACCGGCACGTTCAGCAGTTCCTGCAGGCCTTCGCGGCCATGTTCGCCGTAACCCGCCTGGATCACGGCGTCGTAAGGGCCTTCGTAAGCCAGCACCCGGTCCATCACCGCGATGGCGGCCAGGTAGCTTTCGAAGTTGCCTTCCACCGACTCGGCACCGAACCATGGGGTGAGGCCGATGATTTCGGTGCCGGGTGCGGCCACCGTACGGGCCTGTTCGGCAATGGCTTCGGTGATGGCTTCGGTGGTGTTGACGTTGGCGATCAGAATGCGCATGGGTAGTCCTCCCTGGTCAATGGCTGCTGTGGTCAACGGCGATGCATTCGCCGCTGACGTCGTGGTATTGGCGTTTGCGTGGGGCGATCAGCAGGTACAGGGCGGCGGCGATGCCGGCACCGATCAGCCAGGAGAACGGCGCCACGCCATGGAAATTGGGCACCAGGGCCAGGACGATGGCCAGCAGTGCGGCCGGCACGAAGGCGGCCACCGCGCGCAGGTTGATGCCCTTGGTGTAGTGGTACGCGCCGGCCGGGTCTTCGCTGTAAAGCTGCGGCACGTTGATGCAGCCTTTGCGCAGCAACCAGTAGTCGGACATGATCACCCCGTACAGCGGGCCGAGCAGGGCACCCAGGCCGGACAGGAAATACACGATCACCAGCGGGCTGTTGTACAGGTTCCACGGCAGGATCAGCACTGCCAGGGTGGCGCTGATCAGCCCGGCGCGGCGGAAGTTCAGGTGACGCGGTGCCAGGTTGCTGAGGACGAAGGCCGGGGCGACGAAGTTGGCCATGATGTTCACCGCCACGGTGACGATCAGGAAGGCCAGGCAGCCCAGTACCAGAAACGCTGTGCTGGGGATGGCGGCGACGATCTGGGTAGGGCTGTCGATGATCTGGCCGTTGATCTGGAACTGCGCGCCGCACAGCACCACGGTGATCACGGCGAACACCAGGATGTTCACCGGCAGGCCCCAGAAGTTGCCGACGCGGATGGTCTTGCGGCATGGCGAGGAGCGGGCGAAGTCACAGAAGTTCAGCACCAGGGTGCCGTAGATCGCCAGCCACAGCGCGCCGCCGGCAAAGATGTTGCGCCACATCTCGTAGCCGGTCAGCGGTTCGGCCACCGACCAGGCGATGCGGGCGTCGGCCTTGAAGTACATGAACACCGCCAGGGCGGCGACGGTCAGCAGGATCACCGGGCCGGCAAAGGCCTCGTAGCGGCGCACCATCTCCATGCCGTAGGCCAGGATCACCAGCTGCACCAGCCAGATCGACACGAAGCATGCCCAGCCCAGGCTCGACAGGCCGAGGATACTGTCATGGTCATAGGCCGCCATTTGCGGCCATACGGCGGTGAGCAGCACGCGCAGCACCACCGAAGCCAGATAGGTCTGGATGCCGAACCAGGCGATGGCGATGACCGCGCGGATCAGCGCCGGGATCTGCGCGCCGTGGATGCCGAAGGCGATGCGGCTGATGACCGGGAACGGCACGCCGGTCTTCTGCCCCATGTAGCCGGACAGGTTCATGAAGAAGTACACCAGCGCCGCGCCGATGGCCAGCGACAGCAGGATCTGCCAGCCACCCAGGCCGAGGGCGAACAAGCCCATGGCGAACGAGTAGTTGGCGATGTTGTGCACATCGTTGGTCCACAGCGCGAAGATGCTGTAGCCGCCCCAGCGGCGGCCTTCGATGCGCGTCGGGGCGAGGTCGCGGTTATGCAGGCGCGGGCTCAGGGCAAGTTCCGGCTGGCTGCCGGCGAGAGGGGAAGCGGGGTGGGTGCTGGCGACGGATAGTTCAGGGGCAAGGTCGAGGCTGGTACTCATTCCGGCGGGCTCCTGATGCACGTGGACTGCGATGAGCGGGCATGCGCACGGGCTCGCCATCTCGTCGGTGCAGCGTTGGCATCTCAGGGTTTGGGGCGCGGCGGCCGATGTTGGGTCGGCGTCGCGGGTTCTTGTGTATTTATGTTTTGCTTGGTTTGTATACAAAACACGAACACACAAAAGCGAGTTCCATGCCAAGGAAAAAGCAAACTTCAGCTGGCTATCATTTCGAATCTATCTTGTTGAAATATAAGTTGATGAAATGAATGGGATATAAGTTGACCAAATGAACAGGTTTAAATTTTTCGAGGATGATTTAGTTGATCATTTGGTCAGAATAAGTTGTGGGAAGTGTGTAACGTATTGGGGCGTGATCTTGGAAAGTGCACACAAAAACGGCACTTATGGTGACATTCTTGTGTACAAAAATTAGTCAGCTTTTTCCTGTGCCGGCCTCTTCGCGGGTGAACCCGCTCCCACAAGTACTCCACAGCATTCAGGCCCGTCGAGATCCTGTGGGAGCGGGTTTACCCGCGAAGAGGCCCGTACAGGCAAAACTCAATCCATCGGCGGCAACCGCCGCTTCACCGGGCTTTTCTTGATGATGGCGGTGTTGGTCTCGGCCAGCACATTGATGCGGTCGAGCAGGGTATCCAGCTGCTCCATCGAGCGCACATGCAGCCGAGCGATGAAGCAGTCCTCGCCAGTAACCTTGTCGCACTCGGTGAACTCCGCAATGGCGACGATCTGCCGTTCCACCTCCTGCAGCTGCCCGGGTAGCGGGCGGATGCGCACGATGGCCTGCAACTGGTAGCCAAAGGCGCGCGGGTCGACCTCTACGGTGTAACCGCGCAACACGCCGCGTTCCTCCAGGCGGCGAAGGCGTTCGCTGACGCTGGGTGCCGACAGCCCGCTGATTTGCGCCAGGGCCTTGAGCGAGCGGCGCGAGTCTTCCATGAGCGCGTTGATCAGCAGTTGGTCGATGGCATCGGTCATGGTCACCTCAAGCAGGTAGTTCGTGTGATTTGCCTTGATAGTAAAGGCAGACATGCCAATCTTCCTTCGTTATCCGCTGGAAGGCCGGCCAGCAACCTTTGCATACTGTTGCCGTCTTCAACAGGAGGTGTGAGATGGACAGTTCATTGCGTCGTGGCTCGCTGGAAATGGTCGCTGCCATGCTGATTTCCGGGACCATCGGTTGGTTCGTGCTGGTGTCCGGCCAGCCGGTGCTCGAGGTGGTGTTCTGGCGCTGCGTGTTCGGTGCCGTGACCTTGCTGGCGATCTGCGCGGGGTTCGGCTTCCTGCGGCCGGGCGTGATCAGCCGTACGGCGTTCCTGCTGGCGATTGCCAGCGGTGTGGCCATCGTCGGCAACTGGGTGCTGCTGTTCGCCTCCTACTCGCGGGCGTCGATTGCCATCGGCACGGCGGTGTACAACGTGCAGCCCTTCATGCTGGTGGGGCTGGCGGCAGTGTTCCTGGGCGAGAGGATCACCCTGGCCAAGGTCACCTGGCTGAGCGTGGCGTTCCTCGGCATGCTGGCCATCGTCAGTGCCCATGGCGCGGGGCAGGGTGGCGGTGAGGACTATTTGCTGGGCATTGCGCTGGCGCTGGGGGCGGCCTTCCTGTACGCCATTGCGGCGTTGATCATCAAGCGCCTGAGTGGCACGCCACCGCACCTGATCGCGCTGATCCAGGTGGCCACGGGTGTGCTGTTGCTGGCGCCGTGGGTCAAGCTTGGCGGGTTGCCGGGCGAAGTGCCGGCGCTGGCCAGCCTGGTGACCTTGGGCATGGTGCACACCGGCTTGATGTATGTGTTGCTGTACAGCGCCATCCAGCGCTTGCCCACGGCGCTGACCGGGGCACTGTCGTTCATCTACCCGATTGCGGCGATTCTGGTGGACTGGGTGGCGTTCGGGCACCGGCTGGCACCGTTGCAGTGGCTGGGGGTGGCGTTGATCCTGCTGGCGGCGGCGGGGATGCAGCAGGGGTGGTGGTTCAGGCCTGCGCGGGTTGTGGCAGAGGAATGAGGTGGTCTTGCGGGCCCTTTCGCGGGTAAACCCGCTCCCACAGGTGCTGCACACGGTTCGGGCCTGTGGTGATCCTGTGGGAGCGGGTTTACCCGCGAAAGGGCCCGCAAGGTAGAATGCCGCTTTTGCCAGCTTGCGACCCATGATGACTTCGCCGATCCAGACTCTGGAGCAACACCTGCTCGCCGCCCTCGACCCTGCCCCGCAGGAAACCCGCCGCCTGTTCCACGGCCGCGGCCGCTGCTGGGCGGGCCTGGAGCAGGTCACCGTCGACTGGCTGCAAGGCGTGCTGTCGGTCGCCCTGTTCCGCGAGCCGGCGCAAGGCCAGCTGGCCGAACTGGAGGCCATGCTGCGTACTCTCGCCGAGCGCCCGCAGTGGACTGGTCAAGCCATCCTTCTCCAGCATCGCTACCTGCCCGACAGCCCGGGCCAGTGGTTGCTGGGCGAGCCGTGCCAGCAGCGCGAGGTGGTCGAGGACGGGCTGACCTACCTGCTGGACCTGGGCGTGCGGCAGAACAATGGCCTGTTCCTCGACATGCGCTATGGTCGGCGCTGGGTGCGCGAGCAGGCGGCGGGCAAGCGCGTGCTGAACCTGTTCGCCTACACCTGCGGTTTCTCGGTGGCGGCGATTGCCGGTGGCGCCGAGCAGGTGGTGAACCTGGACATGGCCAAGTCGGCGTTGTCCCGGGGCCGCGACAACCACCGCCTCAATGGCCACGATGCATCACGGGTGGCGTACCTGGGGCACGAGCTGTTCAAGTCGTGGGGCAAGGTGCGCAAGTACGGGCCTTATGACCTGATCATCATCGACCCGCCGACCTTCCAGCGCGGCAGCTTTGTGCTGACCCAGGATTACGCGAAGATCCTGCGGCGCTTGCCGGAGTTGTTGAGCGAGGGCGGGACGGTGCTGGCGTGCGTGAACGACCCGGGCATCGGGCCGGAGTTCCTGATCGAGGGGATGGCGGAGCAGGCGCCGACGCTGGCATTCGTCGAGCGGCTGGAGAACCCGCCGGAGTTTCCTGACGTGGACCCGGCGGGGGGCTTGAAGGCTCTGGTATTCCGTCAGGTCTGATGTTGCCTGTACCGGCCCTTTCGCGGGCAAGCCCGCTCCCACAGGTACTGCACAGGTCTTGAGTACTGTGGAGTACCTGTGGGAGCTGGCTTGCCGGCGATAGGGCCGGACCTGCCTGCATCAATTACTGATTGTTGGTGTAGATCTGGTCAAACACCCCACCATCATTGAAGTGGGTCTTCTGCACGGTGCGCCAGTCACCGAAGGTCTTCTCTACCGACAGGAAGTCCACTTTCGGGAAGCGGTCGGTGTACTTGGCCAGTACCGTCGCATCACGCGGGCGCAGGTAGTTCTGTGCGGCGATTTCCTGAGCGGCTGGCGACCACAGGTACTTCAAGTATTCCTCGGCCGCTGCCTGGGTGCCTTTCTTCGCCACCACCTTGTCGACCACGCTGACCGGCGGCTCGGCTTCGGCCGACACGCTCGGGTAGACCACTTCGAACTGGTCGCGGCCGAACTCGCGGGCGATCATTTCGGCTTCGTTCTCGAAGGTCACCAACACGTCGCCGATCTGGTTGGTCATGAAGGTGGTGGTGGCGGCACGGCCACCGGTGTCCAATACCGGCGCCTGCTTGAACAGCTTGCCGACAAAGTCCTTGGCCTTGTTTTCATCACCGCCTTGCTTGAGCACATAGCCCCAGGCCGACAGGTAGGTGTAGCGGCCGTTACCCGAGGTCTTGGGGTTGGGCACGATCACCTGTACGCCATCCTTGAGCAGGTCGGGCCAGTCTTTCAGCGCCTTGGGGTTACCCTTGCGCACGATGAACACAGTGGCCGAGGTGAACGGCGCGCTGTTGTTCGGCAGGCGGGTTACCCAGTTGTCCGGCACCAGCTTGCCGTTGTCGGCCAGGGCGTTGATGTCGGTGGCCATGTTCATGGTGATGACATCGGCCGGCAGGCCATCGATCACCGCTCGCGCCTGCTTGCTCGAGCCGCCGAAGGACATCTGCACGTTGACCTTCTCGTTGTGCTCGGCTTCCCAGTGCTTCTGGAAGGCCGGGTTGTAGTCCTTGTAGAAGTCGCGCATCACGTCGTAGGAAACGTTGAGCAGGGTGGGGGCAGCCTGGGCGAAATTGCCCAGGGCAAGGCCTGCGGCGAGCAGCGAGGCGGTGAAGAGTTTTTTCACGTTGCTTCCTTGTTATCGAGAAGGTGTTGGCAGTTTGCCTGCGACTATAGCGGGTGGGTTTGTGGGGGTTAAAGAACAAAAAACACTTTGGTTATGCTTCTGCCTGTTCTGGCCCTTTCGCGGGTAAACCCGCTCCCACAGGATCACCACATACCCGAACCGTGCGCGGTCCCTGTGGGAGCGGGTTTACCCGCGAAAGGGCTGGAACAGGCGGAATCATTGCTTGGGAAACAGCACATTCCCGCACCGCGAACAGAACGCCGCGCCATGCTCATGGCTCTTCTTGCTGCAGGTCGGGCAATCATGCTGCAGCTGCTCCCCGCGCATGGCATTGGCCAGCTCGGCGGTGAAGATCCCGGTCGGTACGGCGATGATCGAATAACCGGTAATCATCACCAGCGACGACAGCACCTGCCCCAGCGGTGTCTTTGGCACGATGTCGCCAAAGCCTACCGTGGTCAGGGTAACGATGGCCCAGTAGATACCCTTGGGAATGCTGGTAAAGCCATGCTCAGGCCCTTCGATCACATACATCAAGGTGCCGAACACCGTCACCAGGGTCGATACCGTCACCAGGAACACAATGATCTTCTGCTTGCTGCCGCGCAGCGCCTCCATCAGGTAATGGGCCTGCTTGAGGTACGGGCTGAGCTTGAGCACGCGGAAGATCCGCAGCATCCGTATCACGCGGATGATCAGCAGGTACTGGGCGTCGCTGTAGTACAGCGCGATGATCCCCGGCACGATCGCCAGCAGATCGACCAGGCCATAAAAGCTGAAGGCATAGCGCAACGGCTTGGGCGAGCAGTACAGGCGGGTGAGGTACTCGGCCAGGAAGATCGCGGTAAAGCCCCACTCGATACCCGCCAGCACGCCGGCGTAACCCTGGTGCACTTCGTCGATGCTGTCGAGGATGACGGTGACCAAGCTGGCCAGGATGATCAGCAGGAGGATCTTGTCGAAGCGCCGGCCGGCTACGGTGTCGGTCTGGAAGACCATGATGTAGAGGCGTTCACGCAGGGATTGTGGGGTGGACATGCGAGGGCTATTCCGATGGTGTGAGTAGCAAGCCTAGAGGGTCTCTGTCAGCAGATGCAACGTGAAGTAAAACTGAGCCAACCTGGTAGAAATGCCAGTTTCGATTTTCACAGGCGCGATGCAACATTCAGGGCTCGTGCTGCTCAGACTTGGAGATAGGGATGGACGATAAAATGAGGCATTCCCGAAGGCCACCCCAATCATTTGCATTTTCGGTCTACGGCTCATTGCACAGCGGATCACGTGGAGATCGATTGTGTTACAACGGCCAGCTACTGGATCACTTGGTGCAAGGTTATTTTCTGGGGAATGGGAGGCGGCTATACCGCCCGGTCTTGATGCGCTTTTGCAGTCCCGACGTATTCAGCCCCTTTGAAAAGGGAGGTCTTAATTCCTATGCATATTGCGGAGGAGACCCTGTCAATTTCAGCGATCCCCAAGGTACCAGCCGATTCAAACAGAACTGGGCTGCTTTCGAACCAGTATTCAAGAAAATCAACAACACGGATAAGCGGGTTCAGGGTTTTGCTTATAACCGAGCAAGGTCGGCTGGTGAACGAATTGAGCCGTTCAGGGCAAAATCAGTAGATGGAAAAATTCTGGAGCGTAGCGACCCGAGCGCAAGTCTTCGCGGAAAATTCTATGTCAATCGCGACCGAAGTCTATTCATTAGTGAATATTTGGTAACAGCTGAAGGCATTGAAATGTCACCGTTGAAACCCCTCGACAAGAAATTTATTGAGGAGGGGTTCGTACTTATGAACGTCAATCCCGATCATGTAGTAGTGGAGAATGGCCGTATTTTACCTGACCCTGACATGATATTCATTAATGAATCAGGCATCGACGACTACTCTAAACCGAACTTGGCCATGCCTGGACTGGCAGCTGCAATCAGAAAGGGTCGCCGACATGATAGCTCTAGTTAGCAATCAGCATCGAGTTTAGCTGTGTAACCCTTTGGTATTGCGTCTTTCGCCCAGCTGCATGAGATGAATGCCCAAGTGCATCAGCCAGCAGGTTGTGACGAAGGGTGCGGTCAAACCGGCTATCGGTAGTAACTTGAACAGCGGTTGCAGTAGTAGGGCCAAGGCAATTGCCAGTAACGTCACCCAAGGCTTTTCACCCTGGCGGCTGAATGCTAAAGCTGCCAGCGCGGCATTGAAGCCGAACAAACCCAGCCAGGCGGCTTGCGCCTGGTCGGCGAACAGTGCCACGCCGCCGCCGATGGCCGAGCCGATCACCGCCCACATTGCGGCATAAGGGTTGGCGATGAACATGCCGATGATGATCAGCAGGCCGGCCAGCGGCTGGTCGAGCAGGAAGATCTGGCCCACGCCGCGCGCCAACGCGTACAGCGGGTCGGCTTCGACGAAGCCGCTGGGCGAGGGGCTGGCGATCAGCAATACGGCCCAGCCCAGCAGCACGAAGGGTGCGGTGTAGGCGATCAGCAGTTTGCCGCCGCGCTTGCGCCACTGGTGGGTGATGATGCTGGACAGGCCGCCAGCGGCGATGATCAATGGCGGCAGGATGACCGACCAAGGCAGCACGGCACTGATCAGGATGCCGATCAGCACGCCGTTGTAGCAGTACAGCCCGGCCTGGCGGTCGGCACGGTCGTAGCTGCGTGCCTGGGCGGTGAGCAGGCCGGCCAGGGCGCCGAGCAGGGCGCCACCGACCAGGCCGGGGGCGGTCAGCAGGATGGCCAGCAGGCAGCACAGGCCGCACAGGGGGTGGCGCAGCAGCAGCACCTGGCTGAAGCCGTTGAGTAACGCCGTGGCCCAGTCGGGGCACGGGTTGACGAAATTTTTGGTGTACATCGGGGCAGTCAGTGAGGTTGATGGGGAGCGGTGGGCCTCTTTGGGCCTCGGGTTTTCCGCAGTTGTGTGCGACACCACCGACCCTGTGGGAGCGGGCGTGCCCGCGAATGCGTCAGCTCAGGCAACATCGTTGTCCCTGCTGGCCTCTTCGCGGGCACGTCCGCTCCCACAGGAGAGATGCGGTGCTTTAGATCAAGGTCTCGATCCGCAGCGTGTTAGTCGACCCTGGCTTGCCAAAAGGCACACCGGCAGTGATCAGCAGCGTGTCGCCACGGCTGGCCATGCCTTGTGCCTGGGCAATCTCCAGTGCAGTGGAAACAACCTCGTCCACCTGGCGCAGGCGGTCGTTGACCACCGAGTGCACGCCCCACGCTACGCTCAGGCGGCGCGCGGTGGTCAGGTTCGGGGTCAGGTTGAGGATCGGGGCCCGTGGCCGTTCGCGGGCCGCGCGCAGGGTCGAGGCGCCCGACTCGCTGTAGTTGACCAGCACCGCCACCGGCAGGATGCCGCTGATACGGCGGATGGCGCAGCTGATGGCGTCCGACACGGTGGCCTCGGCCTTCGGCCGGCCAACGTCGAGTTGGGCCTGGTAGTCCGGGCCGTTCTCCACCTGGCGGATGATCTTGCTCATCATCTGTACAGCTTCCAGCGGGTACTCGCCCGAGGCAGTCTCGGCCGACAGCATCACCGCATCGGCACCTTCGGCCACGGCGTTGGCCACGTCGGTGACTTCGGCGCGGGTCGGCGCTGGCGAGAAGCGCATGGATTCGAGCATCTGCGTGGCCACCACCACCGGTTTGCCCAGCTGGCGGCAGGTGCCGATGATGCGTTTCTGGATCTGCGGCACGCTTTCGGCCGGCACTTCCACGCCCAGGTCGCCACGGGCCACCATGATCGCATCCGCAAGCTCCGCGATGGCTTGCAGCTGTTCGACTGCCGATGGCTTTTCGATCTTCGCCATCAGGTAGGCACGGTCACCGATCAGCTGGCGTGCTTCGGTGATGTCTTCGGGGCGCTGCACGAACGACAGAGCCACCCAGTCCACGCCCAGCTCCAGGCCGAAGGCCAGGTCGCGGCGGTCTTTTTCGGTGAGCGGGGAGAGGTCGAGCACCGCTTGCGGCACGTTGACACCCTTGCGATCGGACAGTTCGCCGCCGGCCAGCACTTCGGTGTCGATGGCGTCGCTGTGCTTGGCGGTGACGCGCAGGCGCAGCTTGCCGTCGTCCAGCAGCAGGTCCATGCCCGGCTCGAGGGCGGCGATGATCTCGGGGTGCGGCAGGTTGACCCGGCGGCTGTCGCCCGGGGTGTTGTCCAGGTCCAGACGCAGGGCCTGGCCGCGTTGCAGCTGCACCTTGCCGTCGGCAAAGCGGCCGACGCGCAGCTTCGGCCCCTGCAGGTCCATGAGGATACCCAGCGGGTAGTTCAGTTGCTGCTCGACTTCGCGGATCCACTGGTAGCGCAGGGCGTGGTCGGCGTGCTCGCCGTGGCTGAAGTTGAGGCGGAAGATATTCACCCCGGCTTCTACCAGTTGGCGGATGTCGTCGATGCCTTTGATCGCAGGGCCAAGGGTGGCGAGGATTTTGACTTTTTTATCAGGCGTCATGATTGGGCAGTCTCGAGGATCAGGATGGCGCGGAAGTCGTTGACGTTGGTGCGGGTCGGCTCGGTGACGATCAGCGCATCCAGGGCGGCGAAATAACCGTAGCCGTTGTTGTTGTCCAGCTCGTCGCTGGCCGACAGGCCCAGGGCTTCGGCACGGGCGTAGCTGGCCGGGGTCATGAAGGCGCCGGCGTTTTCTTCCGAGCCATCGATACCGTCGGTGTCACCGGCCAGGGCGTACACGCCCGGCAGGCCTTTCAGGCTTTCGGTGAGGCTGAGCAGGAATTCGGCGTTGCGCCCGCCACGGCCATTGCCGCGCACGGTCACGGTGGTTTCGCCGCCGGACAGGATCACGCAGGGTGCCTTCAGCGGCTGGCCGTGCTGGACGATCTGCCGGGCGATACCGGCGTGCACCTTGGCCACTTCGCGTGATTCGCCTTCCAGGTCGCCGAGGATCAGCGGGCTGAACCCGGCCTGGCGGGCTTTGACCGCGGCGGCTTCGAGCGACTGCTGGGGCTTGGCGATCAGCTGGAAGTGGCTGCGGGCCAGGGCCGGGTCATCGGCCTTGACGGTTTCCGAGGCTGGGTTGTTGAGCCAGTCGATAACGGCCTTGGGCGCTTCGATGTTGTAGCGCTTGAGGATGGCCAGGGCGTCGGCCGAGGTGCTCGGGTCGGCCACGGTCGGGCCGGAGGCGATCACCGTGGCGAGGTCGCCCGGGACATCGGAAATGGCATAGGTGTACACCGTGGCCGGCCAGCAGGCCTTGGCCAGGCGGCCGCCCTTGATCGCCGAGAGGTGCTTGCGTACGCAGTTCATCTCGCCGATGGTGGCGCCGGATTTCAGCAGCGCCTTGTTGATCTGCTGCTTGTCGGCCAGGGTCAGGCCTTCGGCGGGCAGGGCCAGCAGCGCCGAGCCACCGCCGGACAGCAGGAAGATGACGCGATCGTCTTCACTGAGGTTGCTGACCAGTTCCAGCACGCGTTTTGCCACGGCCAGGCCGGCGGCATCGGGGACCGGGTGGGCAGCTTCGACCACCTCGATCTTCTGGCAGTTGGCGCCGTGACCGTACCGTGTGACAACAAGCCCGGAGACTTCGCCCTGCCAGCTTTTCTCGACCACTTCGGCCATGGCGGCTGCGGCCTTGCCGGCACCGATGACGATGACCCGGCCGCTGCGGTCGGCGGGCAGGTAGGGTTCGAGGACTTGACGGGGGTGGGCGGCGGCGATGGCTGTGTCGAACAGCTCGCGGAGAAGTTTTTGCGGATCGACCGACATGGCAGGCTCCCAATTATTGTTGTTCTGCAGAATCAAAAACGCCCCTGGAACTGCCTCCGTGCAGGCCGAACCAGGGGCGGGTGTTGCTCGGTGCCACCTTTGAACCTGTGGTCGCAGGTTCAAAGGTGTTGGATCTGAGATTTTGGGGGCGCTTTGCGCCCCTTTCGCGACACAAGGCCGCTCCTACAGGGGACCGCGATCCGTTGTAGGAGCGGCCTTGCGTCGCGAAAGGGCTGCGCAGCAGCCCCCGGATCTAAATCATTTTTCGTCGCGGATCGAGAAGTTGGCCATGTGCTCCAGGCCTTTGATCAGCGCCGAGTGGTCCCAGTTGCCGCCGCCCAGGGCCTGGCAGGTGTTGAACACTTGCTGGGCATTGGAGGTGTTGGGCAGGTTGATGCCCAGTTCCTTGGCACCCTGCAGGGCCAGGTTCAGGTCCTTCTGGTGCAGGTTGATGCGGAAGCCTGGGTCGAAGGTGCCCTTGATCATGCGCTCGGCGTGCACTTCGAGGATCTTCGACGAGGCGAAGCCGCCCATCAGTGCTTCACGTACCTTGGCCGGGTCGGCGCCGTTCTTGGCGGCGAACAGCAGGGCTTCGGCAACGGCCTGGATGTTCAGGGCAACGATGATCTGGTTGGCCACCTTGGCGGTCTGGCCGTCGCCATTGCCACCGACGCGGGTGATGTTCTTGCCCATGGCTTCGAACAGCGGCAGGGCGCGCTCGAAGGCTTTCGGGCAGCCACCGACCATGATGCTCAGGGTCGCGGCCTTGGCACCGACTTCGCCACCGGACACCGGGGCGTCCAGGTAGGCAGCGCCAGTGGCCTTGATCTTCTCGGCGAAGGCTTTGGTAGCGGTAGGGGAGATCGAGCTCATGTCGATCACGACCTTGTTCGGGCCCACGCCTTCGGCCACGCCGTTGTCACCGAACAGGACGCTCTCGACCTGCGGGGTGTCGGGGACCATGACGATGATGAACTCGGCTTCCTGGGCAACTTCCTTCGGGTTGGCCAGGGCCACGGCACCGGCGGCGATCAGGTCGGCCGGGGCAGCGTCGTGGTGGGTGGAGACGAAGATGCTGTGACCTGCTTTCTGCAGGTTCTGAGCCATGGGCTTGCCCATGATGCCGGTGCCGATGAAACCGATTTTAGCCATGAGAGATTACCTCGTTGTATTTGTTGAATCTCGATGGAGCAGGCTGCACAGGCCCCCTTGTTGGACACAAAACTCTGTGGGAGCGGGTTTACCCGCGAAAGCGGCAGTGAAGCCAGCATCGCATTCGCGGGTGAACCCGCTCCCACAGGGTCAGGCATGTGTCACGGGACCCCGATCAGCCTTAGATTGCGTTATGGGTCTTCAGCCAGCCCAGGCCCGCTTCGGTGGTGGTCAGCGGCTTGTACTCCGCGCCCACCCAGCCCTGGTAGCCGATGCGGTCCAGGTGCTCGAACAGGAAGCGGTAGTTGATCTCGCCGGTGCCTGGCTCGTTGCGGCCGGGGTTGTCGGCCAGCTGGATGTGGTTGATCAGTTTCAGGTTGGCTTCCATGGTACGAGCCAGGTCACCTTCCATGATCTGCATGTGGTAGATGTCGTACTGCAGGAACAGGTTGTCGCTGCCAACCTCGGCCTGGATTTCAAGCGCTTGCTTGGTGGTGTTCAGGTAGAAGCCGGGGATGTCGCGGGTGTTGATCATTTCCATGACCAGGCGGATCCCGGCGGCTTTCAGCTTGTCGGCGGCGTAGCGCAGGTTTTCCACGAAGGTCTTGCGCACGGTGGCGCAGTCCGGGCCTTGTGGGCGAATGCCGGCCAGGGCGTTGACCTGGGTGTTGCCCAGCACCTTGGCGTATTCGATGGCCTTGTCGACACCGGCGCGGAATTCCTCGACGCGGTCAGGGTGGCAGGTGATACCGCGCTCACCCTTGGCCCAATCGCCCGCCGGCAGGTTGAACAGCACCTGGGTCAGGCCGTTGGCGTCCAGCTGCTGCTTGATCTCGGCAGCGCTGAAGTCGTACGGGAAGAGGTATTCGACGCCGCTGAAACCAGCATCGGCGGCAGCCTTGAAGCGGGCCAGGAAGTCCTGTTCGGTGAACAGCATGGACAGGTTGGCAGCGAAGCGAGGCATGTTGTGTCTCCTTGCGATGAAGGCCCCCGGCGCCCTCAGGTAGGGGCCGGCACGGGGGCGTCAGGCGATCAGTCCAGCAGCGAGATGGCGGTTGGCGCGTCGTTGCCGACCAGGGCCAGGTCTTCGAACTCGTTGACCGCGTTGATCTCGGTGCCCATGGAAATGTTGGTCACACGTTCGAGAATCACCTCGACCACCACCGGCACGCGGAACTCTTCGGCCATCTTCTGTGCCTTGAGCAGGGCAGGGGCGATCTCGGCCGGCTCGAATACACGGATGGCCTTGCAGCCCAGGCCTTCGACCACGGCGACATGGTCGACACCGTAGGTGGCGGCGTCGGTCGAGTTGATGTTCTCGAACGCCAGTTGTACACAGTAATCCATGTCGAAGCCACGTTGCGCCTGACGGATCAGGCCCAGGTAGGCGTTGTTCACCAGTACGTGCACGTACGGCAGGTTGAACTGTGCGCCCACCGCCAGCTCTTCGATCATGAACTGGAAGTCGTAGTCACCCGACAGCGCGACCACCTTGCGTTTCGGATCGGCCTTGACCACACCGAGGGCGGCAGGGATGGTCCAGCCCAGCGGGCCGGCCTGGCCGCAGTTGATCCAGTGGCGTGGCTTGTACACGTGCAGGAACTGCGCGCCGGCGATCTGCGACAGACCGATGGTGCTGACGTAGCAGGTGTCCTTGCCGAATACCTGGTTCATTTCTTCGTAGACGCGCTGCGGCTTGACCGGCACGTTGTCGAAGTGGGTCTTGCGCTGCAGGGTTGCCTTGCGCTCCTGGCAGTCTTCCAGCCAGGCCTTGCGGCACTTCAGCTTGCCAGCGGCTTTCCACTCGCGGGCCACTTCGAGGAATACGTCCAGTGCCTTGCCGGCGTCGGAAACGATACCCAGGTCCGGGGTGAACACGCGGCCGATCTGGGTCGGCTCGATGTCCACGTGCACGAACTTGCGGCCTTCGGTGTAGACGTCGACGGAACCGGTGTGGCGGTTGGCCCAGCGGTTACCGATACCGAACACCAGGTCGGATTTCAGCAGGGTGGCGTTGCCGTAGCGGTGCGAAGTCTGCAGGCCGACCATGCCGACCATCTGTGCGTGGTCGTCCGGGATGGTGCCCCAGCCCATCAGGGTCGGGATTACCGGTACACCGGTCAGTTCGGCGAACTCGACCAGCTTGTCGCTGGCGTCGGCGTTGATGATGCCGCCACCGGCTACCAGCAGCGGGCGCTCGGCGTCATTGAGCAGGGCCAGGGCTTTTTCGGCCTGTACGCGGGTGGCGGACGGCTTGTGCACTGGCAGCGGTTCGTAGGCGTCGATGTCGAATTCGATTTCGGCCATCTGCACGTCGAACGGCAGGTCGATCAGTACCGGGCCTGGGCGGCCGGTGCGCATTTCATAGAAGGCCTTCTGGAAGGCGTAAGGCACCTGGCCTGGCTCCAGAACGGTGGTGGCCCACTTGGTGACCGGCTTGACGATGTTGGTGATGTCGACAGCCTGGAAGTCTTCCTTGTGCAGGCGGGCACGTGGGGCCTGGCCGGTGATGCAGAGGATCGGGATGGAGTCGGCGGAGGCACTGTACAGGCCGGTGACCATGTCGGTGCCGGCTGGGCCGGAGGTGCCGATGCACACGCCGATGTTGCCCGGGTTGGCACGGGTGTAACCCTCGGCCATGTGCGAGGCGCCTTCGACGTGACGAGCGAGGACGTGATCGATGCCACCGACTTTCTTCAGGGCCGAGTACAACGGGTTGATGGCAGCCCCCGGGATGCCGAACGCGGTATCTACACCTTCACGGCGCATGACCAGAACGGCTGCATCGATTGCTCTCATTTTGCTCATGGTTTGTGCCTCATCGATTTTGTAATTGTATACAACTTGCTTTGTGCCAGAGTGTATTCACGGCTGGCCGCTTAGGTCAACGGGTTTTCGTCGGCGGACGTCGCTTTCGTTCGAGCGCCCGTGAAAACGGAGGTTTGCGCCATCGCATACGATCGTTTCAAAATATTGTATACAAAAACATCTTTCGTTGTGTTCTATTTGTTCTATCGGTTTTCAACTGCCCTCAGGGCTTCTCACAACAAGAAGAGGACCTTTCCATGAACGCTTTGAACCTGAAAGTCGCGGTCAGCCTGGTGAATGCCGCGCTGGCGGCGGGCCGCAAGATCAATGCCGCGCCACTGACCGTGGCGGTGCTGGATGCCGGCGGCCACTTGCTGGCGCTACAACGCGAGGATGGCGCCAGCCTGATCCGGCCGGAGGTGGCCACCGGCAAGGCCTGGGGCGCGATTGCCCTGGGCAAGGGCTCGCGCCTGCTGGCGCTGGACGCGCAGCAGCGGCCGGCATTTTTTGCCGCGCTGAACGGGTTGGGCGAGCGGCCGGTGGTGCCGGCGCCGGGTGGCGTGCTGGTGCGTGATCAGGATGGCAAGGTGCTGGGTGCGGTAGGGATCAGCGGGGATACGTCGGATATCGACGAGCAGTGCGCGATCAGTGCGATCGAGGAGGTGGGGTTGAAGGCGGATGCCGGGGTAGCGGCGTAAGGCTGAAGATGGCTGGGGCCGCTTTGCGGCCCTTTCGCGACACAAGGCCGCTCCTACAAGGGATCGCAGGTAGTACGCGATCCCTTGTAGGAGCGGCCTTGTGTCGCGAAGGGCTGCAAGGCAGCCCCACTGGCCCTGTCAGGCTAGCTCAGGCTCACAGCCCTTGAGCACCATGCGGATGATGGTCTCCGCCGCCGCGTCATAATCGCTGTCGGCCAGCTTGGCCTTGCCGGTCACCGCAGAGATCTGCCAGTCGAAATCGGCATAGGTCTGGGTCGCTGCCCAGATGCTGAACATCAGGTGATGCGCATCCACATGGGCGATCTGCCCGCGGTCGATCCAGCGCTGGATGCACTCGATGTTATGCCGTGCCTGCTCGTTCAGCTGCGCTACCTGGTTCGGCGACAGGTGCGGGGCACCGTGCATGATCTCGCTGGCGAACACCTTGGACGCATGCGGCAGGTCGCGGGAAATGCGGATCTTCGAGCGGATGTACGCACTCAGCACTTCCTTCGGGTCACCGTCGGCATTGAACGGGGTCGACGCCTGCATGATCGGCGCGATGATGCTTTCCAGGACCTCGCGGTAGAGGTTGTCCTTGGATTTGAAGTAGTAATACACGTTCGGCTTGGGCAGGCCGGCCTTGGCCGCGATATCGCTGGTCTTGGTGGCGGCGAAGCCCTTGTCGGCGAATTCCTCGCTGGCCGCGCGCAGGATCAGTTCCTTGTTGCGCTCGCGAATGGTGCTCATGGTCAGGGATCTTCCTCGTGTCTGGCCACCTCTAAGAGGGATCGGGCATGGTAGCACCGGGCTCGACGGGCGCTCAAGGCAGCGGCTTTGGGCTAGAATCCTGGGCACTCACTCTTCTGGATACAGGCAAACATGGCAGGAAGCAGTCTACTGGTACTGATCGACGACATCGCCACGGTGCTTGATGACGTCTCGGTGATGACCAAGGTGGCGGCGAAAAAGACCGCAGGCGTGCTGGGCGATGACCTGGCACTGAATGCCCAGCAGGTCACCGGGGTGCGTGCCGAGCGCGAGATCCCGGTGGTGTGGGCTGTGGCCAAGGGCTCGATGGTGAACAAGGCCATCCTGGTGCCGGCGGCGCTGCTGATCAGTGCGTTCATCCCCTGGGCGGTGACGCCGTTGCTGATGCTGGGCGGCGCCTACCTGTGCTTCGAGGGTTTCGAGAAGCTGGCGCACAAGTTCCTGCACAGCAAGGCCGAGACTGACGCCGAGCATGAAGCGCTCAAGGAGGCGGTGGCCGATGCCAATGTCGACCTGGTGGCGTTCGAGAAAGCCAAGATCAAGGGCGCGGTACGTACCGACTTCATCCTTTCGGCGGAAATCATCGCCATCACCCTGGGCATCGTTGCCGACTCGCCGTTGACCCAGCAGATCGTCGTGCTGTCGGGTATCGCGGTAGTCATGACCATCGGCGTGTACGGGCTGGTGGGCGGTATCGTCAAGCTCGATGACCTGGGGCTGTGGATGACCCGCAAGGCATCACGCCTGGCCAGGGCGGTGGGTAACGGCATTCTGCGTGCCGCGCCATACATGATGAAGAGCCTGTCGGTGATCGGCACGGCGGCCATGTTCCTGGTCGGTGGCGGGATCCTGGTGCATGGCATCGGGCCGCTGCATCACGCCATCGAGGCGTTCAGTGAAGGGCGTGGCGGGGCGTTGACCGTGGCGCTGCTGAACGGCGGTGTCGGGGTTGTGGCCGGTGCCGTGGTGCTGGCGGTGGTGGGCATTGCGGGGAAACTGTGGCGGGCGGTTCGGCCGGCCAACTGAGTTGCATGGCCGGGGCTTTGCCCCGGTTCGCGGGTGAACCCGCTCCCACATGTATAGCGTCTGCCATGAATCCGGTGCGGACCCTGTGGGAGCGGGTTTACCCGCGAATGGGCCGCAAGGCGGCCCCTATACTCAGATCAGAAGTGAACCTTGAGCAGGAAGCTCATGGTGTTCTGGTCGGTGGTGAAGGCATCGGAATCCTTGATGCCGTACTTGTTCTTCCAGTAGTCGTACTCCACACCCACATACAGCTGCTTCTCGCCCAGGTGCAAGGCTTTGCCCAGGTCATACTTGATCTGCGGATTGAAGTGCAGGTTGGCCTGGTAGGTGCCGCGGCGGTTCTCGTCGTTGTCCACCACCCAGTCCATGAAACCGTCGATCAGCACATCGGACGAACCGACCGGAATGGTGTACGACCACACCGGGGTGATCTGCCACACGTTGTCGCCGGCGCGGCTGCCGTCGGTGGTGCGGTTGTAGAAGTTCAGCTGGAAGTAGTCGAAGCCAGGGATGTCCAGGTCGAAGCCAGGGCCGATCAGGTACGACTCGGTATCACCTTCGCCGAACTCGTAGGTCATCGCCAGCAGCACGTCCTTGACCGGGCCGAAGGCCAGCTTCTGGTCGAAGATCTTGCCGAACGACAGGCGCGGGCTGATTTCGCCGTAGTAGGTGTTCGGGCCATTGCCCTCATCTTTCTGGCCCTGGTAGAAGATCTTGTCGACAAAGATGAAGTTATCGCCGTACTTCCAGCCATCAGCGTGCTCGAAGGTCACGGTTTGCTGGATCGACGGGTTGACCTTGAAGTTCTTGCCCCACAGGTAGGTCAGGCTGTTGTTCTGCCATTGCAGCAGGTCGCCGCCGAAGGTGGTGCCACAGGCCAGCAGGCCGCCGGCGAGGATCAGGCTGTTGATGGTACGCATTGCGAGTGTCGCTCCCTTGATTGATCTATTGTCAGCGCTCGTTGTTGGCGCTTTTTTGTCTTTTGAGTCAGCTTTTTTCGATAGGCCACAGCTGTTTGGCAAGGGTTGAGCCAACTTTCCTGGGCTGGCAAAACCTTCCTGCTCGACTTCGTTCTGAACGGATGAAAAGGGTCTTTCAGGCTGGCAACACGTTGGCCAACCGCCCGAATTCATTGACTGAGCGGTCAGTAAACGCAGGCAGAATCCCTTCTGCCCTGATCGAGGGGGCGCGCAGATTACTGGCTTGCGCGCCTTGCCTCAAGTGCTCCGTCCTGGAGCAGTGTGGTACAAACTTGTGCGTTTGGTCAGCTTTCTAGAAGTGCACCTTGATCAGGGCACTGGTGACGCTCTGGTTACTGTCGATATTGCCTTGGCTGTCGATGCCGTACTTGTCCTTCCAGTAGCTGTACTCGATGCCCACGTACAGCTGCTTGGCGCCCAGGTTCAGGGCTTTGCCCAGGTCGTACTTGACCTGTGGGTTGAACTGCAGGTTGGCGTGGTAGGTACCACGGCGGGTCTGGTCGTTGTCGACCACCCAGTCCATGTAACCGTCGATCAGAATGTCGGACTTGCCCACCGGAATGGTGTACGAGAAGGCCGGGGTGATCTGCCAGACGTTGTCACCGGGGCGGCTGCCTTCGGTGTTGCGCAGGTAGAAGTTGAGGGTGAAGTAGTTGAAGCCGGGGATGTCCAGGTCGAAGCCGGGGCCGATCAGGTAGGCCTCGTTGTCGCCCTCGCCACGCTCGTAGGTCATGGCCAGCAGCACATCCTTGATCGGGCCGAACGCCAGCTTCTGGTCGAAGATCTTGCCGAACGACAGGCGCGGGCTGAACTCACCGTAGTAGGAGGTGACGCCTTTGCCCGGGTCGGGCTTGCCGTTGTAGAAGACCTTGTCGACGAACATGAAGGTATCGCCGTACTTCCATTTGTTGGCGTGCTCGAAGGTCACCGTCTGCTGGATGCGTGGGTTGACCTTGAAATCCTTGCCGTACAGGTAGGTCAGGCTTTCGCCATGCCACTGCAGCCATTCGCCAGCGTGGGCGGGGAGGGTGGCCAGCAGGCTGCTGCCCAGCAAGAGGGACGAGGTGATGCGTTTCATGTTGTGGTTCCCGGACTTATTGTTTTTGTTGGGTTTTTTTGGCGCGCAGGCGCCCCGGACGGCCCATTCCGGCGGGCCGACGGTGTAGCGTTTACGGCGAATTCGAGGCGGGGCGGCAGTGCGCCGCCCCCCTTGCTCAATGCTGGTGACAGGCTTCGTTGTGCACCGCGCGGTCGGCACCACCAAGGATGTTGAACAGCACGTTCAACACCAGGGCACTGACCGTGGCCATGGCGATGCCACTGTGGGTGATGGGCTCCATCCACTGGGGCATCTGGGCGAAGAACTCCGGACGTACCACGGGGATCAACCCGAAGCCGACGCTCACCGCAACCAGCAGCTGGTTGCGACGGTCGCCGATGTCCGCCTCCTGGAGAATCTTGATCCCGGTGGCGGTGACCATGCCGAACATGGCGATGGACGCGCCGCCCAGTACCGCAGGCGGGATCGAGGCAATCAGGAAGGCCGCCTTGGGCAGCAGGCTGAGCAGGATCAGCAGTGCACCGGCCACGATGGTGACATAGCGGCAGCGCACCCCGGTCATCTGCACCAGGCCGATGTTCTGGGCGAACGAAGAGTGGGTGAAGGTGTTGAAGAAGCCGGCGATGAACGACGCGCCTGCATCGCACAGCAGGCCGCGGCGCAGCATCCCTGGGGTAACTTCACGATCGGTCACCTTACCCAGGGCCAGGAACATGCCGGTGGACTCGACGAAGATGATCACCACCACCAGGCACATGGACAGGATCGGTGCCAGGCTGAAGGTCGGCATGCCGAAGTGCAGTGGGGTCACCACTTGCAGCCACGGTGCGTCGTTCAGGCCCGACAGGTCGACCATGCCGATGGAGCCGGCCAGGATGTAGCCCAGGCCCATGCCCACCAGCACCGACACGTTGACCCAGAAACCGCGCATGAAACGGTTGATCAGCAGGATCACCGCCAGCACCAGGCCGGCCACCAGCAGGTAGATCGGCGAGCCGAAGGTATCTGCCTGGTGGCCGCCACCGGCCCAGTTGACTGCCACCGGGAACAGCGACAGGCCAATCGAGGTGATCACCGTGCCGGTGACCAGTGGCGGGAAGAAGCGTACGACCTTGGACATGAACGGCGCGATCAGCATGCCGAAGAACCCGGCGGCGATGGTCGCGCCGAAGATCCCCTGCAGGCCCACGCCAGGCATGCCGGCCATGGCCACCATGCTGCCGACGGCAGCGAAGCTGGCACCCATCATCACCGGCATGCGGATGCCCACCGGGCCGATACCGAAGGACTGGATGATGGTAGCGACGCCAGCGACCAGCAGGTCGGCGTTGATCAGGAAAGCGACTTCTTCACGGGACAACCCGGCGGCCTGGCCGATGATCAATGGCACGGCGATGGCGCCGCCGTACATCAGCAGAACGTGTTGCAGGCCAACCAGGATCAGTTGGAACAGGGGCAAGGGCTCGCGCGGCGGCGCAACAGGGATGTACGCCTTGCGTGACTCGGACATGCAGCACCTCGAGTTTTGTTTTTATTCTCGGATCCAAGCGCCGGCCTCAGGCGGCAGGCTTCCGGTTAAGAGAGCCTGAGGTTCCCGCTTGAGGCTGAACGCTCGATGCTTGCTTGTTGCGTATGTCTTGAAACAGAGGCCGGGGGTGCCGGCCTCTTCGCGGGTGAACCCGCTCCCACAGGGGGCGGTGTTATCCCGACAATTGTGTTTCAGTTGACCGGGGCGCCTTTGGCGATCCAGTCACCGACCAGCTTGCGCTCTTCGGTGGTCATCTGGGTGATGTTGCCCAGCGGCATGATCTGGCTGGCGACCGCTTGCGCCTGGATGCGCGCGGCCTGGGCCTGGATCTGCTGCGGGGTGTCGAACATCACGCCGGCAGGGGCGGCGCTGAACAGTGGGCTGGTCGGCTTGGACGAGTGGCACACGGTGCAGCGTTCCTGGATGACATTGTGGATCTTGTCGAAGCTCTCGCCGCCAGCCTGGGCCGTGGCCTGGGCAGGGGCTTCGGCCGGCGCGGCAGGTGCTGCGGCAGCCTTGGCGGCGTCCTCGGCGCGTTGCTCGGCAGCGGTCTTGCCACCTACAGCGGTCGCAGGCAGTGGCTGGTACTCGACCTTCGCCGCGGCTTGCTCAGGGCTGACGGCCATCGGTTTCGGACCGGTGACGTAGGCCAGGCAGATCATCGCCAGGGCGCCGACCGGCAGGGTCCAGGCGTACTTGTTGCTGTCGTGGCGGGTGTTGAAGTAGTGGCGGATCAGGACCGCGGCTACTGCGATACCGGCCAGGATCAGCCAGTTGTACTGGCTACCGTAGGTGCTCGGGAAGTGGTTGCTGATCATGATGAACAGCACCGGCAGGGTGAAGTAGTTGTTGTGGCGCGAGCGCAGCAGGCCTTTGGCCGGCAGTACCGGGTCGGGGGTCTGGTTGTTCTCGATCGCAGCCACCAGCTGGCGCTGGGCCGGCATGATGATGCGGAACACGTTGCCGACCATGATGGTGCCGATGATCGCGCCGGTGTGCAGGTACGCACCACGGCCGCTGAACACCAGGCTGAAGCCCCAGCACGCGGCGATGATCAGCACGAACAGTACAGCACCGAGCAGCGCTGGCTTCTTGCCCAGGGGCGAGTCGCACAGGAAGTCGTAGATGAACCAGCCGGCGATCAGCGAGCCGATACCGATGGCCACGCCTTCGGCACCGCTAAGGGTGCTGCCAGGGGCCAGCAGATACAGGGTCGGGTTCCAGTAGAACACCACGCACAGCAGGGCGATACCGGACATCCAGGTGAAGTAGGCTTCCCATTTGAACCAGTGCAGGTTCTCGGGCATTTTCGGGGGTGCGAGCTTGTATTTCTCCAGGTGGTAGATACCACCGCCGTGAATTGCCCAGAGATCACCCGACAACCCATCGCGCGGGTTGCTTCGGTTCAGGTGGTTCTCCAGCCAGACGAAGTAGAACGATGCACCGATCCAGGCGACACCGGTGATCATGTGAACCCAGCGAATGCTCAGGTTCAGCCATTCGTGAAGGTGTGCTTCCACAGTATGTACCTCTTGCCGGTCACCCGCTCGGGCATTGCCCTTGAATGACCGACCTTTTCTTATTGGTGGGGATTGAGGACCAGCATCTGTTCCTCGGTGAAGTAATGCTCGTCGCAGTTGTTACCGGAACCACTGCGATCAACCACCAGGAAGTCATCCCGCTTTTCGATCGTCAGCACCGGGTGGTGCCAGACGCCGCGATGGTAATTGACGCCCTGCCTGCCATTACTGCGGAAGGCTCGGACCAAACCTGATACAGGTGCATCGCCAACTGGCGCGACCACGATCAGAAAGGGGTTGCCGAGCAGCGGGATGAAAGCCTGGCTGCCCAGCGGATGGCGTTCCAGCATGCGCACGGTCAGCGGCATGTCCAGCGCGTCGGCGCGGAAGATGCTGATGATCGCCTTGTCTTCAGGCTCGGCGGTTTCGACCGTGGCGAGCTTGTGGAAGCGCATGGTCGAGCCGTTGTTGATCATGAAGTGGTCGCTGCCGTCGGTTTCGATCACGTCTCCGAAAGGGGCGAAGGCTTCTTTGGTCAGGGGCTCGATCATCAGGGTGCGCATGCGGATATCTCTTCTATGTTCGTTGTTCTGGATAAGGCTCAAGCGTTGCCGCGGCTTTACAGCTGCAGCAGGCGGAACAGGGCGATCAGGTTGATCTGCGCCAGGGCTTCCTTGAATTCGGCATCGGCATCGTTGTGGATGCGTTTTTCGAAGGAGGCGAGGATCTGGTGCCGGTTGCTGCCTTTAACCGCCATGATGAACGGGAACTGGAACTTGGCCTTGTAGGCGTCGTTCAGCTCGGTGAAACGGGCGAACTCTTCGGCGGTGCACTGGTGAATACCGGCGCCGGCCTGCTCGTTGGTGCTCGATTCGGTCAGCTCGCCCTGGATGGCGGCCTTGCCGGCCAGGTCCGGGTGAGCGTTGATCAGCGCCAGCTGGTCGGCGTGGTTGGCGCTGAGCAGGATGTCGCTCATGCGCTGGTGCAGCGCCTCGATCTCGTCCAGCTCGCCCAGTTGGCCCAGGTCATAGGCTTTTTCGGCTACCCACGGCGAGTGCTCGTAGATGTCGGCGAATGCCTTGACGAAGGCGTCACGGCCCAGGGCGGATGGCTTGAGGGTGTTGAAGGCGGTCATCAGGCGTTCTCTTTCTTGTACGGGTGGGTGGCGTGCCAGTGGCGGGCGATGTCCACGCGACGGGCGAACCAGACCTGGTCATGGCTTTTTGCGTAGTCGACGAAGCGCTTCAGTGCGGCAAGGCGTGCCGGGCGGCCGACCAGGCGGCAGTGCAGGCCGATGGACAGCATTTTCGGTGCTTCGGCGCCTTCGGCGTACAGCACATCGAAGGCGTCCTTCAGGTACTGGAAGAACTGCTCGCCGCAGTTGAAGCCCTGTACCTGGGTGAAGCGCATGTCGTTGGTATCGAGGGTGTAGGGGATCACCAGGTGCGGCTTGCCGGTAGAGTTGTTCGGCTCCCAGTAGGGCAGGTCGTCGTCATAGGTGTCGCTGTCGTACAGGAAGCCACCTTCCTCCATCACCAGGCGACGGGTGTTCGGGCCGGTGCGGCCGGTGTACCAGCCCAGCGGGCGCTCGCCGGTGATTTCGGTGAGGATGCGGATGGCTTCGAGCATGTGCTCGCGCTCCTGGGCCTCGTCCATGTACTGGTAGTCGATCCAGCGGTAGCCGTGGCTGCAGATTTCATGGCCGGCCTGGGCCATGGCGCGGATCACGTCGGGGTGGCGCTGGGCGGCCATGGCCACGGCGAAGATGGTCAGTGGCACGCCGCTGTCCTTGAACAGCTTCAGCAGGCGCCATACGCCGGCGCGGCTGCCGTATTCGTACAGCGATTCCATGCTCATGTTGCGCACGCCCTGCAGTGGCTGGGCGGCGACCATTTCCGAGAGGAATGCTTCGGACTCCTTGTCGCCGTGCAGGATGTTGCGTTCGCCACCTTCCTCGTAGTTGAGGACGAAAGACAGCGCGATGCGAGCGTTGCCCGGCCATTGCGGGTGAGGAGGGTTGTTGCCGTAACCGATCAGGTCGCGAGGGTAGTCAGCGCTCACTGCAGTCTTCCTTCTTGTGCGTTAGTGCGGGGGGTGGGCGGGCCGCGTCGGTATGTCGCACCACCGGATGGGCTGATTGTATACAACTTCTGAAATCTTTTGTAAGCCTGTTTTTCCGCATTTCTTCCCTTTTGTCGCCTCGCAGCGACCTGGAAAAACAGTGCAAGAAACCTGCCTGATTGGTCAGCTAATGACGTTGGCGTCTTTACGGCGCCTGTATTTGCGACCGATGGGTCGTTTATGGGCAAGAAACGGCAGGTACGACAGAAGGGCTCAAAAAATTGTGTACAATTTGGCGATGGAATGTCTTAATGGCGTCATTCCCGCACATCTCAGGCCCTTTGGCGTGATGATGGCCGTGTATTTTTTGCCCACAGATTGATCAAGAGGCGACAAGCAATGGGACGTTTGACCACACACGTACTGGATGCCGCGCATGGCTGCCCGGGCAGCTCGATCAAGGTCGAGCTGTACCGTGTCGAAGGCCAGCAGCTGGAGCTGGTGAACACCGCCCTGACCAACAGCGATGGCCGTGTCGACGCGCCGCTGCTGCAGGGTGACGACTACCGTACCGGCGTCTACCAGCTGCAGTTCAGCGCTGGCGACTACTACCGCGCTCGCGGTGTACAGCTGCCGGCCCAGGCGTTCCTGGATGTTGTCGTGCTGCGCTTTGGCATCGACGAGCAGCAGGAGCACTACCACGTGCCGCTGCTGATCTCGCCGTACAGCTATTCGACCTATCGTGGAAGCTAGTTGGTCGCTAGAAGAATCTTCGTAGGTCCTTTGGCCCGCTCTCACACTGGCGGGCTTTTTTTCGTCTGCTGTTTGTCGCCGGCAAGCCAGCTGCCATCTGATCGGTAGCACTGGCCCTTGTAGGAGCGGCCTTGTGGCGCGAAAGGGCTGCAAAGCAGCCCCAGGGTTTCAGCGCAGACGCACAAATTGCCGGGGCTGCTCCGCAGCCCTTTCGCGACACAAGGCCGCTCCTACAAAGGCCAGTGCAGGTCAGCAGATTGATGCCGGCCAAATAAAGAAAGGGCGCCGAGGCGCCCTTGGTTGGTGCAGCAGGGTTCAGAGGAACACGAACTTGGCAATGAAGATCGCGCACAGCACCCACAGGCTGGCGGAGATTTCCTTGTATTTGCCAGTACCTGCTTTCAATGCCACATAGCTGATGAAGCCCAGGGCAATACCGTCGGCGACCGAGAAAGTCAGCGGCATCATGATCACCGTGACGATCGCCGGAATGCTGTCGGTGGCCTCGTCCCAGTGGATATGCGCCATGCTGCCCATCATCAGCATCGCCACGTAGATCAGCGCACCGGCGGTGGCATAGGCCGGAATCATCCCGGCCAGCGGAGCGAAGAACATCGCCGCGATGAACAGCAGGCCGACCACCACGGCAGTCAGGCCGGTACGACCACCTGCGGCCACGCCGGCAGCACTTTCCACATAGCTGGTCACCGGCGGCACGCCGACCACGGCGCCGAACACACTTGAAGCACTGTCAGCCTTCAGCGCCTTCGACAGGTTCTCGATACGCCCGTCCGGCGCCACCAGGTTGGCCCGCTGCGCCACGCCCATCAGGGTGCCGGCGGTGTCGAACATGTGCACGAACAGGAACGCCAGCACCACGCTGATCATGCTGACGTTGAACACGCCAGCCACATCCATGGCCATCCAGGTCGGTGCCAGGCTTGGCGGCATCGACATCACCCCGCCGAATTTCACCAGGCCCAGGCCCCAGCCGGCCAGGGTGACACCGATGATGCTGATCAGGATCGCCCCGAACACCCGCTTGTAGCTGAGGATGGCGATCAGCAGGAAGCACACCGCCGCCAGCAGCGGCCCCGGTTCATGCAGCGAGCCCAGCTTGATCAGCGTGGCCGGGCTGTCGACGATGATGCCTGCCGTCTTCAGGCCGATCAGCCCGAGAAACAATCCGACGCCGGCCCCCATGGCATGGCGCAGGCTGACCGGGATGCTGTTGAGCAACCATTCGCGCACTTTCGACAAGGTCAGGAACATGAACAGCACACCCGAGACGAATACTGCGCCCAGTGCCGTTTCCCAGTTGTAGCCCATGGTGCCGACCACCGTGTAGGTGAAGAAGGCGTTAAGCCCCATGCCCGGCGCCAGGCCTACCGGCCAGTTGGCGTACAGGCCCATCAGCAGGCAACCCAGCGCGGCGGCGATGCAGGTGGCGACGAAGGCGGCACCGTGGTCGATGCCGGCGTCGGCCATGATGTTGGGGTTGACGAAGATGATGTAGGCCATGGTGATGAAGGTGGTCACCCCGGCGATCATTTCGGTTCTGACGGTGCTGCCGTGTTGCTTGAGTTTGAAAATCCGCTCCAGCCAGCTCGTTTCGAGCGGTGGGGCAAGATCCAGCGTAGGGGCTTCGGATTTGCGGCTTTCCACAGCGAGTACTCCTCAAGTCTTTCTTGTTGTTATGGAGCCAGGGGCCTGAGCAATGCACTTGGCGGCTCCGCGAGGGAAGGCAGACGTCTGACCGGTTTGTTGACTTATGGGTCAAGAAGTTGCTCGGTGGATTATGCTTTTGTGTACAAAGAATGCAAATAATGTTTTATGTTTTGTGTGCGCAATGCGTCGTACAACGGCTATATAGGTAAAAGGCCACCTGCAGAAACGGCTCAGCCTGTGTACAATGGCGCCATACTTTCCTTCGTGCCTCGAGAGCCCATGAACGAACAGCTGCAACCTCTGAAGAAACCTGCGCGTACCGGCAAGGCTGGCCGCAGTGGTACCCAGGACGACATCGTCTACGCGCATATTTTCGAGGCGATCCTCGAGCAGCGTCTGGCACCGGGCACCAAGTTGAGCGAGGAAGCGCTGGGCGAGATCTTCGGCGTCAGCCGCACCATCATCCGCCGCGCCTTGTCGCGCCTGGCCCACGAAAGCGTGGTGCTGTTGCGGCCGAACCGCGGCGCGGTGGTGGCCAGCCCGACGGTGGAAGAGGCCCGCCAGGTGTTCTTCTCCCGGCGCATGGTCGAACGGGCCATCACCGAACTGGCCGTGCAGCACGCTACCCTCGAGCAGCTCAACGAGCTGCGGCAGATGGTGCGCGAGGAGCGCGACAGCTTCTCCCGTGGTGACCGCGGTGCCGGCATTCGTCTTTCCGGCGAATTCCACCTCAAGCTGGCCGAGGCCGCAGGTAATGCGCCGTTGGTCAGCTTCCAGCGCAGCCTGGTGTCGCAGACCTCGCTGATCATTGCCCAGTACGAAAGCGGCAACCGCTCGCATTGCTCGTATGACGAACACATGCAGCTGATCGATGCCATCGAGGCGCGCGATGCCGAGCAGGCGGTGAGCCTGATGATGCACCACATGGACCACATCGACAGCAAGCTGAACCTGGACGAGGAGAGTGCCTCGGACGATCTGCATGCGGTGTTCTCGCATCTGTTGAAAAAGCCCAAGGTATCGATCAAGGGTTGATCGTTTGCCTAGGTGAACGTAATGCGCCGTTGTGGGAGCGGGTTCACCCGCGAACACCGGCGCAGCCGGTGCCATACATGGTGTCGCCTTCTTCGCGGGTAAACCCGCTCCCACAAGAAGCACGGCCATTTCTGGTCATTGATCAAAGGTCTGCTAAATTCTTGTGAGCAAACCTTCATCAAGCAGTTGGGCTTGCGCATTCGTTGCGTTCAACTTCTTGAGGAATGGACTCATGAGCATGTCCCTCGGTAAACGCATGGGCGCCGAGCTGCTCGGCACCTTCTGGCTGGTGCTTGGCGGCTGTGGCAGTGCGGTACTCGCCGCCAGTTCCCCCATCGGCATCGGTGTACTCGGCGTCGCCTTCGCCTTCGGCCTCACCGTGCTGACCATGGCCTTCGCCATCGGCCATATCTCCGGCTGCCACCTCAACCCCGCCGTGTCGTTCGGGCTGGTGGTGGGCGGGCGCTTCCCGGCCAAAGAGCTGTTGCCCTACGTGATCGCCCAGGTGATCGGCGCCATCCTGGCGGCGGGTGTGATCTACCTGATTGCCAGCGGTAAGGCAGGTTTCGAGCTGTCTGCGGGATTGGCTTCGAACGGCTACGCCGACCACTCGCCCGGCGGCTACACGCTCGGGGCGGGCTTTGTCAGTGAAGTGGTGATGACGGCGATGTTCCTGGTGGTGATCATGGGCGCCACCGACGCCCGGGCGCCAGCGGGTTTTGCACCGATCGCCATCGGCCTGGCCCTGACCCTGATCCACCTGATCTCGATCCCGGTGACCAATACCTCGGTCAACCCCGCGCGCAGCACGGGGCCGGCCTTGTTCGTCGGAGGCTGGGCCCTGCAACAGCTGTGGCTGTTCTGGGTGGCGCCGCTGATTGGTGCTGCGATCGGCGGCGCACTGTACCGGGGCCTGGCAAAAGAACCTTAGCGCTGGTGCACGCAACGCCCTGCGGCGTAGGTTTCGCGCACGGTGCGGTCGTCGCCGAGGGTGGTGAGCACGAACAGGGTTTCCTCGATGCTGTTGGACTGCTGGATGCGGTAGTCCAGCAGTGGCGTTGCCTTGTAGTCCAGTACCACGAAGTCGGCATCGTTGCCCGGGCGCAGGCTGCCGATGCGGTCGTCCAGGCGCAGCGCGCGGGCGCCGCCGAGGGTGGCCAGGTACAGTGACTTGTACGGGTGCAGGCGCGCGCCCTGCAGCTGCATCACCTTGTACGCTTCGTTGAGGGTGTTGAGCAGCGAGAAGCTGGTGCCGGCGCCAACGTCGGTGCCCAGGCCCACATTGACCTTGAAGCGCTCGGCCTGGGGCAGGTTGAACAGGCCGCTGCCGAGGAACAGGTTGGAGGTGGGGCAGAAGGCCACGGCCGAGCCGGTTTCGGCCAGGCGCTGGCATTCGTCATCGCACAGGTGCACGCCATGGGCGAATACCGAGCGTTCGCCCAGCAACTCGAAGTGGTCGTATACGTCCAGGTAACCCTTCTGCTCGGGGAACAGCGACTTGACCCAATCGATTTCCTTGAGGTTTTCCGACAGGTGCGTGTGCATGTACACGCCCGGGTGCTCCTTGAGCAGTTGGCCTGCCAGCGTCAGCTGCTCAGGCGTACTGGTCGGGGCGAAGCGCGGGGTGACTGCATAATGCAGGCGGCCCTTGCCATGCCAGCGCTCGATCAGTGCCTTGCTTTCGGCATAGCCGGACTCGGCGGTGTCGGTCAGGTAGTCCGGGGCGTTGCGGTCCATCATCACCTTGCCGGCGATCAGGCGCAGGTCCAGGCGCTCGGCTTCCTCGAACAGGGCATTGACCGATTCCGGGTGCACGCTGCCGAACACCAGGGCGGTGGTGGTGCCGTTGCGCAGCAGTTCCTTGAGGAAGATCTTCGCCACCTGGTCGGCGTGGCCCTTGTCGGCGAACTGCTTTTCGCAGGGGAAGGTGTAGGTGTTCAGCCAGTCCAGCAGCTGTTCGCCGTAGGAGCCGATCATGCCGGTCTGCGGGAAGTGGATGTGGGTGTCGATGAAGCCCGGGGTGATCAGTGCGTCTTGGTAGTGCTCGACCGGGATATCGGCGTCCAGGGTCGGCAACAGTTCGGCGGCGTGGCCTACGGCGCGGATGCGGCCGTCGTCGACTACCAGCAGGCCGTCCTCGAAGTATTCATGGGAAGCCTCCAGGCCCACCTCGGCCGGGTCGGCGATGCTGTGCAGGATGGCGGCACGGTAGGCTTTGCGGGTAACGGTCATAACTCACTCGTCAAATGGCTTGGCTGCGCCGGGAAGGCGGCAGCAACTGGGCAATGGGGCCGGCATTGGCGGCAGCATCGTGCTGGCCGAAGCAGGCGTTGTAGGTGGCGATGATTTCACCGGCGATGGACACGGCAATCTCTATGGGCAGCTTGCCCTTGACCTCGGCCAGGCCCATCGGGCAGCGCATGCGCGCCATCACGGCATCGTCGTAGCCGCGCTCGCGCAGGCGGTGCTCGAACTTGACCCGTTTGGTCTTCGAGCCGATCAGGCCGAACCAGGTGAAGTCGTTGCGCTTGAGAATGGCGGCGGTCAGTTCCAGGTCGAGCTGGTGGTTGTGGGTCATGACGATGCAGTAGCAGCCTGGCGGCAGGTCTGCCACTTCGTCGACCGGCTCCTCGCTGACCACCTTGGTCACCCCGTCGGGGATCAGGGCAGGGAATTCCTGCTCGCGCGAATCGATCCAGCGCACCCGGCAGGGCAGCGCGGCGAGCAAGGGTACCAGAGCCCGGCCGACATGGCCCGCGCCGAACACCGCGATCTGCGCCTGCACCGCGGCCATGGGTTCGAACAGCAGCACCGTGACGCCGCCGCAGCACTGGCCAAGGCTGGCACCGAGGCTGAAGCGCTCCAGGTGCGGGGTAGTGCGGTGCTCTTCGAGCATCTGCCGGGCGATGTGCAGGGCCTTGTATTCCAGGTGGCCGCCGCCGATGGTGTCGAACAGGCCGCTGGCGCTGACGACCATTTTCGAGCCGGCATTGCGCGGGGTCGAGCCGCGTTCCTCGATGATGGTAACCAGCACGCAGGCTTCGCCACGGGACTGGTGGTCGGCGAGGGCGTTGATCCATTGGTGCATGATGCAATTCCTCTTCAGAACAACGCGGTCCGCTTTGTGTAGGAGCGGCCTTGTGTCGCGAAAGGGCTGCGCAGCAGCCCCAGAAATCCATGTTGCTGTACAAGTTTTGGGGCCGCTGCGCGGCCCTTTCGCGACACAAGGCCGCTCCTACAAAAAGCGGAGCGGCGGTGTTACTGGGTGACGGTTTCCAGCTCCGGCTCGGCAGGTTGCGCTGCAGCCACGGCATTGCGCATCTGCTCGCAACCCCACAACACCCGCTCCGGCGTCGCCGGCGCATCCACCTGTGGCTGCACGCGGTAGTCGGCGATGCTGGCCACGGCGTCCTTGATCGCGCACCAGGCAGCGATGCCGAGCATGAACGGCGGCTCGCCCACGGCCTTGGAGTGGAACACGGTGTCTTCCGGGTTCTTGCGGTTCTCCACCAGCTTTACCCGCAAATCCAGCGGCATGTCGGCCACTGCCGGGATCTTGTAGCTGGCCGGGCCGTTGGTCATCAGCTTGCCCTTGGCGTTCCACACCAGCTCTTCGGTGGTCAGCCAGCCCATGCCCTGGATGAAGCCGCCTTCCACCTGGCCGATGTCGATGGCCGGGTTCAGCGAATCACCCACATCGTGCAGGATGTCGGCACGCAGCATCTTGTACTCGCCGGTCAGGGTGTCGACCACCACTTCCACGCAGGCGGCGCCGAAGGCGAAGTAGTAGAACGGCCGGCCACGTGCCTGGCTGCGGTCGTAGTAGATCTTCGGCGTACGGTAGAAGCCGGTGCTGGACAGTGACACCTGGGCGAAGTAGGCCTGCTGCACCAGCTGCTCGAAGCTGACGATCTGGTCGCGCACGCGCACATGGCCGTTGCGGAACTCGACGTCTTCCTCGGTCACCTGGTAGTGCCGCGCGGCGAACTCGGTCAGGCGCTTCTTGAGGATTTCGGCAGCGTTCTGCGCCGCCTTGCCGTTCAGGTCGGCACCACTGGAGGCTGCGGTCGGCGAGGTGTTGGGCACCTTGTCGGTGTTGGTGGCGGTGATCTGGATACGGCTGAAATCGACCTGGAAGATCTGTGCCACCACCTGTGCCACCTTGGTGTTCAGGCCCTGGCCCATCTCGGTGCCGCCATGGTTCAGGTGGATGCTGCCGTCGGTGTAGATATGGATCAGCGCACCGGCCTGGTTGAGGAAGGTGGCGGTGAACGAAATACCGAACTTGACCGGGGTCAGCGCCAGGCCCTTCTTCAGGATCGGGCTGTTGGCGTTGAAGCGGCGGATCGACTCGCGGCGCTCGGCGTAGTCGCTGCTGGCTTCCAGTTCGGCGGTCATCTCTTCGAGCATGTTGTGCTCGACGGTCTGGTAGTAGTGGGTGACGTTGCGCTCGGTCTTGCCGTAGTAGTTGGCCTTGCGCACCGCCAGCGGGTCGCGGCCCAGGTGGCGGGCGATGTGGTCCATCACCTGCTCGATGGCGACCATCCCCTGCGGGCCGCCGAAGCCGCGGTATGCGGTGTTGGAGGCGGTGTTGGTCTTGCAGCGGTGGCCGTGCACGGTGGCATCGCCCAGGTAGTAGGCGTTGTCGGAGTGGAACATGGCGCGGTCGACGATCGAACCGGACAGGTCGGGCGAGTAGCCGCAGTTGCCGGCCAGATCGAAGTTGATGCCGTGCAGGCGCCCGTCGTCGTCGAAGCCCACGTCGTACTCGACGTAGAACGGGTGGCGCTTGCCGGTCATGGTCATGTCTTCGACCCGTGGCAGGCGCATCTTGGTGGGCTGGCCGGTCAGGCGCGCGACCACGGCGCACAGGCACGCCGGGCTGGCGGCCTGGGTTTCCTTGCCGCCAAAACCGCCACCCATGCGGCGCATGTCCAGCACCACCTTGTTCATTGGCACGTCGAGTACTTCGGCGACCAGCTTTTGCACTTCGGTGGGGTTTTGCGTGGAGCAGTAGACGATCATGCCGCCATCTTCGGTGGGCATCACCGAGGAAACCTGCGTTTCCAGGTAGAAGTGCTCCTGGCCACCGATGTGCAGGGTGCCCTGGATGCGGTGCGGGGCACTGGCCAGGGCAGCAGCGGAATCGCCACGCTGGTGGGTGTGGCTGTCGAGCACGAAGTGCTTCTTGCGCAATGCTTCGACCACATCCAGCACCGGCTCCAGGTCTTCATACTCGACGATGGCGGCCATGGCCGCACGGCGTGCGGTATCGAGGTCGCGGGCGGCCACGGCGAGCACCGGCTGGCCGAAGAACTCGACCTTGTCGATGGCCAGCAGCGGATCGCCGGCGACCACCGGGCCGATGTCCTTGAGGCCGGGGATGTCTTCGTGGGTGATAGCGATGCGCACGCCCTCGAAGGCATAGCACGGCGTGGTGTCGATGCGCAGGATGCGCGCGTGGGCGCGGTCGGCGGTGCGTGCATAGACGTGCAGCTGGTTGGGAAATTCCAGGCGGTCGTCGATGTACACCGCCTCGCCGGACACATGCTTGTCGGCGCTGTCGTGCTTGACGCTGCGGCCGACCCCGGTGGTCAGGTCCTGGCTGAACAGTTCGGCCATCTCGGCCTGGCTCTTGGCTACGTGATGGTTAGACATAAGCGGTCACCCGGGTTTCGATGTACGGCGTTTGCTGTTCGATGAAGTACTTGCGCAGCAGGTTCTGCGCGGTCAGCAGGCGGTATTCCTTGCTGGCGCGGAAGTCGCTGAGCGGGGTGAAGTCTTCCGCCAGGGCCTGGCAGGCGCGCTCGATGGCAGCCTGGTTCCACGGCTTGCCGCGCAACGCCGCTTCGCAGGCGAGGGCCCGTTTGGGGATCGCCGCCATGCCGCCGAAGGCGATACGCACACCGCTGACCACGCCGTCTTCGATGCTCAGGTTGAAGGCGCCGCACACGGCGGAAATGTCATCGTCCAGGCGCTTGGACACTTTATAGGCGCGGAACGCCCAATCGCCGGTGGCGCGCGGCACGATGATCTTCTCGATGAACTCGCTGTCCTGGCGGGCAGTGATGCGGTAGTCGATGAAGTAGTCTTCCAGTGGCATCACCCGCTGGCGCTCGCCCTGGCGCAGGACGATCTGCGCATCCAGGGCAATCAGCAGGGGTGGCGAGTCGCCGATTGGCGAAGCGTTGCCGATATTGCCGCCCAGGGTGCCCTGGTTGCGGATCTGCAGCGAAGCGAAGCGGTGCAGCAGGGCGCCGAAGTCCGGGTATTCCTCGTTCAGTGCGCCGTAGCAGTCGGTGAGCGGGGTGGCGGCGCCGATTTCCAGGTGGCTGGCGGTTTTCTCGATGCGCTTGAGCTCGGCCACATGGCCGACGTAGATCATCACCGGCAAGGTCTTGTGAAACTGGGTGACTTCCAGGGCCAGGTCGGTACCGCCGGCCAGCAGCCGCGCTTCGGGGTGCGAGCTGTACAGGTCGGCCAGGTCGGCCACGGTCAGTGGTACCAGGCAGCGCTTGTCGCCGCTGTTCAGTTCGCCGGTCTGGGTTGGCGCAATGGCCTTGAGGCGGCTGATGGTCTGTGCCTGCTGGGCATCGAACTGGTCGCGGCAAGGCTGGCGGCAGCTCTGCTCGGCGGCGTCGAGGATCGGCCGGTAGCCGGTGCAGCGGCACAGGTTGCCGGCCAGGGCTTCCTGGGCCTGGTGCAGGTCGGGGCCGCTGCTGTTCTTCTGCAGGGCGAACAGCGACATGACGAAGCCGGGGGTGCAGAAGCCGCACTGCGAGCCATGGCAATCGGCCATGGCCTGTTGCACGCTGTGCAGCTGGCCTTGGTGCTTGAGGCCTTCGACGCTGATCAGTTGCTTGCCGTGCAGCGACGAAACGAAGGTCAGGCACGAGTTGAGGCTGCGGTAGCGCAGGCTGTCGTTGCCCTGGTCGTCCTGGGTCAGTTCGCCGACCACCACGGTGCAGGCGCCGCAGTCACCACTGGCGCAGCCCTCCTTGGTGCCAGGTTTGCCCAGGTGCTCGCGCAGGTACTGCAGCACCGTCATGTTCGGGTCCAGGGCATGCTCACTACGCAGCTCCTGGTTGACGAGAAACTGGATCACGGGGATGGCCTCGCAATGGTTTTATTGTTGTTGGGCGGACTCTAAGCAAGAGCTGTCCAGCTGGTCAATATTTTTCTGACTCAAAGGTCAAGAAATTGCTCATGTCCGAGCCCGGCCGCACACATTGCCCATATTTCAAGCATAGATCGCGCCGGGCGCCTGGATGCCTTGCAGGTCAAATAAACCGCCAGGCCCCTCTGCGCGATTACCGGCCAAGTACGCTACAATCCGCTTCTTGTGCCCAGTTCAATGATTTTGAAGGAAAACCATGACGTTCAAGGCCCCGGACAGCCTCTCCGAGCAGATTGCCGATTACCTGGCCGAACGCATCATCCGCGGCGAGCTGGCGCCAGGCGAGCGTATCCAGGAGCAGAAGGTCACCCAGGCTCTCAACGTCAGCCGCGGCTCGGTGCGCGAGGCGCTGCTGATCCTCGAACGCCGCCACCTGGTGGCGATCCTGCCGCGCCGGGGTGCCCATGTGACCGAACTCGACGAGCGCAGTGTGCGCAGCCTGTGCGCACTGATGGGTGAGTTCTACATCCTGCTGGGTAACGCGGTTGCGCAAAAATGGCGCACCGATGCCGACCTGCGCCCGTTCCTGGAGATCCAGCAGCGCCTGCAGCGGGCCCATGACCAGCTGGACATCAAGGCCTTCGTCGCCGACAGCTTCGCGGTCATGCGGGCGGCCTATCCGTTCGCCGACAACCCGTTCCTGCAGGAAACCGTGGAAAACCTGCAGCCGGCGATGAGCCGTGCCTACTACCTGTCGCTGGACCAGCGCCAGGCCAACATGATCGATTACCTGGACCTGTTCGCCCGCCTGCTCGACGCCGTGATCGCCCGTGATCTGCCGCGCATTCGCGAGGTGCTCACCGCCTATGGCCAGCGCAGCTGCGAACTGGTGCTGGCGGCGTTGGCCCGAGGCTGACCGATGCGCCTGAAGTGCATTCGCCTGGCCGGGTTCAAGTCGTTCGTCGACCCGACCACGGTCAACTTTCCCAGCAACATGGCGGCCGTGGTCGGCCCCAACGGCTGTGGCAAATCCAACATCATCGATGCCGTGCGCTGGGTGATGGGCGAGAGTTCGGCGAAGAACCTGCGCGGCGAGTCGATGACCGATGTCATCTTCAACGGCTCCAGTGGCCGCAAGCCGGTCAGCCAGGCCAGCATCGAGCTGGTGTTCGACAACAGCGAAACCACCCTGGTCGGCGAATATGCCGCCTACGCCGAGATCTCGATCCGCCGCAAGGTCACCCGCGACGGGCAGAACAGCTACTACCTCAACGGCACCAAGTGCCGCCGGCGCGATATCACCGACATCTTCCTCGGTACCGGCCTGGGGCCGCGCAGCTACTCGATCATCGAACAGGGCATGATCTCCAAGCTGATCGAGGCCAAGCCCGAGGAGCTGCGCAACTTCATCGAGGAAGCCGCCGGCATTTCCAAGTACAAGGAACGCCGCCGTGAAACCGAGAGCCGCATCCGCCGCACCCAGGAAAACCTGGCGCGCCTGACCGACCTGCGCGAAGAGCTGGAGCGCCAGCTGGAGCGCCTGCACCGGCAGGCCCAGGCGGCCGAGAAGTACCGCGAATACAAGGCCCAGGAACGCCAGCTGAAGGCACGCCTGTCGGCCTTGCGCTGGCGCGACCTGGACGACCGGGTGCGCCAGCGCGAGGCGGTGATCGGCGACCAGGATGTGTCCCATGAGGCGCTGGTGGCCGAGCAGCGCAATGCCGATGCCAGCATCGAGCGCCTGCGCGATGGCCATCACGAATTGTCCGAACGCTTCAACCAGGTGCAGGGCCGTTTCTACTCGGTGGCCGGTGACATCGCCCGGGTCGAGCAGAGCATCCAGCACGGCCAGCAGCGCCTGCGCCAGCTGCAGGATGACTTCAAGGAAGCCGAGCGCACGCGCCTGGAAACCGAGTCGCACCTGGGCCACGACCGTACCCTGCTGGCTACCTTGGGCGAAGAGCTGGCCATGCTCGAACCCGAGCAGGAAATGACCCTGGCCGCTGCCGAAGAAGCCACTGCCGCCCTTGAAGAGGCCGAGCTGGGCATGCACGGTTGGCAGGAACAGTGGGACAGCTTCAACAGCCGTTCCGCCGAGCCGCGCCGCCAGGCCGAAGTGCAGCAGGCGCGCCTGCAACAGCTGGAGGCCAGCCTGGAACGCCAGGCCGAGCGCCAGCGCAAGCTGGGCGAGGAGCGTGAGCTGCTGGGCAGCGACCCGCAGGATGCGGCCATGCTCGAACTGGCCGAGCAGCTGGCTAGCAGCGAAATGTTGCTGGAAGAGTTGCAGTTGTCGGAAGAGCAGGTGGTCGAGCGCCTGGAAGGCGCGCGTGAACAACTGCAGCAGGCCACCCAGGCCCAACAGCAGGCGCAGGGCGACCTGCAACGCCTGGGCGGGCGCCTGGCCTCGCTCGAAGCCTTGCAGCAGGCCGCCCTGGAGCCGGGTGCAGGTGCTGCGGACTGGCTCCAGGGCCAAGGCCTGGAGCAACAGCCGCGGCTGGCTGAAGGGTTGCGGGTCGAGCCGGGCTGGGAGCTTGCGGTAGAAACCGTGCTCGGCGCCGACCTGCAGGCTGTGCTGGTGGACGACTTCAGTAATCTGGATTTTGCCGGCCTGGAGCAGGGCGAGTTGCGCTTGCTGCTGGCGAGCGGTACCGGCTCGTCGCTGCCCGGGAGCCTGTTGGAAAAGGTCGAAGGCCGTGTCGACCTGGCGCCCTGGCTGGGCCAGGTCAAGCCCGTGGCAGACCTTGCCCAGGCGCTGGCGCAGCGCGCGTCGCTCGGCGAAGGCCAGAGCCTGGTCAGCCGCGATGGCTACTGGGTTGGCCGACACTTCCTGCGGGTGCGCCGTGGCGGCGAAGCCGAAGGCGGCGTGCTAGCGCGTGGCCAGGAGATCGAGCGCCTGGGCCAGGAGCAACTGGAGCAGGAAGCGGCGCTGGAGCAGTTGGAACAGCAACTGCAGGCCCTGCGCGAGCAGCAGCTGGACCTTGAAGAACAGCGTGAACAACTGCGCCGTCGCACCCAGGAAGAAAACCGCCTGCATGGCGAGCTGAAGGCCAACCTGTCGGCTGGCCGCGCACGTGCCGAGCAGGTCGAGCTGCGCCGCCGGCGCCTGCAGGAAGAGCTGACCGAGCTGGAAGAACAGCGCGCCGTGGAGCATGAGCAGCTGGGCGAAGCCCGCCTGCTGCTGCAGGAGGCCCTGGAGCTGATGGCCCAGGACACCGAGCAGCGCGAGCAGTTGATGGCCCGCCGCGACACCCTGCGCGAAAGCCTCGATCGCGTGCGCCAGGAGGCCCGCCAGCACAAGGATCACGCCCACCAGCTGGCTGTACGCCTGGGCTCGCTGCGCGCACAGCATGATTCCACCCGCCAGGCCCTGGAGCGCCTTGAGCAGCAGGCCGCGCGCCTGACCGAGCGCCAGGAGCAACTGAGCCTGAACCTGGAAGAGGGCGAGGCCCCACAGGAAGAACTGCGCCTGAAGCTGGAAGAGCTGCTGGAGCGGCGCATGAGCGTCGACGAGGAAATGCGCCAGGCTCGCCTGCACATGGACGAAGCCGACCGCGAACTGCGCGACGCCGAAAAGCGCCGTACCCAGGCCGAGCAGCAGGCCCAGTTGCTGCGTGGCCAGCTGGAGCAGTTGCGCCTGGAGTGCCAGGGCCTGGATGTGCGGCGCAAGACCCTGCAGGAGCAGTTGCTGGCCGATGGCTACGACCTGCAAGGCGTGCTCGCCACCCTGGAGGCCGAGGCCAGCGAGCAGGGCACCGAACAGGAGCTGGAGCAGCTCGAGGCGCGTATCCAGCGCCTGGGGGCGATCAACCTGGCGGCCATCGAAGAGTACGAGCAGCAGTCCGAGCGCAAGCGCTACCTGGACGCCCAGGACGCCGACCTGGTCGAAGCCCTGGAGACCCTGGAAAACGTCATTCGCAAGATCGACAAGGAAACCCGCAACCGCTTCAAGGATACCTTTGATCAGATAAATGCCGGATTACAGGCACTTTTCCCAAAAGTTTTCGGTGGTGGCAGCGCTTATCTGGAACTGACGGGCGAAGATCTACTCGATACAGGGGTAACGATCATGGCGCGACCACCGGGCAAGAAGAACAGCACCATCCATCTGCTGTCCGGCGGCGAGAAGGCACTGACCGCATTGGCGCTGGTGTTTGCCATCTTCAAGTTGAACCCCGCACCGTTCTGCATGCTCGACGAAGTCGACGCGCCGCTGGACGATGCCAACGTCGGGCGTTACGCCCGTCTGGTCAAGGAAATGAGTGAAAGCGTGCAGTTCATCTACATCACCCATAACAAGATTGCCATGGAGATGGCGGATCAATTGATGGGGGTGACCATGCATGAACCGGGCTGTTCACGTCTGGTTGCCGTCGATGTGGAGGAGGCCATGGCCATGGTCGATGCCTGATGCTCGACGATAAGGGCATATTCCGTAGCGAAATGCCCCCGCCATGTGCGACAGACGGTGTAAAGTTGTCTTTGGTCGTGCTAGCTTAATGTCACTCGTTTTTTGCGTGGGTAAAACGCCTGTCAGAACATAGAGTTGGCGCCACGTGTTAAAGGGCTTTGAACCCTTTGTTTTCAAGCATATTTTTATAGAGGCACGGGATTACATGGAAATCGGTCTGCGCGAGTGGCTGATCGTCATCGGCATCATTGTCATTGCCGGGATTCTTTTCGACGGCTGGCGCCGCATGCGCGGCGGGAAAGGCAAGTTGAAATTCCGTCTGGATCGCAGTTATTCCAACCTGCCGGACGAAGAGGGCAATGCCGAAGTGCTTGGCCCGTCGCGGGTGCTGGATACCCACAAGGAGCCTGAGCTGGACGAAAGCGACCTGCCGTCGCTCAGTGCTTCTGCGCGTGATCGCGAGCGTGAGCCCAAGCCGGCCAAGGCTGCCAAGCGCGGCAAGCGCGCCACCGCTGCTGCGGATGCACAGCAGGGCGACCTGAACCTGAGCGCCGAGCCACGCGAGCCCGACCTGTTTGCCGACAGCGATGACGACTTTGCCGCGGAAAATACCCGCAGCAACGGTGCGGCGCCTGCCAGCAACAGCGTCAAGGAGCTGCCGCCGGCCGAGGAAGTGCTGGTGATCAGCGTCATCTCCCGCGACGAGGGTGGCTTCAAGGGCCCGGCGCTGCTGCAGAACATTCTGGAAAGCGGCCTGCGCTTCGGCGAAATGGACATCTTCCACCGTCACGAGAGCATGGCCGGTCACGGCGAGGTGCTGTTCTCCATGGCCAACGCCGTCAAGCCCGGCGTGTTCGACCTGGACGACATCGACCACTTCAGCACCCGCGCGGTGAGCTTCTTCCTCGGCCTGCCGGGCCCGCGTCATCCGAAGCAGGCCTTCGATGTGATGGTGGCTGCGGCGCGCAAGCTGGCGCACGAACTGAACGGTGAGCTCAAGGACGACCAGCGCAGCGTGCTGACCGCCCAGACCATCGAGCACTACCGCCAGCGCATCGTCGAGTTCGAGCGCCGTGCGCTGACCCAGAAGCGCTGACAGATCCAGACGAAAGAGCAGCCTGAGGGCGTGCTGGTCGGTTCGGGTGTTGTTATCGCCTGTGCCGGCCTCTTCGCGGGTAAACCCGCTCCCACAGGGACACCACAAACCTCAAGGGCTGTGATGTCCCTGTGGGAGCGGGTTTACCCGCGAAGAGGCCGGACAGGCAATAAATACCTCAAGCCCCCGGCACCCACCCCCAGGCTGCTCTTTTGCTTTGCAAGAGAAGACAAATCCCATGACCGCCGAAACCCGTATCCACGAACTGCGTGCCGAGCTCGACCAGCACAACTACCGCTACTACGTGCTCGATGAGCCAAGCGTGCCCGATGCCGAATACGACCGCCTGTTCAACGAGCTCAAGGCGCTTGAAGCCGAACACCCGCACCTGGTAACCCCCGACTCGCCCACCCAGCGCGTGGGTGGCGAAGCCCTGGCCGCGTTCAGCCAGGTCCGCCACGAAGTGCCCATGCTCAGCCTGGGCAACGCCTTCGAAGAAGCCGACTTGCGTGAGTTCGGCCGCCGCGTGGTAGACGGCCTCGACCAGCCCGGTGCGGTCGACTACAGCTGCGAGCCCAAGCTCGACGGCCTGGCCGTAAGCTTGTTGTACCGCGACGGCCAACTGGTGCAGGGTGCCACCCGTGGCGACGGCACCACTGGCGAAGACATCAGTGCCAACGTGCGTACCGTGCGCAACATCCCGCTCAAGCTGCAAGGCGAGGGATGGCCGGCGGTGCTGGAGGTGCGCGGCGAGGTGTACATGAGCAAGGCCGGTTTCGACCGGCTCAACGCCGCCCAGGCCGAAGCCGGTGGCAAGACCTTCGCCAACCCGCGCAACGCCGCCGCCGGCAGCCTGCGTCAGCTGGATTCGAAAATCACCGCCAGCCGCCCGCTGGAATTCTGCTGCTATGGCGTCGGCCAGGTGTCCGCGAGCATCGGCGACAGCCACATCGGCATCCTCGAGCAGCTCAAGGCCTGGGGCCTGCCGATCAGCCGCGAACTCAAGCATGCCGCTGGCATTGAAGAATGCCTGGCCTACTACCGCGACATCGGCGAGCGACGCAACAGCCTGCCCTACGAAATCGACGGCGTGGTGTTCAAGGTCAACAGCCTGGCCGCCCAGCGCGAACTGGGCTTCCGCGCCCGTGAGCCGCGCTGGGCGATCGCCCACAAGTTCCCGGCCATGGAAGAGCTGACCGAGGTGCTGGATGTCGAGTTCCAGGTCGGCCGCACCGGCGCGGTAACGCCCGTGGCACGCCTGAAGCCGGTCAAGGTCGCCGGTGTGACCGTGTCCAACGCCACCCTGCACAACATGGACGAAATCGCCCGCCTGGGCCTGCGCATTGGCGACACGGTGATCATCCGCCGCGCCGGTGACGTGATTCCGCAGGTGATGCAGGTAGTGCTGGAGCGCCGCCCGGAAGATGCGCGCCCGGTGCAGGTGCCTAGCGAATGCCCGGTATGCGGCTCGCAGGTCGAGCGTACCCAGCTGGTCAAGCGTAGCAAGGGCAAGGAAACCACCAGCGAGGGGGCGGTGTACCGCTGCGTCGGTCGCCTGGCCTGTGGCGCCCAGCTCAAGCAGGCGATCATCCACTACGTGTCACGCCGCGCCATGGACATCGACGGCCTGGGCGAGAAGAGCGTCGAGCAGCTGGTGGACGAAGGCCTGATCGGCTCGCCGGCCGACCTGTACAAGCTGGAATTCGACCAGATCGTCGGCCTGGAAGGTTTTGCCGAAGTGTCCAGCAAGAAGCTGCTGGATGCCATCGAAGCCAGCAAGCGCCCGGGCCTGGCGCGCTTCATCTACGCCCTGGGCATCCCGGACGTAGGCGAGGAGACCGCCAAGGTGCTGGCCCGCTCGCTGGGCAGCCTGTCGCGCGTGCAGCAAGCGCTGCCGCAAGTGCTCACCTACCTGCCGGACATCGGCCTGGAGGTGGCGTACGAGATCCACAACTTCTTCGAGGACGAGCACAACCGCAAGGTCATCAAGCAGTTGCTCGACAGCGGCATGCAACTGCAGGACGAAGGCGAGCTGGCTGCCGAATTCGCCGCCAGCACCACCCTGGCCGGCATGATCGCCAAGCTCGATATCGCCTCGGTTGGCCCGACCGGTGCCGAGAAGCTGGTGGCCAAGCTCGACAGCCTGGACAAGATCATCGCCGCCGACGGCATCGACCTGCGCCAGGCCCTGGCGGCCAAGCAGGCCGAAGCCGTGCGCGAGTTCTTCAAGGATGAAGCCAACCAGAAACTGGCCCGGGACATCGAGGCACAGTTGCTGGCGTTCGGCATGCACTGGAGCAGCGAGAAGAAAGTCGCCGAAGGCTTGCCGCTGGCCGGCCAGACCTGGGTGCTGACCGGCACCCTGGAGCGCATGAGCCGTGATATCGCCAAGGAAAAGCTGGAAAGCCTGGGGGCCAAGGTGGCGGGTTCGGTTTCCGGCAAGACTCACTGCGTGGTGGCGGGGCCGGGGGCGGGGTCCAAGCTGGCCAAGGCCAGTGAGTTGGGGGTGAAGGTGCTTGATGAAGATGCCTTCGTCACCTTCCTGGGCGAGCAGGGCATCGCTGTCTAACGCCCTGCGCAATCCCCTGTGGCTTGCGCGGTCCTTGTGGGAGCGGGCATGCCCGCGAACACGGGCGAAGCCCGTGCCATCCACCGCGGCGCCTGCTTCGCGGGTGAACCCGCTCCCACAGGTCCTGCGCTGGTCTTGCTGTCAACGCTACCCCTGTAGGAGCGGGTTCACCCGCGAATTGGCAGCTCCAGGCCACCCCGACCCGGACAAGTCATTGAGAAATGATGACTTTTTCTGCTCCAGAGGTTGTATCTGCCCCCAAGACCGGTACAATGGCGCCACTCGCTGTTCAGCGAGCCTTGTAGTGGTGGCCCCATCGGTCCCCCCGCATTGATTACCCGTTAACCTGGTCAGGCCCGGAAGGGAGCAGCCATAGCGGGAACATCGAGTGCCGGGGTGTGGCTGGTGGGGCCGCCTCCATTCTCTAAATCCTTGATTCTACAAGGATTTTTCGCTCAAAAATCTCGAAGTGTGACAGCGTTTGGGTACACCTAGGTGGTGCACTGTACCCGCAATCATATCGTTCCCACTGCCAGTAGCCAATCTAGTGGTTTGAAGGGGTTTGGTCGCCTCTGTCGATGGCTTACACTTCCTATCTCGCCATTTTGAGTCAGCTTGTATGACCGCACAGAAACCACCACCCACGAAAAAAGAATTCTGTATCGACTATCCGTTGTACGAGCAATTCACTTTTGCTGAAGAGCACGATCAGGAAGGCTGGAACATTTTCTTCGCCCAGGACCCAATCGACACGTACTGCCCGGGATGTAATTCACACAGCATTTTCCACCAGACCATCAGCGGGAGCATTCCGCAATATGCTAGCGCGTGGGTAGGGAGTAGACGGCTTAGCGTCTGGCTTAAGTGCTCTCGGAATACGTCCCACACCTTGTATTTCCTGTTCGACGTTGAGGGCAGGACGGTGCAGAAAATTGGTCAGTATCCGTCCCTTGCGGCCCTTAACACCTATGATGTCCGTCAGTACTCTGCTGTGCTTTCCAAAGAAGACTTCAAGGAGTTCACAAAAGCTATCGGCTTGGCTGCACACGGTGTGGGGGTGGGCTCATTCGTCTATCTAAGGCGAATTTTCGAGAATCTTGTTGATGCTGCATATCAGGTCGCGAAAACCGATGATGGATGGGATGACGAGGCTTACCGCAACGGGCGCATGGCTGAACGGATACTGTTGCTAGATGGGCACCTGCCCGAATTCCTTGTAGAGAATCGTTCGATGTACAAGATTCTAAGTCAAGGCGTACACGAGCTGACAGAGAACGAGTGCCTAGCGGCGTTCCCGGTCGTAAAAATGGGAATTGAACTGGTGCTAGATGAAAAGCTGGCCGCAGCGGCAAAGCAGAAAAAGCTGCAACAGGCAAGAAGCGCTATTCATGGCCTTGTCAGTAAAGCGTGATCACGGGAAGCAAAGTGGTCACCCCAACTTTTGCACGCAGACCATCGCCCACAGTCGAATATCGTCCATGAGCCGGGGCGGGAATATCATCGGCAGCATTGGGCCGAAAAGTCGGCTCAGTGTGGGTCAGTGCTTAATGCTACTAGCTGGCCCGGTGCAAGCCACACCGTACGATTTCAGAATATCCAAGACAGCAAAAAGCCGCCCGAAGGCGGCTACGTGCGAAGGCGTTCTATCGCTGAAGTGATGGCATCAGCGTTGGCATCAAGTGCCTGTAGGCAGGTCATGGTGTTTTCGTGGGCATTTACAGACCCACGCTGTCTAATCCATGTACTTACTTCTTCAATGGCTGCTCTCAAGGCTGTCTGGTTCATATGCAGCAGCTCTAGGGCGTCGGCTGTAGCTGAGAAATCAGCCGTAGCTTTATCATCCATGTGGCGTTCTCGTTATAGGGCAGATACCGCAGCGTAGGGCCTTACAGCGGCTTGTTCCAGTGGCGTTTGACCGTGGCGATACCGATGTTGAGTTCGGCTGCCACTTCCGCCTGTGTCATGTTCTTGGCCTTGGCCTTCTGCACCGCCTTGGTGGTATCAACCGCTTCAGGGCGTCCCAACTTCTTGCCTTCTGCCTTGGCACGTTTCAGGCCGGACTGGGTACGCTCAATCAGCAAATCTCGCTCAAACTCTGCGACAGCACCAAGCACCTGCATGGTCATCTTGCCCGCTGCACTGGTCAGGTCTACGCCACCAAGGGCAAGGCAGTGAACACGGATGCCGGTTGCTGCCAGTTGCTCGACGGTCTGTCGTACATCCATAGCGTTGCGTCCAAGACGGTCCAGCTTGGTGACGATCAGCACATCACCCGATTCCATCCGCTCAAGCAACTTCTGGAAGCCGGGGCGCTCACTGGCGGGGACGCTGCCGGAAATAGTCTCTTCGATTACCCGGCTGGCCTGTACATCGAAGCCAGCGTTCTTCACGTCCTGGACTTGGTTCTCGGTGAACTGATTCGACGTGCTTACACGGCAGTAAAGGAAGGTACGAGACATCGGCATCACCCAAGGGATCATTTAACGTGGGATCATAGTATCGGTATCGCCATGTGGTGTAAACCCTATTTTGTTGATACCTATACAGACCAGATTTGACGGCATCGTTTAACGGTCGTTTTATGATGCTGTGACTCAGAGGTGCAACGCTTACCGTTTGGTTATCCTATGCGCTACTATCGGGTCAACTCGCCAAGGGGGTGCAAATGAGTTTCTCGCAGCGTATGGGGTTGGAGCCGGCCACTAGGGCTATCCAGGTTGACGACATAGATGAAAGGCTTCGTCTTGCGCTCTGGAATGTGCTCACTCTCTCGTTCTGGGAGCATTATCAGAACGGATACTCGTCTAACCGACTCTGTTATTCCAACTTCGCTAGTTTCGCGAAAATCTACGCTTTCCATCATGAGATCAGTATTGATGAGCTCCCCGGTTATTGGTATGAGCTTGTTGCTTCCATACGCACAAGGTTCATGGGTAGCGCTTGGAACAAAGTCTACGATTTCTTAGAGTTCATGGCAGAAAGCGGGCCAGATGAGACGAATAACTCACGGCGCTGGAGGAGCTCATTCGTTGAGTTCGCAAATCATGTGCTGGAGCGTCACAACTCTGGTTATAGGTTCATTGATCTGAAAATCGCACCAATAACCTCAGGCGCCGAGCTGGACGAGATTGAAGGTGCTATTCAAGCGTCGCAGCCTTATGCGGGTGTGAAACGCCACCTTCAGACAGCTTTAGGTCTACTCACCAACAGAGATAAGCCCGATTATCGGAATTCGATAAAGGAAAGCATTAGTGCCGTTGAGTCTCTGGCGAGGCACATTACCGGCAACTCAAAAGCTACTTTAGGGGATGCCCTCAAAGTCTTGGAAAATAAGCATAGTCTCGAGCCTACAGTGAAGCAGGCTTTCAGTAAACTGTACGGCTATGCGAGTGATGGCGACGGTATTCGGCACGCAATGATGAAAGATGATGCTACAACGACCAAGGCGGATGCTCGCTTCATGCTGATATGCTGTTCGGCATTCATAAATTTCGCCATTGACACTTGCGAACGCTGACTTGGCTTGATCCTTGCGTTTCATAAGCCCCGTGAATAGGGGCTTATACAAGCTTGGCAGCATCCAGACGACCAAGAAAGGTAGACAACTCGATTAGTTAATCCGTTAGCTGTTCATTAGCTCATTGCGGCTCCTTTTGAACGGTCATCGCCTCAGGCCGACCTTGGCGAACTAGCTTAGACAGCGGTCTACGTTGAACACAGTTCACTGTGTCCAGCTCTTCTGAAATTTCATGTTCTAATAAGTCAGCCGAGTGAGCCACCGCAGCAAATGCTGTGCGGTCACCAGATAAGTTTGAACTTGGTTTTAGAGAAGTGCTTGTTGGATGTTATCGATAGAGCCAAGCCAGCCGTTCTTACCCTTGTAAAGTTCAAATCCAAAGCGTTTGCCGAAAGCGCTCGATTTATCATTTGCTGCCTCGATGGCGATGTACCTGTAGCCAATCACTGGTGCGAGCTTCACAAGGAAATTCAATAGGCTTCGACCGTGGCCTTTGCGTTCGGCTACAAAAATGAGTCGTGCAAGTACCAGTGTTTCCTGAGGCCATCCGACTGCCAAGGGCGGGAAGAGCCGCAAGTAAAGATCATAGTCGCGTTGGCCGTTATCGGCTTTTACGGTCGAGCCTAGGGCGATATACAGGTAACGATCCACCTTGGACTTTGTGAAACCAAACTCTTCCTGAAGAAACACAGAAAGTTCCTGCTTCAGGTGTTCGCATCCTGCTTTGGCATATTCTCGCCATTTGTCTTCATCGGCACTTAGGTCGGGCTTTTCGGTAAGCACTGACATGCTCCTTCGGTTGGATTCTTATTCCAAGCTAGCGGCGTGCCTGAGAGCTTGTCAAGCGGTTTGGTAGAATTTTCTTGATCGGGTGCTGGCACTTTGGTTGGGATTTCTAGGAAACTCGAACACTAAGTACAAAAACTCGAAAACTAACTAAAATTTTCTCTTTCACTAAGTCGATACTTGCTTTTCGTAGTGTGTGTGTAGTGTTTCTATGTTTTCCAGAAAGTCGACAACTAGTGCATTCGGCTACTTCCAAAAACTCAACAACTTTCGAGTATTGCTCAGGTTGAAATCTATTACACCTGCCCGGCTCTACGAACTGTTTAATTCTTGTGGGTGCTGATCAATCAACGCCCCGTTACATCAACCGTCATTGCTGTTGGTGGCGATGCAAGTGGTGTTGTGCCTGGAGCTGGTCCGCCCGCACTGCCCCAAGGTCGGCTAGCAATGGCGGTCAAACCACCACCGCCAGAGTTAGGGCCAACGCGAACACAGTACGACATCAATATGCCCCACGGGACGCCAGCCTGCGAAGCGCCACGGCATTGCTTCGGGTACACACCCAAGCCCACAGCGTACTGGCGGGCAGCGTTTGGCCAAGGCTGAACTTCTACACCTGTCGTCGGTACGGTGAGGGCGTTTACAGGCTTCATGAAGCCGGCATCAAAGGTCAGATTTCCGTACTCATCAAAGAGCTGGAACCCGACGTTGCCAGATGCTTGTGGTGGTGAGTCTCTGAACCCATAGACCTCAACCGTGCCTTCGATGTTCGTTCGGAAGGTGTGGGCTGTTCCCGCCTTCTTCATAAGCCCGATGGTGCGGACAACCGGGGAGCTGAAGAAGATGTACTTTGTATCAGCTGGAATCTGGATGGTGAACTGATAACATGTGCCGATATAGGCAGCGATGAAGCTGGGCATATTCATTGAATGGTGGGTCTGTAACTCTGCTGCCAGCATCTCAGACTCGTCCGACAGTGCTTCTACAAGCCCCTATATACGGGGCTTCCAGAGGGCTACCACCCCCTAGCCCTGTAGGGTAGTCAAGGGTAGGGGGGTGGTAAGCTTGGACAAGATGTCTCTGATGGTCCGCTCTGACACCCGCCATGCTGACGCCATTGCTTCGGTTGTCTCATGCTGGCGATGCTTCAATACATAGTCTGTAAGTGCGATCTTGCCTTCTGGTGTCAGCGGTAGGATCTCTGGAATCTTTGGTTTGCCGATGATCGAGTATATGTCGATAGGGGTATCAAATTTAAGCCTGGCGTAATACTGACTCAATCGACCATCGGTTGCTGGATAGAAGGTAGTGTTGTCGGTGTTGGTGGGCGTAAAGCTTGAAGATATGACACGTTGAATTGTGTTCGACTGCTTGTGTACTGCGAAATAGTTCAAGAGTGCTTCCAAGTGGGTAGGACGATTAGCTCGCCCCTTGTGATTTTGAGTAGGCGCGTACTAGATCAGCCAACGCTGTTTCTTCATCTAATAGGTCTTGTTGGATCTTTGCCAGTGCCATCGCCTCGGCTGCTGCGGCTTCAGCTTCTGCTGTGGCTACGTTGGTTGCAGCAAGGGCTTTCTCTTCACGGCGACGCTTAATGGATAGCGTGATTTCAACTTGGCGAGTTGTTTCCGCTATGTTTCGTTCGTGTCGGTGTTTCTCGTACTCAGCTCGTGCTTGGTCTGCTAGTGTGCGAAGCTCAGACTTAATTACCTTGTCTGGCTTTCGCAGCTGGGCTTTGAAATCAAGTGTGTCGTATCGGGCATTGACGAGGGTATAGCCTTTTCGCCATTCTTCCTGTAAGTCGAGCAGTGCGAGATGAAGAGGTTTCTTACACGACCACTCGATATTGGCAGCAGGGTCTTTGAAGTACAGCCCCTGAGCGTTAGCGTTGTAACGTGCAACCTTCTGCTCTATCAGGCGGCTTAGCTCTGCTTCATCGTGCTTGAAGAACTCGATGACTTTTTCACCGTATGTGTATTCTGTACTAATCATTGCTGATGTGTTTCCTGTTGTTGTGATTCATTGGTTGTTGCTTCTTGGGCAAGATACTGTTGCTCTAGCTCTTCTTGGCTGACTGCATTATTGGCTCTGTGGTTTCTCGTCTGGCAGGCCGAGCTGCACCAGCGGGAACGGTGTGACCGACTGTAGTAGGTCTTGTTGCAGTGGTCGCAAGACTTCCGCTGCAATGGGTAACTCTTTTGCATGTGTGTACTCTTGTTTGTGTAGGTGTTTCTTTGTGGCAATAGAAAACCCGTCACTCATGGCGAGCTTCGGGTTAGGTTTCTATTAAGTTGTCTTTCTGCGTACTGAGTGTTTGTACGCTGTTGCCCGTTGCAGGCAATGATGAGAGCTGATGGCAGTCTCGCTAAACTAATACCTAGTTTACCACAATGGCATGGGTGTCAAGTGTTTTGGGTCCTATTTTGAAACTTTATTTTCATTTCACGGTGCTCTTGTGCTGTGCCTCGCATGTTGCTGTCTGGCATTAGAGTTATGGTCACATGCCTGACAGGGCGTGCAGGAGTGGTGTCTTGCCCATAGTGCCAGACTGTGTGGTAGGGCAGTGGCTGGCTCTACAGTGTTATCAGCCTGCACAGTGCGTGTTAATGTGTGACGGCATCGTCACGATGCACTGATCAGAAGTTTTAAGCGCTGGTGATGGGTGGGTGCTGGTGCACCACTCTGCTTCCAACTTATAGAGTTATAACTTCTTTGAAGTATGGCCATAGATATGGTGGGGGCAGAGGCAAGAGCCCCCAGACCTCTAAGCTTGAGCTATAGGGTTAGATGTAACGTACCGTTACTAGGTTTTGCTGCACAAGATGCTTGTAGAGTTAGAAGCAAGATCAAGAGCGGGGAAAGGGTTTGCCCCTTTCTTCCCCTGCTTAATAGAGTGTTATCCGTGCTTCAGGCACAGGTTGTCCTGCTGTGGCGTGGGCGCCACGATGATAAGTTCATAGAGGTAAATGGTTTCAATTCTCTGCTTTGGTGATTGCCTACAGATACATGCGGCCGTATTACTCCCCCCCTGTGAGAAGGCCGCTTACGCGACTTGCAGCCTATCTTGTAGGGTCTGCACCTCGTCTCGCCACTTTCTGATGGTCTTTGCCGATACGCCAGTCAACCGCTCAATGGCCTTAACCGCCTGGTCTTGTGCCAGCATCCGCATCACGGCCTGCTTCTTGGGGTGTCGACGCTGATGGCAAGCTGGGAACGCTACGATTGTCGCTGTGGTTTGGCAGGTTGGGTAATCCCACTCGTACTCTTCAGCCGCATTGTATTCAGTCAGGGTACGAAGGTCGTGGTGCAGCTTTGCCAGCTCTTCTGCACTCGGTGTCCGAGCGTCGTCCAAATCTTCCCAATCACAAGGTTTCGGCACAGGGTCGATGTCATCCATTTCATTGATCAGGGACTGAGGCCGACTCTTCATCATCCATGGAATGATCAACTCAATCGCTTTGAAGTAACGCCGAGCGTGCCTTTCCCCCAGTTGCAGCAGATCTTCTATTGCTTCGTTGGTGATGATAGGTAAGTTTTCCAGAATCACCGTGAGATTGCTTACAGACAAGGGCATGGACTTTCCATCAGCGCCGATACCACGACTATGCCAGTCCAACCGTGCGATTCCTTCGATGACGTCAAGTGCAAACACTGGGTAACGGCCCCAACGTGTTGCACAGCCAATGACCCCGTAGAATGGATTTTCGACTACTCGTGGCTTGGGTCCACGATTGCTTTTGGCTTTACGTTTGACCTTAAACTTTTTCTTCGGGGTGTTATCTTCAAGCCATCTGTCAGCGTTGGCTCTAATTCGTGCATCTAGCGCTTCAAATTCGGATTTAGAAAGTAAGATGCTATCGGTTTCGTCTTGTTCCATAATTGTTTGCTCTTCGTGTGTTGTTATTTCATGTGCAAATCCTCGACGTGTTCCGGCATTTGGTAGTTGGAAACGGTGATCCTTATTTCAGGCCGCACGAAACCCGCTCTGCTCAGTGGCCTATTGGCTTGAGCAAGCGAGATGTGTTGGTCTGTAAGGTGAGGTGTTGCGGATGCCTGCTATGGACAGGTGTGGCGATAGTACAGCCCAACCAGTATGTGTCAAGAGGTTTTTGTTTAATACCATTAATTGCCATTGTGTCAATTATAGGGCACGCCAGGCGCTCCCCGGCTTAGGCAGACCAGCATTCACCATCGCCAAGATCGAAGTCTTGATACCGCTGAAGAAGTTCTTCATCACACGGTAAGACAACAACACTGGGCCAATCAGGGCTTCACCCAGTACCTCATAGAAGTCATCTTCTGTTACCCGGCGACCTTGTGCCTGACGCTTGAATCGCAGTGCGAACAGGGCGTAGATCACATACACGGCATAGATAATGCCGTAGGCAATAGCAATTGCCATCCATTTTGCTAGTACAAAGTCGATCATTACAGGCCCACCCGTCCATGCTCCTCGATAAATTGTTGAATCCAAATCAAACCCTTACCTGTGAACAACGGCTGAGAATGGATTACAACCTTCCCAGTCTCAGGAACGGTGTAGTCACTGCACTTCACATCCATACGGCCACTATCCAAGTACGGCTGGTATGGCGTGTTACGTGTGGCACCCTCGCTAATCAGAATCTTGTGTTTACGCAGATACTTGAATAGGCGTTTCTCACCAGTACCAAGGATCTTTGCAACTTCAGCAACTGGCTTCAAACCTTCCGAGTCAGCAACCTTATCGTGGAAATTTGCCTTTGGTGCGTCTTCGGCAATCTTCGCTGCCTGGATACCGACTTTGTGTTCCAGCTGCATCACCTGTTCGGTGTAGCCCAGCAGCAGACTACGGAGCTGTGCTGCATCGTTCAGATTGGCCACAGGTGCTGGCTTGGCCACCTCGGCTTCCAGCTCACGCCAACGGTCGATCACCTTGGCCCGCAAGGGTACGCTGTAGCCGGTAAGCAGAATGTCTACCTCTCGCCGGGGCAGGGCGTACACCTCCTGCTTGCGGTATCCCCCGCGTGGCATAGGCACTTTCATGTGTGAGCAAAACTGCTCAGTCGTGGAACCCATCGCTTCCAGCATGTTGCGGATGTCACGCTTAACATCAGCGGGCCGCTTTCCAGTCAGCTCGGCAATCTCTACGCTGCTCATAGTCAGCGGTGCATCGGTGTTGCCAGTAATATGTGTAACTTGACTCATTAACTCGGTTGCCCTCCAGGGCATGAATTGGCGCCCACCTCTGTAGGCGCCTTATTATTTATGCTGCTTCGTTCATCTCGCTCAGATACTGCTGCATCTGAGCCATATACTCTGCTTCCCGTTCTGCCCGGTACTCAGCGTACTTAGGCAGACGTTCACGCAAATCATCAGCGAAGAAATACAAATCCTTGCCGTTGTCCAGAATGGCTACAAACTCTTCGTCAGTCAGGAAGCCGGCGTAAGTTCGCTGCACCCATTCACGGTTTACACGTTCCGTGTAGGCAACGCTCAGTCTTACATCAGACTCTTTGCCGTAACCTGGGGGGAGGGGTTGGATTTCGGAAGGGTGAGAGCTATTGCCGTTATCAACGGTTGTTGTACGTCAGTTTTAACGGCAATAGGGGCGGTTGGTTTTTAAACGAGGTCTATTGCTTTTCCGAAGAGGGCTTATTTTCTTTTTTGTGAGCTTCGATATAGGCGGAAGAGCCAAAGTAGAAGGCGATCACAACTCCGACAATCGATGTGAAATTTGTTATGAGTGTCTGTGTGATTGGGGGGAGTTCCTTGGGGCCTTGTTCAAAGAATGCTACTGTTGCAACCAGTGCGAGATATTGGATAACAATTCCTGCGGCGATGGCAGATCGAAGCCTTGAATCTTTGCTTTCGTTTGATGGGGAGCTGAGCTGCATGAAGAAAACTAAGGCCCCAGATGTTAGAATACCTACTCCCCATGGGTAATCTTTGCCGATCTTATAAGATAAGTAGGCGCCGAGGAAATTTATTGTTGCAAGAGCGAGGCATGGTATAAATACTTTCTTAAACATTTAGCTTAGGTCCTGACTATTCGCGTGAGACATTGATTGGGGAGCATGAGGTGTGCGGTGTTCTCTATTATCGCAGATTGGGTGAATGGGGACATGGCGTATTGCCACTTCCATCGCCTTCAACGGGCTCCGGCTGCCATAGATGCTGAAGGTCACCGCCCCATCTTCATGGCCAGCGATACGCTTGATCAGCGAGTCCTGTATCCCAGCATCTCGCAGATCATCAATGAGCGTGTGACGGAAGCTGTGAAAGGTCTTTCTAGAATCGGTGATGCCGAGCTTCGTCTTGTACCGACCGAACCACTTCGACGGAGCATGGCCCAGCTTCCCTCGTACCGCTTCCAGTTCGGGGAACAGGCGATCAGCGCCACTGGCTCTGACGGATTCAACATGCTGAAGCAGGCCCAGGTCCAGCAGGGCAGGGTGCAGAGGGAGTATGCGACGACTGCTGGCGTTCTTCAGGTTCTGGCCTTCACGGCTGTCATCAATGCGCATGCAGTGAACACCCTGTTGTTCTGTGAAGTCATCAACCCGCAACTGGCACAGCTCTTCCAATCGTGCCCCGGTAGCTCGCCCAAGCAGCGGTAGCCAGTATCGCCATGGGTGCTTACGGGCTTCCTTTCGTAGCGTTTCATGATCCAGTAGTGCTGCCAGATCGCTACGATCAAATGACAGGCGAGCTTCTTTGGCCGACCCCGTCATGACCTTGATGCCCGCCAAGTGATTCTCGGTGACGTACCTGTTCACCTTGCACCAGTTCATGAAGGCCGTGAGCTTACGTAGCCGGTTGTTTACCGTAACGGCGGTGATCGTCTTGTAGGTGGTGCCCGACTCCACAATCTGCTTCAACGTCTTGCCCTTGAACTCGGGGCGTAACCCGAAATATTGCGGGCAGCGGCTGAGTCGTTCTTTCAGCAGGCGTGCTTGCTGAGCATCGAAGGCTAGGGCAGGCATGTCACCCATCAGCTCGAACAGGTCAGATAAAGCACGCTCGACTTCATCCGCACTGACCTGCCGCCATGTGCCACCGCGTTTTCCTTCTTCTATATAGAGCTTCGATAGGGTGGCGAGGGTCGGGCTGTCGCTCCCGACCTTCACTGGCGCAGTCGAGGTCGCACGTGGTGCTACGGGAATGGCTGGTGTTGGGACTGAGTCTCGCCACTGTGAACATAACGCACGAAGCGTCTGAAGGTCTGTCAGCGGGTGTTCGTTAAGGTGGCCATGTAGCCGTTGGACTATGGATGCGGCAAGGAACAAGGCGCTCTGCCGGTGCCTGATGTTCAGGCTCAAACGCAAAGTGTGACACTTCGGGAAGAGGTGCCTGGGTAGCTTGAGATTCAGGTAGTAGACGGCTTTGCGTCTGATCAGATAGGCCATGGGTGTGACACCAAAGTGTGACAGCAAAGTGTGACAGTGCTGGCTACACCCCAAGTTTTAAGCGACCGTACTGAGTGTCTGCACGGGTAGAGCGTCTGCTACCCCATCAGCCTGAAACCCTTGCCCTGTAAGGCCTGCATCGATTCCCGAGCATGCTTGCATGCGACCTGGTCAGGCCCGGAAGGGAGCAGCCATAGCGGGAACATCGAGTGCCGGGGTGTGGCTGGTGGGGCCGCCTCCATTTCAGGTCCTTGAATTCTCAAGGATTCCTCGCATTACCCAACTCGACAACTTCGGCCTGGTGAGAGCCTTCCTCTCCTCAAGCGCATTGGGAAGCTACGCGAACGAGGTTTTCAGAAAAGAGCCCTCGCTGATAAACGTAGACTTTCCCGCCCGTGTCTCCTTTGAACGTCTCGATCACATTGTCCGCCGCAACAGGGCTGCTCAGGATCACGCGATAGCTTCGGCTCGAATGGGTGACGTTCGGCGATTGCTGATTCTCTTGCAACTTCTGCATGACGCAGGCGGAAAAAGCTTCTGGAGATTTTGCGGTCAGCAACTCCTTTGTCGGCTGGTTAGGCGCGGATGCGCACCCCGCCAGCAGTGTGATAGTGAAGGAGGCAGCAGCAAGAGGCAGAAAGCGCATCAGACAGTTCCAGATTTGAGTTCAGGCGCCATTCTCCATTTCATTTGGCTGATAGAAAACAGGCAAATATCGATGTTACCTATCATTGATTTTGATGAGTAACGAGCGTCTCAGGATCACCGAATGTCTATCAAATCGATGATTCAGAGCAGTTTCTGATATTTTTATTCGATCAAACTCTCCTCTAAGCTGCGTCCTCTTTGAAGCAATGCATTTCGGTGTGAGCATGAAAGAGATCCGCAAGGCAGGTGATCGGGGCGCTACCCGTTTGCCGTGGCTGAAATCCCGGCATTCCTTCTCGTTTGGAAGCTATAGAAACCCGGAAGAGAGTGGTTTCTCGGACCTGCGCGTCATCAACGAAGATTGGATTTCACAGGGTAAAGGCTTCGGCCAACATGGCCATCGTGATGTGGAGATCCTGACCTATGTCCTCAAGGGAACATTGGCCCATCGAGACACCCTGGCAAACAGCACCAGGATTCACGCAGGCGACTTTCAGCTCATCAGCGCCGGCTCAGGTATCGAGCACAGCGAATTCAATGCCTCCGCTACCCAGCCTGTGCACCTGCTACAAATCTGGCTGACCCCTCATTTGTCTCGCACCAAGCCTTCATACCAACAGAAGCACTTTCCGGCCGGAGAACGGCATGGAAAGCTCCAGCTGATCGCCTCGAAAACGGGGCAAGCCGGATCGCTGAAAATCCTCCAGGATACGAAAATCTATGCGGGCAACTTCTCACAAGGTGAGTCGCATACTTTGGCCCTCGCAGGGCGACGACACGCCTATGTCCACGTTGTCGCTGGCAGGCTCCGGGTGAACGGAGAAACTGTTGTGGAGGGCGATGGACTGAAGCTGACGGAAACCCAGGCGGTCACGTTCAGCCACGCTACTGATGCGCAGGTGCTGGTGTTCGATCTCCGGGCAACAGGCTTGGTACCTTCCAGGAAGCAATCCTTCGGGGGCTGCAAGACGCAGGCATGTGCCCGGCGCCGGTAGGTGCCTTCTGACTGCCTTCCTGCCGCGACCGTCCCGATGCAGTCGGGTGGTGATTTAATCTGGCCGCTTCAAGACAAATATTGAACTGCCCTGTTTTTTCCCATGCCCCGCCGCCGACAGCTTCATCAGCCGCTGGAATTTCGGGCATTCCAGGTGATCTTCCTCAGGGCACTGCGCCGCATGCCGCAGGCCCTTGCTCATCGCCTGCAAGCGCCTGATCCGTGCATCCAGTTCGTCGGCCTTGGCGATCAGCATCTGCCGGTCGACCTGCAGGTCCACCAGCATCGTCCCCACTTCATCCAGCGAAAACCCCGCAGCCTGGCCCAGGGCGATCAACGCCAGCCGGTCTGCAACATCGGCTGCGAACTGCCGCCGCTGGCCAGGCCCGGCGAGTGACTTGAGCAGGCCTTTCTTCTCGTAGTAGCGCAGCGTCGAGGCGGGTACGCCTGTGCGTTTGGCGACGTCGGCAATGTCCATTTCGGGCCCTTGACTTGAAGTTGACTTCAACTTCTATGCTGCGCGGCATGGTGATGACCGTCAATCTTCGAGGGCTTGTTCAATGACGTTTACTGCGATGTTTTCCGCTGCTTTGCCAATTGGTATCGGTGCCACGATGGTGATGGACTTGTGGGGGCTGCTGCTGAGGCGGATGGGTGTCGCCACGCTGAACTTCGCCATGGTCGGGCGTTGGGCGGGGCATTTACTGCACGGGCGTGTGCGGCACCAGGCGATTGCCAAGGCGGAACCGGTGCGGCATGAGCTGGCGTTGGGATGGGGGATTCATTACGCCATCGGCGTGCTGTTCGCGATGCTGCTGGTCGTGATCGTGGGGGAGGGCTGGTTGCTGGCACCTACATTGTTGCCTGCGCTGGTTGTTGGTGTGGTGACGGTCGTGGCGCCTTTGTGCTTCATGCAGCCGGCGATGGGCGCGGGGTTCTTTGCGTCGAGGACGCCGACGCCTGCGCGCAACTGCTTGAAGAGCCTGGCCACGCATTTTGTGTTTGGCGTGGGGATGTTCTTGAGTGCGGGTTTGGTTGCGGCTGTGTGAGAGCTACATTCCTCAAGACGAGCAATCGGTAGCAGTAATGCGATCTGCTTTCAGGATGCTTCCTACAACGGTCAGGGCAATTTCCCGCTTTTTCTGTAGGAGGTGTCGAAATATCCTACGCACTGCGTCGACTCCCGTCTGATTGTCCCGGGAATCACCACCCACTAGGCTTTTGCGGTCGCTGTCGGTTCAGCGATCGGGTGTGGAAGCCTGGGGTGTGGTGGCTGTCGTCATGACAGTTGTACGTGGGAGGCCTCCGGCCTGCCGGGCTCACCATACCCCTGGTCTTCCACCCCGCGTACAACTGTCGCCCTACGTGTGGAAGCGAAAGGGTGTTCTCAGCCCGGTATGGTGAACCCATGAAAAAACTAGTCCCCGATCCACCCCACGTCTTCGAGCTTCCCCAAGGTAAATCCCTTTCCCGCGCCATCAGCGAAGGCATCGTGCCGATGGAGTTCGCGTTGATGAATGTCACCCACTATCTGATGTTTGCCTATAGCGACAGCCGGCGGGCGCTGGAGCGTATCCAGGACGAGGAGACGCGGCAGTTGCTGGAGCACGGGTGGCGGGCCATGCAGATTGCCTGGGAGCAGGCGGATGCTGTGGCACTGGCAGTTGAGCGTAGAAACCAGTGAAGTCGGCCTTGGAGTAAGTAGAGATAGCAGGGATATCAATTAACCCTGTGGGAGCGGGTTTACCCGCGAAGAACGCGACGCGATGGATGGCACCGGCTTTGCCGGTGTTCGCGGGTGAACCCGCTCCCACAGCGGGCGTGCAAGCTTCGGGCGGGTTTGTCTTTCATCAGGTACGCGTGGCTCAGGGGCGAGCCACAGACATGGGTTCTTGGTTGCCCATCCCCCCATACCGCTGCACAATCCGCTCGATCTCCCCCGACTGCTTCATCCGCACCAGTGCCCGCAGCAGCCCTTGGGTCGGTATCGCCGGGTCATTGCGTACCATGCACCCCAGGTCCTGGTCCTCCAGCACCGCCAGCGCCTGCAATTGCTGCTCGGCGGGTAGCCCCTGGTTGAACCACTGCAACGACAGCTGGTTGCTTACCGCATGCCGATAGCGCCCGGCTTGCAGCTTCTGCAGCACCAGCAACTGGCTGCGGCTGTCTTCGCGGTGCAGGCGGCCCTGGTCCAGCAGCGGTTGCAAGGTCGAATAGGTGTAGCCAAGCACTGTGCCGATGGCCTGGGCAGGCAGTTGCTCCGGGGGCAGTGGAGTACTGTCGCCAGCGCGGCCTACCAGCAGGTCTCGCTGGTGCAGCAGCGGGATGCTCCAGACAAAATCCCCCGGCCGGTCATTGAACCACTGGGTGCTGACATAGCAGCGCACATCTATATCACCGCTGTTCATCGCCTCCTGCAGGCGCAGGCGGGCCATGACGTGGTATTCGGGGCGTACGCCCACCTCCTTGGCCAAGGCCTGCATCAGGTCGTACAGCAAACCTTCCACCGGCTGGTCGCTTTCGATGCGCACCAGCGGCATGCTCCAGCTCTCGGCGACAGAAAAACGCAACACGGGCTGTTCAGCCTGGCTGTAGGTGCTCCACAGCAGCAACAGGGCCAGCAGTCTTCGCAAAGGCAATCCTCCCTGGATGGCGCGCCAGTTTCAAAGCTTAGACGACTTGCGCAGGGTGCAATTTTGCCCCCGCTCCGCTAGCATTAGCGATCTTCCGCTCGATCAGGCTACGATGGTTTTTCGATGAGTTATCAGGTTCTTGCACGTAAATGGCGTCCGCGCTCGTTCCGCGAAATGGTCGGCCAGACCCATGTGCTCAAGGCCTTGATCAATGCCTTGGACAACCAGCGCCTGCACCATGCCTACCTGTTCACCGGTACCCGGGGTGTGGGCAAGACCACCATCGCCCGTATCATTGCCAAGTGCCTGAACTGCGAAACCGGCATCACCTCCACGCCCTGCGGCACCTGCTCGGTGTGCCGGGAGATCGACGAAGGCCGTTTCGTCGACCTGATCGAGATCGACGCCGCCAGCCGCACCAAGGTCGAGGACACCCGCGAACTGCTCGATAACGTGCAGTACGCCCCGAGCCGTGGGCGCTTCAAGGTCTACCTGATCGACGAAGTGCACATGCTCTCGACCCACTCGTTCAACGCCTTGCTCAAGACGCTGGAAGAGCCGCCGCCCTACGTCAAGTTCATCCTCGCCACTACCGACCCGCAGAAACTGCCGGCCACCATCCTGTCGCGCTGCCTGCAGTTCTCGCTGAAGAACATGAGCCCGGAGCGGGTGGTCGAGCACCTCAGCCATGTCTTGGCTGCGGAAAACGTGCCGTTCGAGCCGGATGCCCTGTGGCTGCTGGGTCGCGCGGCCGATGGTTCGATGCGCGACGCCATGAGCCTGACCGACCAGGCCATCGCCTTTGGCGAAGGCAAGGTATTGGCCGCCGATGTGCGGGCCATGCTCGGCAGCCTCGATCATGGCCAGGTCTACGGGGTGCTGCAGGCGCTGCTCGAAGGCGATGCCCGGGCCTTGCTCGAGGCCGTGCGCAACCTGGCCGAGCAGGGGCCGGACTGGGCTGGCGTGCTGGCCGAGATGCTCAATGTGCTGCACCGCGTGGCCATTGCCCAGGCGCTGCCGGAAGCGGTGGACAACGGCCAGGGCGACCGTGAGCGGGTGCTGGCGCTGGCCTCGGCATTGCCAGCCGAGGATGTGCAGTTCTATTACCAGATGGGCCTGATCGGCCGCCGTGACCTGCCCTTGGCGCCGGATCCGCGCGGTGGTTTCGAAATGGTCCTGCTGCGCATGCTGGCGTTCCGCCCGGCCGACACCGACGACGCGCCGAAGCCGGTACTAAAGCCAGTGGGGATCAGCCAGGCCACAGCTGATCCTGCAACACCGGTGGCAGCGCCGGCGGTTGCCATGGCGCCGCCGGCCGCTGCTGTCGTGGAGCCTGTTGCACCGGTTGCCGCGCAACAAGTGCAGGCGCCCGCACCGGTCGAGCCAGCGCCACAGCCGGTTGTCGAGCCTGTGGTGGCGGCTGAGCCTGCCCCGGTCAGCGAACCTGAGCCAGCACCAGAACCCGTGGCAGAGGTGGTTGACCTGCCATGGGAAGAGCCCGCGCCAGTAGTGGCCGAGCCTGTGCCGGCTCCTGCTCCTGCTCCGCCCCCTGCGCCCACGCTGGCACCCGCTGCCCCGGCACACGACGACGAGCCGCCCTTCGACCCGTCCGCTTATGCCGCAGTAGGCATGGACCGCGACGATGAACCGCCCCTGGACGAAGACTATTACGGCGGCGAAAGCGACCCGGTCGGCTTCAGCTACCTGGACGAACTGGCCGAACACGTCCAGGAAGAAGCACCCAAGCCGGCAGCCGAACCGCTGCCCGCAGCCAAGCCGGCCACCGGCCTGGCCCTGCAATGGCTGGAATTATTCCCACAGTTGCCTGTATCCGGGATGACAGGCAACATCGCGGCAAACTGTACGTTGATTGCCGCCGATGGCGACGACTGGCTGCTGCACCTGGACCCTGGCCAGGGTGCGCTGTTCAACGCCACCCAGCAGCGGCGCCTCAACGAAGCGCTCAACCAGCACCTGGGGCGCACGCTGAACCTGCGCATCGAGCTGATCCTGCCCGAGCAGGAAACCCCAGCCCAGGCAGCGGCGCGCAAACGCGCCGAGCGCCAGCAGGACGCAGTCACCTCGATCGAGCAGGATCCGTTGATCCAGCAGATGATCAAGTTGTTCGGCGCCAAGGTGCGGCAGGATACTATTGAGCCTGTAGATGCCCTGGTTAACCAGGGCCAGTAACGGATAACCATGCGGCCGGCCCGGTGCCGGGCCGCATCACATGACCCAATCGAGGTATACCCCCATGATGAAAGGTGGCATGGCCGGCCTGATGAAGCAGGCCCAGCAGATGCAGGAAAAGATGCAGAAGATGCAGGAAGAGCTGGCCAACGCCGAAGTCACCGGCCAGTCCGGTGGTGGCCTGGTGAGCGTGGTGATGACCGGTCGTCACGACGTCAAGCGTGTCAGCATCGACCAGAGCCTGATGTCGACTGATGAAGACGACAAGGAAGTGCTGGAAGACCTGATCGCCGCCGCGCTGAACGACGCCGTGCGCAAGGTCGAGCAGAACAGCCAGGACAAGATGGGCAGCATGACCGCCGGCATGCAGCTGCCGCCGGGCTTCAAGATGCCGTTCTAAGGGCATTTGCGTTACCGAAAACCGCCGCTGATGACAGCGGCGGTTTTTTTGTGCGTTCCTGCAGCCTGCGCGGTCTTTGTAGGAGCGGCCTTGTGTCGCGAAAGGGCTGCGCAGCAGCCCCGGCAATCCATGCTGTGAAGCTGATAACCTGGGGCCGCTTCGCGCCCCATCGCGACACAAGGCCGCTCCTACAGGGACCGAGCAAGCCTTGCGATGTGCGCATGGCTGATTTGACGCCACTGCCCCCGCTGGGTATAAACCGCCTCTTATTGATTTGTCAGGCCTTTCCCATGAGCTTCAGCCCTCTCATCCGCCAACTGATCGATGCCCTGCGAATTCTCCCGGGTGTCGGCCAGAAAACCGCCCAGCGCATGGCCCTGCAACTGCTCGAGCGTGACCGCAGCGGCGGCCTGCGCCTGGCCCAGGCCTTGACCCAGGCCATGGAGGGGGTTGGGCATTGCCGTCAGTGCCGCACCCTGACCGAGCAGGAGCTGTGCCCGCAATGCGCCGACACGCGCCGTGACGATACCCAGTTGTGTGTGGTCGAAGGGCCGACCGATGTGTATGCAGTGGAGCAGACCGGCTACCGTGGCCGCTATTTCGTGCTCAAGGGCCACTTGTCGCCGCTGGATGGGTTGGGGCCTGAGGCGATCGGGATTCCGCAGCTGATGGCGCGGATCGAGGAGCAGGGCACCTTCACCGAGGTGATCCTGGCGACCAACCCGACGGTGGAAGGGGAGGCGACGGCGCATTACATTGCCCAGTTGCTGAGCGAGAAGGGCCTGGTGGCGTCGCGGATTGCCCATGGCGTGCCGCTGGGCGGCGAGCTGGAGCTGGTGGATGGTGGGACCTTGGCCCATGCGTTTGCGGGGCGTCGGCCGATTTCGCTCTGATTCAGAATGGTTGGGGCCGCTTTGCGGCCCATCGCGACACAAGGCCGCTCCTACAGGGGCCGCGCAATTTTCGGATACTGTAGGAGCGGCCTTGTGTCGCGATGGGCTGCAAAGCAGCCCCAAAACCCAACTCAGTATTCGCTGAGCGAAAACTCGGTCAGGCAGAAAGTCGGTACCCCGGCCGCCTGCAGCCGGCGCGACCCGTCCAGCTCCGGCAGATCGATGATCGCCGCCGCCTCGAACACCTGCGCACCGGTCCGGCGCACCAGGTTGGCCGCTGCCAGCAGCGTACCGCCAGTAGCAATCAAGTCATCGAAGATCAACACCGAATCCCCTTCGCACAGGCTGTCGGCATGCACTTCCAGGAAGGCTTCGCCGTACTCGGTCTGGTAACCTTCGCTCAGCACGTCAGCCGGCAGCTTGCCCTGCTTGCGGAACAGGATCAGTGGCTTGTTCAGCTGGTGGGCGATGATCGAGCCGATCAGGAAGCCCCGCGCGTCCATGGCGCCGATGTGGCTGAACTCGGCTTCGACATAGCGTTCGATGAACTGGTCGGCCACATAGCGCAGCCCGCGTGGCGACTGGAACAGCGGGGTGATATCGCGGAAGATCACGCCCGGTTTGGGGAAGTCCACTACCGGGCGGATCAGGGCTTTGAGGTCGAAGGCGTCGCTGTGCATTGTTGCGGGTATCCTGGGAAAACGAATGCCCAAGTATACCCGCTAAACGCCGGCCTCAGGCCTCCATTGCGCCACCGGCCAGCGCGCACAGCTGGATCGGGTCGAGAATGTGCACTTCCTTGCCTTCGGCACGGATCAGGCCATTCTGCTGGAAGCGGGTGAACACCCGCGACACGGTTTCCACCGCCAGGCCCAGGTAGTTGCCGATTTCGTTGCGCGACATGCTCAGGCGGAACTGGTTGGCCGAATAGCCGCGGGCGCGGAAGCGCGCCGACAGGTTGACCAGGAAGGTGGCAATACGCTCGTCAGCGGTCTTTTTCGACAGCAGCAGCATCATCTGCTGGTCGTCGCGGATTTCCCGGCTCATTACCCGCATCAGCTGGCGGCGTAGCTGCGGCAGCTGCACCGACAGCTCGTCGAGGCGTTCGAACGGGATTTCGCACACCGAGGTGGTTTCCTGGGCCTGGGCCGACACCGGGTAGGCTTCGGTATCCATGCCCGACAGGCCGACCAGCTCGCTGGGCAGGTGGAAGCCGGTGATCTGCTCTTCGCCGCTGTCGCTGAGGCTGAAGGTTTTCAGCGCGCCGGAACGTACCGCGTAGACCGAGCCGAAATTGTCGCCCTGGCGGAACAGGAACTCGCCTTTTTTCAACGGCCGCCCACGCTTGACGATTTCATCCAGTGCATCCATGTCTTCCAGGTTGAGGGACAGAGGCAGGCACAGGGGGGCCAGGCTGCAGTCCTTGCAATGGGCCTGGTTGTGTGGGCGCAGTTTGACTGGCTCGGACATTTTCATTCGATCCTTGTGGGAAAGCACACATAAGACGTAAGGGTAACTCACGGCGTAGGTTGTAGGCCAGCGTGCGCTGTTGTGGTGCGAACTGGCCGGGCCCCGGCGGGTGTGCGCCGGGGCCTTCGCTGTGCCCATGGTGTGCCTGGCAAGGAACTTTGTCCATGCGGTTGAACGACTCGGTTCAGATCACCCGCGAGAAGCGCTGGCGGTTGTGCATCGCCAGGTAGGCGTCGAACACCATGCATACCGAACGCGCCAGCAGGCGGCCTGCCGGCAGGATGCGGATGCCTTTGTCGTCCAGGCGGATCAGGCCGTCGCGCTGCAAGGTCAGCAGTTCTGGCCAGAGGTCGTTGAAGTAGCCGCGAAAATCGATGGTGAAGGCTTGTTCGATCGGCTCGAAATCCAGCTCGAAATGGCAGATCAGTTGCTGGATCACTGCCCGGCGGATGCGGTCGTCGTGATTGCACAGCAGGCCGCGCTGGGTGGCCAGCTGGGCGTTGGACAGGCTGTCCTGGTAGGTGTTGAGGTCGCTGCTGTTCTGGCAGTACAGGTCGCCGATCTGGCTGATGGCCGATACGCCCAGGCCGATCAGGTCGCAGTGCCCATGGGTGGTGTAGCCCTGGAAGTTGCGCTGCAGGGTGCCTTCTTCCTGGGCGATGGCCAGCTCGTCGTCGGGCAGGGCGAAGTGGTCCATGCCGATGTAGCGGTAGCCGGCGGCGGTCAGCTGGTCGATGGTGGCGTGCAGCATCTCCAGCTTGGCGGCCGCGCTGGGCAGGTCATTGCTGTCGATGCGCCGTTGCGGCATGAAGCGCTCGGGCAGGTGGGCGTAGTTGAACACCGACAGGCGGTCGGGTTGCAGGCGGATCACTTCTTCGACGGTGCGGGCAAAGCCTTCCGGGGTTTGCTTGGGCAGGCCGTAGATCAGGTCGAGGTTGATCGAGCGGAACTGCAAGGTGCGCGCGGCTTCGATCAGGGTGCGGGTCTGCTCCAGGCTCTGCAGGCGGTTTACCGCGCGCTGCACGGCCGGGTCGAGGTCCTGCACGCCCAGGCTGACGCGGTTGAAGCCCAGCTCGCGGAGCAGGCCCATGGTCGACCAGTCGGCTTCGCGCGGGTCGATCTCGATGCCGTAGTCGCCGGAGTCGTCGTCCAGCAGGTGGAAGTGCTGGCGCAGGGTGGCCATCAGCTGGCGCAGTTCCACATGGCTGAGGAAAGTTGGCGTGCCGCCGCCGAAATGCAGCTGCTCGACACGCTGTTTAGGGTCGAGGTGGCAGGCGATCAGCTGGATTTCCTGCTCCAGGCGCTGCAGGTAGGGCGCGGCGCGGCCGCGGTCCTTGGTGATGACCTTGTTGCAGGCGCAGTAGTAGCAGATGTTGGCGCAGAACGGCACATGCACGTACAGCGACAGCGGGCGCGCGGCCCGACGGCTTTCGCGCAGGGCGTGGAGCAGGTCGAACGAGCCCACTTCGCTGTGCAGTTGCACGGCGGTCGGGTAAGAGGTGTAGCGTGGTCCGGCCAGGTCGTAACGGCGGATCAGGTCGGTATCCCAACGAAGGTCGTCGAGCATGAGGGCGGTCCCCGGAAAGAGCAGCAGTGCCCCGGAGTCTATGGCCGTCTGTAGGAATCTGTGTTGATTTGTATCAAGGGCATTGGGGCTGCTCTGCAGCCCTTCGCGGGCTTGCCCGCGAAGGGTCGCAAAGCGGCCCCCATCAATGCCCCATCAACCAATGCTGGTGCGGCCCCGGCATGGTCCAGATACCAAACAGCATCACCAGCACCCCGCCAGCCACCCGCACACTGCGTCTTTTCAACAAAATGTTTACCCGCTCCGCGGCTAATCCGGTAGCCAGCAATACCGGCCAGGTCCCCACGCCGAAAGCCAGCATCAGCGCCGCGCTGTACCCGGCATTGCCTTGGCTGGCCGCCCACAGCAAGGTGCTGTACACCAACCCGCACGGCAACCACCCCCACAGGGCCCCCAGCAACAACGCCCGAGGCACGCTGGACACCGGCAGCAAGCGCGACGCCACTGGCTGTATATGCCGCCACAGCCCTCGGCCCAGCGCCTCGATGCGGGTCAGCCCGCTCCACCAGCCGGCCAGGTACAACCCCATGGCGATCAACAGCAGCGCCGCCACCACCCGCAGTGCCAGCGCCGCCGGGCTGCTGGCCACGGCCCAGCCGGCCAGGCCCAGCAGCAGGCCGGCACAGGCATAACTGAGAATGCGCCCAAGGTTGTACGCCAGCAGCAGGCGCAAGCGCCGGCCACGTTGTTCGGGTGGTATGGCTAGGGTCAGCGCACCCATCAGGCCGCCGCACATGCCAAGGCAGTGGCCGCCGCCGAGCAGGCCGAGGATCAACGCCGAGCCCAGCAGGGGCAGCAGGTCAGGCACGGGGTGGGGGTTCCTTGTCGGTGTCGGCCTGGTTGTCGTCAGGCTTCACCGCCGCCTGGTGGCGCGGGTCCTGGTCGTCGAACAGGATGCTGTGGGCAGGGCTTTCCAGGTCGTCGTACTGGCCGCTGTCCACCGCCCAGAAGAAGATGTACACGGCCACGCCGACCAGCAGCAGGGCTGCGGGGATCATGACATAGAGTGCGGGCATGACGACTTCCTCCCGGGCAGGGGCGCTTCGTTCGCTGGCAGGCCCGATGGCAGGGGCAGGCGGGTCAGGCGCAGGGCGTTGAGTACCACGATCAGTGAACTGACCGACATGCCGATGGCTGCCCAAACCGGGGTGATCCAGCCAAGCGCGGCGAACGGCAACATCAGGCCATTATACAAGGTCGCCCACAGCAGGTTCTCGAGGATGTTGCGGCGGGTGCGGCGGGCCAGCTCGAAGGCCTGTACCAGCGCCTGCAGGCGGTTGGACAGCAGCACGGCGTCGGCGCTGGTCTTGGCCAGGTCGGTGGCGCTGCCCATGGCGATGCTGATGTCGGCGGCGGCCAGTACCGGCACGTCGTTGACCCCGTCACCCAGCATCAGCACCTTGCGCCCGGCCGCCTGCAGCGCCTTCAGCCGGTCCAGTTTATCGTCCGGGCGCAGGCCGCCGATGGCCTGGTCGATGCCCAGCTGTGCGGCCACTTCGGCAACCATCGGCGAGCTGTCGCCCGACAGCAGCAGCGTGCGCCAGCCACGGGCCTTGCAGGCCGCCAGCAGGGCAGGGGCATCGTCGCGCAGGCGGTCGTCCAGGCCGAACCAGGCCAGTGGGCCCTGACGGTCGCCAAGCAGCAGCCACTGGCCGCGCGGCTCTGGCACGCCGGGGATTTCCGCGCCGCTCAGGGCGCAGACGAAGGTGGCCTGGCCAATGCGCAGGCGCTGGCCTTCGACCAGCCCCTCCAGGCCCAGGCCCGGCACGGTCTGCACGTCGTCAGCAGGCGTGGCGGTGCGGCCGAAGGCACGGGCGATGGGGTGTTCGGAGCGGTTCTCCAGCGCTGCGGCCAGGGCCAGGCAGCGGTCGGCGGGCAGGCTGCCGAGCGGGCGAATGCTGCGCAAGGTCAGGCGGCCTTCGGTCAGCGTGCCGGTCTTGTCGAAAATCACCGTGTCGATCTGGTTCAGGCCTTCCAGCACATGGCCACGGGTGACCAGCAGGCCGAGCTTGTGCAAGGTGCCGGTGGCCGCAGTAAGCGCCGTTGGCGTTGCCAGGGACAGCGCGCAAGGGCAGGTCGCTACCAGCATGGCCAGCACGATCCAGAACGCCCGCGCCGGGTCCAGGTGCCACCACCACAGGCCGATGGCCGCAGCGGCCAGCAGCGAGAACAGCAGGAACCACTGCGAGGCCCGGTCGGCGATTTCGGCCAGGCGTGGTTTTTCGGTCTGGGCGCGTTCCAGCAGGCGGACGATTGCCGACAACCGCGAGTCGTGGCCGAGGGCTTCGACTTCCACGTTCAGGGTGCTTTCGACGTTCAGGGTGCCGCCGGTGACCCGCTCGCCGACCCGCCGTGGTTGCGGCAGGTATTCACCGGTCAGCAACGATTCATCGACGCTGGAGCGGCCTTCGACGATGCGCCCGTCGGCGGGGATTACCGCGCCTGGCAGCACCTGCACCGTGTCACCGCGCTGCAGTTCGCTGAGCAGGATGCGCTCGCTGCGGCCGACGGCGTCCAGGCGCAGGCACGAGGCCGGCAGCAGGTTGACCAGCTGCGCAGTGGCCGCGGCGGTGCGTTCGCGGGCGCGGCGCTCCAGGTAGCGGCCGGTGAGCAGGAACAGCGCGAACATGCCCACGGTGTCGAAATACAGCTCGCCGCTGCCGGTGATGGCGGTCCAGATGCCGGCGCCGAAGGCCAGGCCAATGGCCAGCGACACCGAAACGTCCATGGTCAGGTGGCGGGTACGCAGGTCGCGTGCCGCGCCCTTGAAGAACGGTGCGCAGCTGTAGAACACGATGGGGATGGTGAGGAACAGCGCCACCCAGCGCAGGATGGTGTGCAGTTCGGGCGACAGGTCGATGTTGAATTCCGGCCAGGTGGCCATGGTTGCCATCATCGCCTGGAACCACAGCAGCCCGGCCACGCCCAGGCGGCGCAGGGCGCTGCGGTTCTCGCGGGCCAGTTGCTCGGCGGCCTGGTCGGGCTGATAGGGGTGGGCGGCGTAGCCGATCTGGCGCAGCTCGGCGAGCAGGCGCGAGAGCGGCAGTTGCTGGTCATGCCAGTTCAGCAGCAGGCGGTGGTTGGACAGGTTCAGGCGCGCCTCGGCGACGCCGGGCAGGTTGCGCAGGTGCTTTTCGATCAGCCAGCCGCAGGCGGCGCAGCTTATGCCTTCGACCAGCAGGGTGGTTTCGGCCAGGTCGCCAGCATGGCGAACGAAGGTTTGCTGTACGTCGCTGCGGTCGTAGAGGGCCAGTTCGTCCTGTAGCTGCTTGGGCAGGGCCTCGGGGTTGGCGCTGTTGTCGCTGCGGTGCTGGTAGTAGTGCTCCAGGCCACCGGCGACGATCGACTCGGCCACCGCCTGGCAGCCGGGGCAGCAGAACTGCCGGGGCTGGCCGAGGACCACGGCGTTGAAGCGGCTGCCGGCGGGGACGGGCAGGGCGCAGTGGTAGCAGGGGGTGGGCTGGGTCATCACGTCATTGCCTTACACAAATCGGCCGGCTGGCACGCATCCCTGTAGGAGCGGCCTTGTGTCGCGAAAGGGCCGCGAAGCGGCCCCGGGACTTCAGCAGCGGTGCATGCATCGCTGGGGCTGCGCTGCAGCCCTTTCGCGACACAAGGCCGCTCCTACAGGTGCTCGGCGCCTTGAATGGCTTCGTCACCCAGTTGCAAAGTGACACCATGCTCCACTTTCTCTTCCTCGAACAAGCGCCAAACCTGGCCACCTTCGCTACCCAGCAGCTCAACGAAGCGCCGCCCGTCAACCTTGTCCTCCAGCTGCCCCACATAGCGCCCAGCCTCGACCCGGCTCAGCAGCACCTTGCGGTCTTTCTCCGGCTGGGTTGGCGAAATCAGGTTCAGCTCCAGGCTCTGCGGGTCGCTGTTGCCGGCCAGGCGCACGTCCACTTCGCCGGTCAGCTCGTCCAGGTGCACGCCGGCCTTCAGGCCCAGCGTCTGCGCCAGCAGTTCTCGGTCCAGCGAGCGGTTGATGCCCTTGCCAGCCTCGTAGTAGTTGTCGTTCACCAGGTTGTCCGGGTTGTGCACGGCGATGCTGACCATGGTCAGGCTCAGGCACACCGAGGTGGCGAGGATGCCGATGATGATCCAGGGCCAGAGGTGCTTGTACCAGGGGCTGGCGGCGGTGGCAGGCATTGTGGGTTATCTCTCTCAGCGGATCTGTGGGCCGATGAAGCGGCTCTTGGCTTCAACCTGGGCGTCGCTGTCATCGGCGCTCTTGAGGATGAAGGTGATTTCGTTGGTGGTCGATGGCAGTTTCTCGGGTGCGATAGACAGCTGCACCGGCAGGCTGACGATATCACCAGCGTCCACGCGGATCTCGCGCTGGCCTTCAAGCTTCAGGTCTGGCAGGCCGGTGGCGTCCAGCACGTAGACGTGGTCACGCTGGTCCTTGTTCATCACTTTCAGGCTGTACACGTTCTCGATCCGGCCCTGGGCGTTCTCGCGGTACAGCACGCGGTCCTTGCTCACGTCGAAACCGACCAGCGAACGGGTGGCGAAGGCAGTGGCCAGGCCGACCATCATCACCAGCAGTACCACGGCGTAGCCGATCAGGCGTGGGCGCAGCATGTGGGTCTTCTGCCCGGACAGGTTGTGCTCGGTGGTGTAGCTGATCAGCCCTTTGGGGTAGTTCATCTTGTCCATGATGTTGTCGCAGGCGTCGATGCACGCTGCGCAGCCGATGCACTCGATCTGCAAGCCGTCACGGATGTCGATGCCGGTGGGGCAGACCTGCACGCACATGGTGCAGTCGATGCAGTCGCCCAGGCCCGCGGCCTTGTAGTCCAGGTCTTTTTTGCGCGGGCCGCGGGTTTCGCCACGGCGCGGGTCGTAGGAAACGATCAGCGTGTCCTTGTCGAACATCACGCTCTGGAAGCGCGCGTAGGGGCACATGTACACGCACACCTGCTCGCGCAGCCAGCCGGCGTTGCCGTAGGTGGCGAGGGTGAAGAAGCCGACCCAGAAGTAGGCCCAGCCGTCGGCCTGGCCGGTAAAGAATTCGGTGGCCAGTTCACGGATCGGCGAGAAATAGCCGACGAAGGTCATGCCGGTGACGAAGCCGATCAGCAGCCACAGGCTGTGCTTGGCGAACTTGCGCAGGAACTTGTTGCCGCTCATGGGGGCTCTGTCGAGCTTCATGCGCTGGTTGCGGTCGCCCTCGGTGACCTTTTCGCACCACATGAAAATCCAGGTCCACACGCTTTGCGGGCAGGTGTAGCCGCACCACACCCGGCCGGCGAACACGGTGATGAAGAACAGGCCGAAGGCGGCCACGATGAGGATGCCCGAAAGCAGGATGAAGTCTTGCGGCCAGATGGTGGCGCCGAAGATGTAGAACTTGCGCTCGGGCAGGTTCCACCACACGGCCTGGTGGCCGCCCCAGTTCAGCCACACGGTGCCGAAGTACAGCAGGAACAGCACAGCCCCGCCGACCATGCGCAGGCGCCGGAACAGGCCGGTGAAGGCACGGGTGTATATCTTTTCCCGGGAGGCGTAGAGGTCGACGGAATCCTTCCCTTTGTTGGCAGGCGGGGTGACGTCATGTACCGGAATTTGCTTGCTCATCATCAAGTCCCACGGCAGTGGAAAAACGCCGCAGCCAGTGCGTGCCGGCCGCAGTCTCGCGCAATCTGCTAGCGCTCTGCGGCCCATGATACGCCGCTGATGGCAGTATGGGGCTGCACTGCGACCTTTAGTCGCGTTGGGTTCGTGGCATGAATCGTGTTATGGCGGGTGTCAATTGATCCAGGTCATCAGCCTGCAAGAAATGCTGTGTCTTTGCCGGCCTCTTCGCGGGTGAACCCGCTCCCACAGGGATCGCACAGATCCTGACGCGAGCGCAGTACCTGTGGGAGCGGGTTTACCCGCGAAGAGGCCAGGCCTGCCTTACTCGGCCTTGGCCGGTTCGGCCTGCTGCGACAGGCTGTACACATAAGCCGCCAGCAAGTGCACCTTGTCATTCCCTTGCAACTGCTCCTGGGCCGGCATCTGCCCCTGGCGACCGTAGCGGATGGTCTGTTGCAACTGGGCAAAGCTCGAACCGTAGATGAACGCCTGCGGATGGGTCAGGTTCGGCGCGCCCATGGCTGGCGTACCCTTGCCCTCCGGCCCATGGCAGGCCACGCAGTTGGCGGCGAAGATCTTCTGCCCGTTCTCGGCATCGGCCTTCACGCCCTCTGGCAGGGTGCGGCCATCGAGCTTGCTGACCACGAACGCAGCCACATCGGCCACGCCCTGGTCACCGATCACCTCGGCCCAGGCCGGCATCACGCCGTGGCGACCGCCCATGATGGTGGTCTTGATGGTGTCTGGCTCGCCGCCCCAGCGCCAATCGTTGTCGGTGAGGTTAGGGAAGCCGAAGGCACCCTTGGCGTCGGAGCCGTGGCACACCGAGCAGTTGGAAGCGAACAGCCGCGCGCCCATCTTCAGGGCCTGCGGGTCCTTGGCCACCTCGGTGATGGGCATGGCGGCGAACTTGGCGAAGATCGGCCCGAAGCGGGCGTCGGCCTTGGCCATTTCCTTTTCCCACTCGTGCACGCCGGTCCAGCCCGGCTGACCGTTGGAAAACTCGGTCTGCTTGTCGTTATCCAGGTACGAGTAGCCCGGCAGGACGCCTTTCCAGTTGCCCAGGCCCGGGTACAGCACCAGGTAGCCGAGGGCGAAGACGATGGTGCCGACGAACAGCCAGAACCACCATTTCGGCAGCGGGTTGTCGTACTCCTCGATGCCATCGAAGGCATGCCCGACGGTTTCGTCGGTGACCTCTTCGCGCTGGCCCTTGCGGGTCGACAGCAGCAGCCAGGTCAACGAGAAGATGGTGCCCAGGGTCAGGACGGTAACGTACAGACTCCAGAAGGTTGTCATTGTTTTTTGCTCCCAGAAGCTTTTGCTTGCTCGACGTGCCGGCTGGCTTCGGGGTCATCCGCGAAGGGCAGTTGGGTCGCTTCGTCGAAGTCCTTCTTGCGCCGTGGGTTGAACACCCACAGCGCCAGGCCCACGAAGGCCACCATCACCACGACGGTGCCCAGGCCGCGAATCATCCCGATATCCATCAGCGTCACCGTTTGCTCTTGATGATGGTGCCAAGACCCTGCAGGTACGCGACGATGGCGTCCATTTCGGTCTTGCCCTTGACCGCGTCGCGGGCCCCGGCGATATCGGCGTCGGTGTACGGCACGCCGAGGGTGCGCAGCACTTCCATCTTCTTCGCGGTGTCCTTGCCGTCGAGCTTGTGCTCGACCAGCCATGGGTACGACGGCATCTTCGATTCCGGTACCACGTTGCGCGGGTTGTACAGGTGCGCACGGTGCCAGTCATCGGAGTAACGGCCACCGACCCGCGCCAGGTCCGGCCCGGTACGCTTGGAGCCCCACAGGAATGGGTGGTCCCACACGCTCTCGCCGGCTACCGAGTAGTGGCCGTAGCGCTCGGTTTCGGCACGGAACGGGCGGATCATCTGCGAGTGGCAGCCCACGCAGCCTTCGCGGATGTAGATATCGCGGCCTTCAAGTTCCAGCGCGGTGCGCGGCTTCATGCCTTCCACGGGTTTGTTGGTGACGTCCTGGAAAAACAGCGGGACGATCTGGGTCAGGCCACCGACGCTCACGGCGATGACCATGAAGAAGGCCAGCAGGCCTATGTTCTTCTCGACGGCTTCATGCTTCATCAGAGCGCTCCCACGACGACGATCTTGGCGGCTTCCTCAGCCTGTGCCGGGTTGGCGGCACGTACGGTACGGAACACGTTGTAGGCCATCAGCAGCATGCCGGTGGCGAAGAACGCACCGCCCAGGGCGCGGACGATATAGCCAGGGTGGCTGGCCTGCAGGGCTTCGACGAAGGAGTAGGTGAGGGTGCCGTCATCGTTGATGGCGCGCCACATCAGGCCCTGGGTGATGCCGTTTACCCACATCGAGGCGATGTACAGCACGGTACCGATGGTAGCTAGCCAGAAGTGCGCGTTGATCAGGCCGACGCTGTGCATCTGCTCGCGGCCATACAGGCGCGGGATCATGTGGTACACGGCGCCGATCGAGATCATCGCCACCCAGCCGAGGGCGCCGGCGTGCACGTGGCCGATGGTCCAGTCGGTGTAGTGCGACAGCGAGTTCACGGTCTTGATGGCCATCATCGGGCCTTCGAAGGTGGACATGCCGTAGAACGCCAGCGACACCACCAGGAAGCGCAGGATCGGGTCGGTGCGCAGTTTGTGCCAGGCACCGGACAGGGTCATCATGCCGTTGATCATGCCGCCCCAGCTTGGCGCCAGCAGGATGATCGACATGACCATGCCCAGCGACTGTGCCCAGTCAGGCAGGGCGGTGTAGTGCAGGTGGTGCGGGCCGGCCCAGATGTACAGGGTGATCAGTGCCCAGAAGTGCACGATCGACAGGCGATACGAGTAGATCGGGCGTTCGGCCTGCTTGGGTACGAAGTAGTACATCATCCCCAGGAAGCCGGTGGTGAGGAAGAAGCCCACGGCGTTGTGGCCGTACCACCACTGGATCATCGCGTCGGTGGCGCCGGAGTAGGCCGAGTACGACTTGAACAGGCTTACCGGCAGCGAGATGTGGTTGACGATGTGCAGCATCGCGGTAACCACGATGAAGGCGCCGTAGAACCAGTTGCCGACATAGATGTGCTTGGTCTTGCGCTTGACGATGGTGCCGAAGAACACCAGCCCGTAGGTGACCCAGACGATGGCCAGCAGGATCGCCAGCGGCCACTCGAGCTCGGCGTATTCCTTGGTGGTGGTGTAGCCCATCGGCAGGGTGATCAGCGCCCCGACGATCACCGCCTGCCAACCCCAGAAGGTGAAGGCGGCCATGCTGTCGGAGATCAGCCGGGTCTGGCAGGTGCGCTGCACCACGTAGTAGCTGGTGCCGAACAGCGCACAGCCCCCGAAGGCGAAGATCACCAGGTTGGTGTGCAGCGGGCGCAGGCGGCCGAAGCTGGTCCAGGGCAGGTCCAGGTTCAGTTGCGGCCATACCAGCTGCGAGGCGATGAAGACGCCGAGGCCCATGCCAAGGATCCCCCAGACCACCGTCATGATGGCGAACTGGCGGACGACCTTATAGTTATAAGCAGTCGGACTGATTGCTGTGCTCATTGCTAAGGTTCCACGGTTTTGATGTTCTTGTTGGTCGAAAAAATCGGCGCCAGTATTGATAACCACCGGGGTTACCGCAACGCAACTTTGGTACGCCGACCCGTGCCCGAGCCCGTTCACTGATGTCCCGCAGCGATCGGGTCTGGACGATTGTACACAAATAAATATTTGTAATGTGTACCGTTTTTCGCCTTTTTCTGATCGATCGGTCAAGCTTTTTATCAGGACGGCGACAGGCTACGCGCCGCGTCTGCTTCGCTCCTTTCGGAGCGAGGCCCACTGAGGCAACAAGCTTAGTTCTGTTCGGAGGGGGTGCAAGGGAGGGTAGAGCGGGGGCAAGGTGGGAATGGGGCTGCTTTGCAGCCCGTCGCGACACAAGGCCGCTCCTACAGGGAGTACGCGGTCCCTTGTAGGAGCGGCCTTGTGTCGCGATAGGGCCGCAAAGCGGCCCCTTGGCGGTATTACTTGGCAGTCACGGTTTCAGCAGCACCATCCTGCGACAGGCTATACACATACGCCGCCAGCAGGTGCACCTTGTCGTTGCCCTGGATCTCCGCCTGCGCCGGCATCTGACCCTGGCGACCATAGCGAATGGTCTGCTGCAGCTGGGCAAAGCTCGAACCGTAGATGAACGCCTGCGGGTGGGTCAGGTCTGGCGCGCCCATGGCCGGGGTGCCCTTGCCTTCAGGCCCGTGGCAGGCCACGCAATTGCCGGCGAAGATTTCCTTGCCCTTGGCGGCGTCGGCCTTGATCCCTTCCGGCAGGCTGCGGCCATCGAGGTTGGTGAGCACGAACGCGGCCACATCCGCCACGCCCTGCTCGCCGATCACTTCGGCCCAGGCCGGCATCACGCCGTGGCGACCGTTCATGATCGACGCCTTGATGGTTTCCGCCTCGCCGCCCCAGCGCCAGTCCTTGTCGGTGAGGTTGGGGAAGCCATAGGCACCCTTGGCGTCCGAGCCATGGCAAACCGAGCAGTTCGAGGCGAACAGGCGGCTGCCCATTTTCAGCGCCTGCGGGTCCTTGGCCACTTCTTCCACGGGCATGGCAGCATACTTGGCGAAGATCGGGCCGAATTTTGCGTCGGCCTTGTCCATTTCCTTCTGCCATTCGTTGGCGCCGGTCCAGCCATTTTCATAGCCCGGCAGGATGCCCTTCCAGTTGCCCAGGCCCGGGTAGAGGATCAGGTAACCGACCGAGAACACCAGGGTGCCGACGAACAGCCAGAACCACCACTTGGGCAGCGGGTTGTCGTATTCCTCGATGCCGTCGAAGCTGTGGCCCATGGTCTGGTCGGTGGTGTTGTTGCTCTGGCCCTTGCGGGTGGCGAGCAGCAGCCAGGTCAGGCCAATCAGGCTACCGATGGTCAGTACGCAGATGTACGTACTCCAGAAGGTGGTCATTGCCCGTTACTCCTTTTTGCAGCAGGTGCCTGTCCGGCAGAGGGCAGGCGGTCGTCGACGAAGGGCAGCAGGCGCGCTTCGGCGAAATCACGGTCGCGGCGGCGGTTGAATACCCACAGGGTGAGGCCGATGAAGGCGATCATCACCACCAGGGTGCCCAGGCCGCGGATCATGCCGATGTCCATTCCCATCGCATTCACCTCTTGTTCTTGATCGCGGTGCCGAGCACCTGCAGGTAGGCGACCAGGGCGTCCATTTCGGTCTTGCCCTTGACCGCGTCGCGGGCCCCGGCGATGTCATCGTCGGTGTACGGCACGCCCAGGGTGCGCAGGGTGCGCATCTTGGTGTCGGTATGGCTGTTGTCGACCTGCTGGGCGACCAGCCATGGGTACGACGGCATCTTCGACTCCGGTACCACGTTGCGCGGGTTGTACAGGTGCGCACGGTGCCAGTCGTCCGAGTAGCGTCCACCGACCCGGGCCAGGTCCGGCCCGGTGCGCTTGGAACCCCACAGGAACGGGTGGTCCCACACGCTTTCACCAGCCACCGAGTAGTGGCCATAGCGCTCGGTTTCGGCGCGGAACGGGCGGATCATCTGCGAGTGGCAGCCCACGCAGCCTTCGCGGATGTAGATATCGCGGCCTTCCAGCTGCAGCGCGGTGTAGGGCTTCATGCCTTCCACCGGCTTGTTGGTGACGTCCTGGAAGAACAACGGGACGATCTGGGTCAGGCCGCCGATGCTGACGGCAAACACCATCAGCAGGGCCAGCAGGCCGACGTTTTTCTCGATGACTTCATGTTTCATCAGGCAGGTCTCCTCAAGCCAGCTGGGCGTTCGCAGGGGCGACATCGAGCGCCGGCGAACGCACGGTGCGCCAGGTGTTCCAGGCCATCAGGAACATGCCGCTGAGGAAGATCGCACCGCCGACGAAGCGCACGATGAAGCCTGGGTGGCTGGCCACCAGGGTTTCCACGAACGAGTAGGTGAGCGTGCCGTCGCTGTTGACCGCGCGCCACATCAGGCCCTGGGCGATGCCGTTGACCCACATCGAGGCGATGTACAGCACAGTGCCGATGGTGGCCAGCCAGAAGTGCGCGTTGATCAGGCCGATGCTGTACATGCGCTCCTTGCCGAACACTTTCGGGATGGTGTGGTACAGCGCGCCGATCGAGATCATCGCCACCCAGCCGAGGGCGCCGGCGTGCACGTGGCCGATGGTCCAGTCGGTGTAGTGGGACAGGGCGTTGACCGTCTTGATGGCCATCATCGGGCCTTCGAAGGTGGACATGCCGTAGAACGCCAGCGACACCACCAGGAAGCGCAGGATCGGGTCGCTGCGCAGTTTGTGCCAGGCGCCGGACAGGGTCATCATGCCGTTGATCATGCCGCCCCAGCTTGGTGCCAGCAGGATCAGCGACATCACCATGCCCAGCGACTGCGCCCAGTCGGGCAGGGCGGTGTAGTGCAGGTGGTGCGGGCCGGCCCAGATGTACAGGGTGATCAGCGCCCAGAAGTGCACGATCGACAGGCGATAGGAATACACCGGGCGTTCGGCCTGCTTGGGCACGTAGTAGTACATCATCCCCAGGAAGCCCGCGGTCAGGAAGAAGCCCACGGCGTTGTGGCCGTACCACCACTGCACCATGGCATCGGTGGCGCCGGCATAGACCGAGTAGGACTTGGTCAGGCTGACCGGCAGTTCCAGGTTGTTGACGACGTGCAGCATCGCCACGGTGAGGATGAAGCCGCCGAAGAACCAGTTACCGACGTAGATGTGCTTGGTGTTGCGCTTCATCAGCGTGCCGAAGAACACGATGGCGTAGCTCACCCAGACGATGGTGATCAGGATGTCGATCGGCCATTCCAGTTCGGCGTATTCCTTGGAGCTGGTGTAGCCCAGCGGCAGGCTGATGGCCGCCAGCAGGATCACCAGTTGCCAGCCCCAGAAGGTGAACGCGGCCAGGCCCGGTGCGAACAGGGTGGTCTGGCAGGTGCGTTGCACCGAATAATAGGAGGTGGCGAACAGCGCACAGCCGCCGAAGGCGAAGATCACCGCATTGGTATGCAGGGGGCGCAGGCGGCCGAAGCTGGTCCAGGGGAGGTCGAAGTTGAGGGAAGGCCAGGCGAGCTGGGCGGCGATGAAGACGCCGAGCCCCATCCCGACGATTCCCCACACCACCGTCATGATGGCGAATTGGCGGACCACCTTGTAGTTATAGGCGGTACTGCTGGTTGTGTTCATGTATGGGTTCCCATCCACGGTTATTTGGCAGGCTTTACAGCGAGGCAAGCATGATTAATGGGCAAAGTGCCGGTATTGACGGGGATCAATGGGCGAAGGTCGGAAATGTCCCAGGCTTGCGCTGCGATCCCCCGCACGTTCGGGGCAAGGGCGGCTACAAGGGCTGCCTGATCCTGGCCCATGGCGCAGGTGCGCCGATGGACAGCGGGTTCATGGACGAAATGGCGCAAAGGCTTGCGGCGCTTGGGGTAGCGGTAGTGCGCTTCGAGTTCCCGTACATGGCCGAGCGCAGGGTTGCCGGCGGCAAGCGGCCGCCGAACCCGCAGAAGGTGTTGCTGGAATGCTGGCGCGAGGTGTACCGGCAGGTGCGACCTTTGGTCGCGGGCAGGCTGGCGGTGGGTGGCAAGTCCATGGGCGGGCGCATGGCCAGCCTGCTGGCCGATGAACTGGAAGCGGATGCACTGGTGTGCCTGGGCTATCCGTTCTATGCGGTGGGCAAGCCGGAGAAGCCACGGGTCGAGCACCTGGCCGAATTGAAGACGCCGACGTTGATCGTGCAGGGCGAGCGGGATGCGCTGGGTAACCGCGAGGCGGTGGCAGGGTATGCGTTATCGCCGGCGATCGAGGTGAGCTGGCTGGTGGCGGGGGACCATGACCTGAAGCCGCTGAAGGCCTCGGGGTTCAGCCATGAGCAGCACTTGCAGGCGGCGGCTGAGAAGGTTGCGGCATTCCTGTCGCAGTAGTGCTGGATTCTTCGCGGGTGAACCCGCTCCCACAGGTTCACTACAGGTCTGAAACTTGCGCAGTACCTGTGGGAGGTTGCGGCATTCCTGTCGCAATAGTGCTGGATTCTTCGCGGGTGAACCCGCTCCCACAGGTTCGCTACAGGTCTGAAACTTGTGCAGTACCTGTGGGAGCGGGTTTACCCGCGAAGAGGCCGGTACAGGCTACCGCTTAGTCACGGTACTCGCACAGGTAGGCAGTATCCACCGCCACCTTCAGCTGGAACTTGCTGTCGGCGGCCACATTGAACTTGTCACCGGCGTTGAAGGTTTCCCAGTTGTCGCTACCCGGCAGCTTCACGGTCAGGGCGCCGGAAACCACGTGCATGATCTCGCGCTTGGCAGTGCCGAACTCGTATTCGCCCGGGGCCATCACGCCGACGGTGGCCGGGCCTTCAGTGCCTTCGAAGGCGATCGACTTGACAGTACCATCGAAGTATTCGTTGACCTTGAACATGGGGCGACTCCTGAAAAGGGGGGATGAAAAAGGGCTGGCCAGTATGCCCAAGCCCACGGGCCCCGTCATCTGCTTTCAGGTAGCGTCCACCGGCAGGCTCAACGGCAGCAGCCGCGCGGTATTGCGCGCATCTTCCAGGGCCCGGTGCTGCTGCCCGCAAAAGTGCATGCCGGCCAGCTGCAGTGCACCATTCAGCCCAGCGGGGCGCTGCAGGTGGCGGGCCTTGGCGAAGCGTTGCTTGAGGTTGATGTGCGGCAGGGTCCGCAGCAGGCTGTCCAGCCCATGCTGCTGCCACTCCTGGTGCAACTGCTGGCGGTCGTAGTCGCCCCAGCTGACCCAGGCCTGAAGCTGCCCGCGGTGGTGCCCGAGCCAGCGCTCGAAGCTTGCCCATACCTCGCGGAACGGTGCGGCACTGTCCACGCTGGCCTGGCTGATGTGGGTCAGCTCACGGCAGAACGGGGTCAGCTGCGGCCGCCGCCGGGGCTTCACGAAGCGCTGGAAGTGGTCGACCTCGCGGCCTTCGCGGGTAACCAGGCTTGCGCCGATTTCAATGACTTCCATCTCTGTGACCGGCCACCCACCATCGTCGGTGGTGGCTTCCAGGTCGATCACCAACCAATGGCCCATACCAGGCTCCCTTGCAGATCCTGCTAGAGCGTAGCCAAACTCAGGGCATCCGGCATCCCCTGGCAATTTGCCTGCGGCTTTGGCACAAAGGGCCACTATCCGGCAGTTGTGTCCGGCCCGGAAAACGCCTAGCTTAGGTGGACCCAGGCATGAACCGTGATGAGCATCCGTCTTGACTCCAGCGCCCGGCCTAAAGGCCCTGTCTTCCCTGATGCTGCTGGCCGTGTTCTGGCTGGCGGCGCCGGTATGGGCTGCCGATGCCGTCGAAGTGAGGATTGGCGCGGCGCATTTCCCACCGTACACGGTACGCCCCGAGCAGGGGGCCGACAGCGGCCTGCTGCCGCAGCTGGTCGACGCGCTAAACCGCACGCAGCAGCGCTACCACTTCGTCGTGGTGCCCACCTCCATCCAGCGGCGTTTTGGTGACCTCCAGCAAGGCCGCACCGACATGGCCATTTTCGAGAACCCGGAGTGGGGCTGGCAGCAGATTGCCCACCAGAGCGTGGACCTGGGCCTGGAAGATGCCGAGGTGTTCGTCGCCCGCAAGGCCAATGGCCGTGACCCGCATTACTTCGACGACCTACACGGCAAGCGCCTGGCGCTGATCAACGGCTACCACTATGCGTTCGCCGGCTTCAACTCCGATCCGGACTACCTGCGCACCGCCTACAAAGCGACCCTGACCTATTCCCACGACAGCAACCTGCTGATGGTGCAGGCCGACCGCGCCGACATCGCCCTGGTCACGCGTTCCTATCTCAGCGATTTCCTGGAGCGCAACCCGGCCAGCCGGGAGCAGTTGGTGTCCTCGCAGCGCATTGACCAGGTCTACCACCACTACGCCTTGCTGCGCCCGGGGGCGCCGATCGGCGAGCAGTCGTTCGCGGCGCTGCTGCGGGCGCTGCGCGACAGTGGCGAGCTGGCGCGCATCTTCGAGCCCTACCGCATCACGGTGTCGGCCCCACACGACTAAATTCCCGTGGTGCGGCAACGTTCTCAGCAGTGAGCCTTTTCTTCATTGCCGTGAGTCAAGCCCATGCCGTTCGATGCCGCTTCGCAGCCCCTGTCAGCGCCACGCTGGCGCAGCCTCAGTGCCGAGGAGGGCGACAGCTGGCTGAGCCTGTCCCTCGAAGGCCGCCCGCTGATCCAGTTGCGCCTGGAGGTGGGCGCTACCCTGCATGTTCACCTGGAGCGGCTGTGCCCCGAGCGCCCCTATCAGGCCTTGTGGGCCGCCTGTTATTGGCTGCTGGCCCGCGACACCGCCTGCCAGCGCCTGGCCTGGTACCTGCCCGAGGCGTTGCCCCAGGCATTGACCAGTGGCCTGCTGCTGGCCGGCGAGCAGCCTGGCCAATACCTGTGCGAGCGAGCGCTGTTCTGGCAGCTGCCACAGCCGTGGCTGGGCGAGTCGGCCAGCGTGGCATACCCGCAGCAAATGCAGATCAGCAACGGCAAGCGCCACCCACGCCGCGCGCCCAAGCCTCGTGGCGAGGTGTACCGGCGCTTCGATACGCGCCTGGGCAGTTGGGTGTCGCTGCGTACCTTGGAAATCGAACATGACCTGGAGCGCTTCAACCGCTGGCAGAACAACCCGCGGGTGGAGGCGTTCTGGCAGGAGGCTGGCACCCTGGCGCAGCACCGTGAATACCTAGGCAAGCTCGAGGCCGACCCGCATGCCCTGACGCTGATCGGCTGCTTCGATGACCAGCCGTTTGCCTACTTCGAGGCGTATTGGGCCAAGGAAGACCGCATTGCGCCGTTCTACCCGGCCGATGACTACGACCGTGGCATCCACATGCTGGTGGGGGAGGAGAGCCACCGCGGGCCGCACAAGGTAGCCAGCTGGCTATCGGCGCTGGTGCACTACCTGTTCCTGGATGACCCGCGCACCCAGCGGGTGGTGGCCGAGCCGCGTGCCGACAACGGCAAGATGATCGGCTACATGCACGACCAGTGCTTCCATTGCGACAAGGAGTTCGACTTCCCGCACAAGCGCGCGGCGTTGATGATTCTGGGGCGGGAGCGTTTTTTCGATAAGTGTAAATTGGCTTGAGTGCCAGGGGGCCGCTGTGCGGCCCATCGCGACACAAGGCCGCTCCTACATTAAGGGCGCGGTCTCTGTAGGAGCGGCCTTGTGTCGCGAAAGGGGTGCAACGCGCCCCCGGCGATCTCGAGGCAAATGTTTCAGGCCTGCCGACTGGCCGTCTTGCGACAATGTACCAGCGCATCGCGGATCATGAAGTTGACCAGTGTCGGCGACACTCCCAGCTCCTTGGCAATGTCCTTCTGCGGCACGCCATGCAGGCGGTACATCTCGAAGGCATAGCGGGTGCGCTGGGGCAGTTCGTTCAGCGCCTCGGCAATGTCATCCAGCGCGGCAAGGTTGATGTGGGTGGCTTCGGGGGAGGCGTTCTGCACGACTACGTTCAGGCCTTCCTCCTCGCTGCCGGAGTACTTCAACTCCATCGCCTGCTTGCGGTAGTGGTCGATGGCCAGGTTGCGCACGATCTGGAACAGGTAGCTCAGCTGCGCCTTGAACGACGATGTGATCTGCGGGGCGGCGCTGAGCCGGAAAAAGGCGTCCTGCACCACATCTTCGGCGCGCGACCGGCAGCCGGTGATGCGGGCAGCGATCTTGACCAGGATGCTGCGGTTGTCGACGAAGGCCTGCAGTAATGGTGAATCGCACTTACTTGTGGATAGTTGTTCCGCCATGGAAATCACCTTGTCACAGAGGGGAAAGGACGCACCCAAATTTGGGAAGCTTCCTACGACGGGCGACAAGCTATTCAGAATGATAATGATTGTCAAATGCGAAATGTAATTGGTAACCGTGCATTTCGGTTCTAAGCCTGTGGCATCGGGCTTGCCCGCGAAAGGGCCTGCGTGGTGCCCTTGCCGGTGCTATGACACGCTAATTTCTCCCCCCGCCCATCCGTTCCCCTGTGTACACCTCAGGCCGCCACATGCCGCTGCGCCCACGTTCGCGCAGCAGCCGGCCCGACCCAACCAGACACTGGCAGGAACACCCCATGACGGACGCCTTCGAACTCCCGCTCTCGCTGGTCCAGGCCCTGGCGCAACGCGCCGCGCAGACCCCGGACAAAGTCGCCTTGCGCTTTCTGGCCGACGCTCCCGGCGAACAGGCCGTGCTCAGCTACCGGGACCTCGATCAGCGTGCGCGCACCATCGCCGCTGCCTTGCAAACCCGGGCCAGCTTCGGCGACCGCGCGGTGCTGTTGTTCCCCAGCGGGCCAGACTATGTGGCGGCGTTCTTCGGCTGCCTGTATGCCGGTGTGATTGCGGTGCCGGCCTACCCGCCGGAGTCCGCGCGCCAGCACCACCAGCAGCGCTTGCTGTCGATCATCGACGACGCCGAGCCGCGCCTGCTGCTGACCGTCGCGGCCCTGCACGACAGCCTGCAGGGCCTGGAGGCTCTGGCGGCGGCCAACGCCCCCGAACTGCTGGCGGTGGATGGCCTGGCCCCGGCGCTGGCTGCGAACTGGCGCGAGCCCGCGCTCAAGGGTGATGACATCGCCTTCCTGCAGTACACCTCCGGCTCCACCGCACTGCCCAAGGGCGTGCAGGTCAGCCATGGCAACCTGGTGGCCAACGAACAACTGATCCGCCAAGGCTTTGGCATCGACCTCAACCCCGACGATGTGATCGTCAGCTGGCTGCCGCTGTACCACGACATGGGCCTGATCGGCGGCCTGCTGCAGCCGATCTTCAGCGGCGTGCCCTGTGTGCTGATGTCGCCGGGCTACTTCCTGGCCCGGCCGCTGCGCTGGTTGCAGGCCATCAGCGAGTACGGCGGCACCATCAGCGGCGGCCCCGACTTTGCCTACCGGTTGTGCAGCGAGCGGGTCAGCGAGGCCTCCCTGGCCGGGCTCGACCTGAGCCGCTGGCGGGTGGCCTATTCCGGCTCCGAGCCAATCCGCCAGGACAGCCTGGCGGCCTTTGCCGACAAGTTCCAGGCCTGCGGCTTCGACCCGCAGAGCTTCTTCGCCAGCTACGGCCTGGCCGAGGCGACCCTGTTCGTCAGCGGCAGCCGCCGTGGCCAGGGCATCGCCGCGCTGGAGCTGGACGCCGAAGCCTTTGCCGACAACCGTGCGGAACCTGGCAAGGGCAGTGTGCTGATGAGCTGTGGCTACCCGCAGCCCGGGCATGCCGTGCGCATTGTCGAACCACAACGCCTGCAGGTGCTGGGCGACAACCAGGTGGGCGAGATCTGGGCCGGTGGCCCGAGCATCGCCCTGGGCTACTGGCGCAACCCCGAGGCCAGCGCCCGCACCTTCGTCGAGATGGACGGCCAGACTTGGCTGCGTACCGGCGACCTGGGCTTCATGCGCGAAGGTGAAGTGTTCGTCACCGGGCGCCTGAAGGACATGCTGATCGTGCGCGGGCAGAACCTGTACCCGCAAGACCTGGAAAAGACCCTCGAGCGCGAAGTGGAGGTGCTGCGCAAAGGCCGGGTGGCAGTGTTCGCCGTCGAGCAGCAAGGCGAGGAGGGCATTGGCGTGGCGGTGGAAATCAGCCGCAACGTGCAGAAGGCAATCAAGCCCCGGGAGCTGATCAAGACCCTGCGTCAGGTGATCGCCGACGCCTGCCGCCAGGCCCCGGCCGTGGTCCTGCTGCTGAACCCGGGGGCGCTACCCAAGACCTCCAGCGGCAAGCTGCAGCGTTCGGCCTGCCGCCTGCGCATGGACGATGGCAGCCTGGACTGCTACGCCCGCTTCCCTGAGGTGGGCGAGCCCGTTGCCACGGACGCCGCCGGCGATGAGCTGGAGACGCGCATCGCCGGGGTGTGGCGCGACATCCTCAAGGTCGAGGCGGTAGCGGCAGACGACCACTTCCTGCTGCTGGGTGGCAACTCCATCGCCGCTACCCACGCCACCGCACGCCTGGCCGATGAATTGGGCATCGAGCTGGGCCTGCGCACCCTGTTCGAGGCGCCGATACTGGCTGACTACGCCAAGGCCGTGGCCGCGATCATCGCCGAAGGCGGTGGCCGGGTCGGCACCATCGCTACCCTGGAACGCACCCAGGCGCTACCCCAGTCGCTGGCGCAAAACCGCCTGTGGCTGCTGTGGCAGTTGGACCCGCAGTCGGCGGCCTACAACATTCCGGCCGGCCTGCAGTTGCGCGGTGAGCTGGACGAAAACGCACTGGAAGCGGCCTTCCAGGCGCTGGTGGCGCGCCATGAATCGCTGCGTACCCTGTTTGCCGAAGAGAACGGCCAGGCCCTGCAGCGCATCCAGGCGCAGCAGCCGTTCGACCTTCGCCGCCTGGACCTCGAAGGCCAGGCCGCCGAACAGGTCGCCGCCCAGCGTGAAACCGAAGCTCGCCAGCCGTTCGACCTGACCCGGGGGCCGTTGCTGCGGGTGACCCTGGTGCGCCTGGACGATGAACACCATCAACTGTGGGTGACCCTGCACCATATCGTCGCCGACGGCTGGTCGCTGAACATCCTGCTCGACGAATTCGCCAAACTGTACGCCGCCCATTGCCAGGGTCTCGAGGCCAACCTGGCACCGCTGACCCTGGGTTATGCCGACTACGGCACCTGGCAGCGACAGTGGCTGGCCGCAGGCGAAGCCGAGCGTCAGCTGCAGTACTGGCAGGCGCATCTGGGGGATGAACTGCCGGTGCTCGACCTGTGCACCGACCACCCGCGCACCAGCCAGCGCGACCACCGCGCCGCCCGCTTCAACCTCAAGGTACCGGCCAGGCTCACCGAAGCGCTCAAGGGCCTGGCCCGCGAACAGCAGGCCAGCCTGTTCATGGTGCTTCTGGCCGGCTGGCAGGCGCTGTTGCACCGCTACAGTGGCCAGGCCGATATCCGTGTCGGCGTGCCCAACGCCAACCGCCCGCGCCTGGAAACCCAAGGCATGGTCGGCTTCTTCATCAACACCCAGGTACTGCGTGCGCAACTCGATGGCCGCCTGCCGTTCGACCAGTTGCTGGCCCAGGTGCGCCGGGCCACCCTGGATGCCCAGGCCAACCAGGACCTGCCGTTCGAGCAACTGCTCGAAGCCTTGCCCGAGGCTCGCGAGCAAGGCCTGTTCCAGGTCATGTTCAACCACCAGCAACGTGACCTGTCTGCCCTGCGCCGCCTGCCGGGCCTGCTGGCCGAAGAGCTGCCGTGGCACAGTCGCGAAGCCAAGTTCGACTTGCAGCTGCACAGTGAAGAAGACCACCAGGGCCGCCTGAGCCTGGCCTTCGACTATGCCGCCGAATTGTTCGATGCCAGCACCGTCAAGCGCCTGGCCCAGCACCTGCTGGCCCTGCTCGAGCAGGTGTGTGCCGGGCCGCAGCGGGCGCTGGGCGAGGTGCAATTGCTCGACGAGCCTGGCCGCGCGCAACTGCTGAGCTGGGGCGAGGCACCCGCTGCGGCGCCGCAGCGCCTGCTGGTCGAGCAGCTCAATGACCAGGCACGCCTGACCCCGCAGCGCACCGCCCTGGTGTGGGACGGTGGCAGCCTGGATTACGCCGAGTTGCACCAGCAAGCCAACCGTCTGGCCCACTACCTGCGTGACAAAGGCGTCGGCCCCGACACCTGCGTGGCCATCGCCGTCGAGCGTTCGCCGCAGCTGCTGGTGGGCCTGTTGGCCATTCTCAAGGCCGGTGGTGCCTATGTGCCGCTGGACGTCGATTACCCGGCCGAGCGCCTGGCCTACATGCTCGCCGACTGCAACGCTGGCCTGTTGCTGAGCCACAGCAACCTGCTGGGCAAGCTGCCACAGGTGGACGGCGTCAGCGCCATCGCCCTCGACCAGCTGCACCTGGACAGCTGGCCAAGCCATGCCCCCGGGTTGCACCTGCATGGCGACAACCTGGCTTATGTGATCTACACCTCCGGCTCCACCGGCCAGCCCAAGGGCGTGGGCAATACCCACGCGGCACTGGCCGAGCGCCTGCAATGGATGCAGGCCAGCTATGTGCTGGACGACAGCGACGTGCTGATGCAGAAGGCGCCGATCAGCTTCGACGTTTCGGTGTGGGAATGCTTCTGGCCACTGGTGACCGGTTGCAAGCTGGTGCTCGCCGGCCCTGGCGAGCACCGCGACCCGCAGCGCATCGCCGCGCTGGTGCAGGCCCATGGCGTGACCACGCTGCACTTCGTGCCGCCGCTGTTGCAGGTGTTCGTACAGGAGCCGCAGGCGGGTGCCTGCAGCAGCCTGCGCCGGCTGTTCTCCGGTGGCGAAGCGCTGTCCGCGGCACTGCGTGACCGCGTGCTGCAGGTGCTGCCACAGGTGCAGTTGCACAACCGCTATGGCCCGACCGAAACCGCCATCAACGTCACCCACTGGCACTGCCAGGCCACCGATGGCGAACGCTCGCCGATCGGCCGCCCGCTGGGCAATGTGCTGTGCCGTGTGCTGGACGACGAACTGGAACTGACCGCCCCCGGTGTGCCGGGCGAGCTGTACCTTGGCGGTGCAGGCCTGGCCCGTGGCTACCTGGGTCGCCCGGGCCTCACCGCCGAGCGCTTCGTGCCCCGGGCCGACGGCAATGGCGAGCGCCTGTACCGCAGTGGCGACCGCGCCCGCTGGCAGGTGCAGACCGAGGCGCTGGAATACCTTGGCCGCCTCGACCAGCAGGTCAAGGTGCGTGGCTTCCGTGTCGAACCCGAGGAAGTCCAGGCCTGCCTGCTGGCGCAAGCGGGGGTCGAACAGGCGCTGGTGCTGATTCACAAGGATGCCGTAGGCGCGCAACTGGTCGGCTACTACAGTGGCAGCGCCCAGCCAGATGCATTGCTGACGGTGCTGGCTGAACAACTACCGGCGTACATGGTGCCGGCACAACTCATCCCGCTGGCGCAGATGCCGCTGGGCCCCAGCGGCAAGGTCGACCGCAAGGCGTTGCCGGCCCCGGTGTGGCAGCAGCGGGAGCACATCGAGCCGCAAACCGAGTTGCAGCAGCAGGTCGCTGCCATCTGGCGTGAAGTGCTGAACCTGCCGCGCGTTGGCCTGCAGGATGACTTCTTCGCCCTCGGCGGCCATTCGCTGCTGGCCACTCAAATTGTCTCGCGCACGCGTCAGGCCTGCGATGTCGAGCTGCCGCTCAAGGCCCTGTTCGACGCCAGCGAGCTGGGCGCCTTCTGTGCCGAGATCACGCGTATCCGTGCCGCCGGTGAGCGCAATCTGCAAGGCGCAATCACCCGCGTCGACCGCCGCCAGGCGGTGCCGCTGTCGTACTCCCAGCAGCGCATGTGGTTCCTCTGGCAAATGGAGCCGGGCAGCCCGGCGTACAACGTCGGCGGCATGGCGCGCCTGCGCGGCACCCTGCATGTGGATGCCTTCGAGCGTGCGTTGCAGGCGCTGGTGGTGCGCCACGAAACCCTGCGCACCACCTTCCCCAGCATCGATGGCGTGCCGTATCAGTGCGTGGCCGAAAACAGCAGCCTGCACCTCGACTGGCAGGACTTCAGCGCCTTGCCCGCCGATGCCCGCCAACAACGCCTGCAGCAACTGGCCGACGACCAGGCGCACCAGCCGTTCGACCTGGAGCGCGGTCCGTTGCTGCGTGCCTGTCTGGTCAAAGCCCAAGAGCGCGAGCACTTCTTCGTGCTGACCCTGCACCATATCGTCACCGAAGGCTGGGCCATGGACATCTTCGCCCGCGAACTGGGCGAGCTGTACGAGGCCTTCGTCGATGACCGCGAATCGCCGTTGGCGCCGCTGCCGGTGCAGTATCTGGACTACAGCGTGTGGCAACGGCAATGGCTGGAAAGCGGCGAGGGCGCCCGCCAGCTGGCCTACTGGCAGGCCCGCCTGGGCGATGAACACCCGGTGCTGGCGCTGCCTGCCGACCGCCCGCGCCCGGCAGTGCAGACCCACCGTGGCGAGCTGTACCGCTTCGAGCTCGACCCGGCGCTGGTCGCCCGCGTGCATGCCTTCAACAGCCAGCGCGGCCTGACCCTGTTCATGACCATGACTGCCACCCTGGCCGCCTTGCTGCACCGCTACAGCGGCCAGCGTGACCTGCGCATTGGCGCGCCGGTGGCCAACCGCATCCGCCCGGAAAGCGAAGGGCTGATTGGCGCGTTCCTCAACACCCAGGTGCTGCGTTGCGAGCTGGACGGCCAGATGAGCGTCGCACAGTTGCTGGAGCAGGTACGCCAGGTTGCCATCGAAGGCCAGTCGCACCAGGACCTGCCGTTCGACCAGCTGGTGGAAGCCCTGCAGCCACCGCGCAGCAGCGCCTACAACCCGCTGTTCCAGGTGATGTGCAACGTGCAGCGCTGGGCCTTCCAGCAAAGCCGCCAGCTTGCCGGCATGCAGGTGGATTACCTGGTCAACGACGCCAGCGCCACCAAGTTCGACCTGTACCTGGAGGTGACCGACCTCGACGGCCGCCTGGGTTGCTGCCTGACCTACAGCCGTGACCTGTTCGACGAGCCACGCATCGCACGCATGGCCGAGCACTGGCAGCAATTGCTGGCGGGCCTGCTCGACAACCCGCAACAACGCCTGTGCGAGCTGCCGATGCTGAGCAGCGCCGAGCAGCAGCTGCTGGCGGGCCAGTTGCAGGGCGAGCAGGGTCTCGCTCTCGACCAGACCGTGCACGGCCTGTTCGCCGCCCAGGCTGCGCGCACGCCACACGCTGGCGCGTTGACCTTCGCCGGCCGGCACATGACCTATGCCGAACTCGACCAGCAGGCCAACCGCCTGGCCCGCGCCCTGCGCGAGCGTGGCGTCGGCCCGCAGGTGCGTGTGGGCCTGGCGCTGGAGCGTTCGCTGGAAATGGTCGTCGGCCTGCTGGCCATCCTCAAGGCCGGTGGCGCCTACGTGCCGCTCGACCCCGAATACCCGCTCGACCGCCTGCGCTACATGATCGAAGACAGCCGCATCGGCCTGCTGCTCAGCCAGCGCACGCTGCTGCAAACCCTGGGGCAGTTGCCCGAAGGCGTGGCGCGCTGGAGCCTGGAGGACGACAGCGCCAGCCTGTCGGCCTACAGCGATGCGCCGCTGGACAACCTCAACCTGCCGCAGCACCAGGCCTACCTGATCTACACCTCCGGTTCCACCGGCAAGCCCAAGGGCGTGGTAGTCAGCCACGGCGAGTTCGCCATGCATTGCCAGGCGGTGATCGACGCGTTCGGCATGCGCAGCGATGACTGCGAGCTGCACTTCTATTCGATCAATTTCGACGCCGCCAGCGAACGCCTGTGGGTGCCACTGCTGTGTGGCGCCCGCGTGGTGCTGCGCGCCCAGGGGCAGTGGGGCGCCGAAGACATCTGCCAGCTGGTGCGCGAGCAGCAGGTGAGCATCCTCGGCTTCACGCCCAGCTACGGTAGCCAGTTGGCCCAGTACCTGGCCGGGCAGGGCGAACAGTTGCCAGTGCGCCTGGTCATTACCGGTGGTGAAGCGCTGACCGGCGAACACCTGCAGCGCATCCGCCAGGCCTTCGCGCCACAGCAGTTCTTCAACGCCTACGGGCCGACCGAAACCGTGGTCATGCCGCTGGCCTGCCTGGCACCACAGACACTGCCGGCGGATCTGGGCAGCGTACCGATCGGCCGCGTCATCGGTAGCCGCACGGCCTACATCCTCGACGAAGACCTTGCCCTGTTGCCGCAAGGCGGTGTTGGCGAGCTGTATGTCGGCGGTGCCGGCCTGGCCCAGGGTTACCACGACCGCCCGGGCCTTAGCGCCGAGCGCTTCGTCGCCGACCCGTTCGGCAGCGAAGGCGGGCGCCTGTATCGCACCGGTGACCTGGTGCGCCTGGGCAGCGATGGCCTGGTCGAGTACGTCGGCCGCGCCGACCAGCAGGTGAAGATTCGCGGTTTTCGTATCGAACTGGGCGAAATCGAAAGCCGCCTGCAGGCGCATGCCGATGTCGACGAAGCTGTGGTGCTGGCCCTCGACCTGCCGGGCGGCAAGCAACTGGTGGGTTACCTGGTGTGCGGGCAGGCCGCTGCCGACAGCGAGGCCCAGGGCCTGCTGCGCGACGCGGTGAAAGCCGATGCCCGCCAGCACCTGCCGGACTACATGGTGCCGGCGCACCTGGTGCTGCTCGACAGCCTGCCGCTGATGGGCAACGGCAAGCTCGACCGCCGTGCGCTGCCGCTGCCGGACCTGGAGCAGGCACGCCAGCAGTACCAGGCGCCTGGCAACGAGGTGGAAGCGCAACTGGCGCAGATCTGGCGCGACGTGCTCAACGTTGCCCGGGTCGGCGTGCAGGACAACTTCTTCGAACTGGGCGGCGACTCGATCCTGTCGATCCAGGTGGTCAGCCGGGCTCGTCAGGCCGGCTTGCAGTTCACCCCGCGCGACCTGTTCCAGCATCAGACCATCCAGACCCTGGCCGCCATCGTTCAGCGCAGCGAAGCCGCCAGCAGCATCGAACAGGGCCAGCGCCAGGGTCAGACCGGCCTCACGCCGATCCAGCATTGGTTCTTCGACAGTGAAGTGCCACAGCCGCAGCACTGGAACCAGGCTGTTCTGCTGGAGGCGCGCAAGCCGCTGGATGAGGGGGTACTGGAGCGAGCCTTGGCCGGCCTGGTGCAGCACCACGACAGCCTGCGCCTGCGCTTTGGCATGGCCCAGGGCCGCTGGCAGGCCGAATATGCTTCGCCTGCCACCGGGCAGTTACTGTGGACAGCCACGGTCGCCGACTTCGCCGATTGCCAACCGCTGTACACCGACCTGCAACGCAGCCTCGACCTGGAGCAGGGCCCACTGTTGCGCGCCTTGCTGGTAAATGACGGGCAGGGCGGCCAGCGCCTGTTGCTGGCGATCCATCACCTGGTGGTCGATGGCGTGTCGTGGCGCGTGCTGCTGGAAGACCTGCAGGCGCTGTACCGTGGCCAGCCGCTGCCGGCCAAGACCCACGCCATGGGCGACTGGGCCGCACGCCTGGCCAGCTATGCCGGCAGCGATTCGCTGCGCGACGAGCTGGGCTGGTGGCAAGGCCAGTTGGGTGGCGTGCGCCGTGAACTGCCATGTGATCACCCGCAGGGCGGCAACCTGCACCGCCACGCCCGTACCCTGGTCATCGGCCTGGATGTGGCGCAGACCCGGCAGTTGCTGCAGCAGGCTCCGGCGGCCTATCACACCCAGGTCAACGACCTGCTGCTGACCGCGCTGGCGCGTGCCCTGTGCCGCTGGAGCGGCGATGAAGAAGTGCTGGTACAGCTTGAGGGCCATGGCCGTGACGGGCTGTTCGAAGACATGGACCTGACCCGCAGCGTCGGCTGGTTCACCAACGCCTACCCGCTGAGCCTGCGCCCGCTGCCAGGCGAGGACGATGCGGCGCGGGCAGGCTCGATCAAGCGCATCAAGGAGCAGCTGCGCCAGGTGCCGCACAAAGGGCTGGGCTACGGCGTGCTGCGCTACCTGGCCGATACGGCAGGGCGCGAGCAGATGGCGGCCCTGCCGCAGGCACGCATCACCTTCAACTACCTGGGCCAGTTCGACCAGCAGTTCGACAGCACAGCCCTGTTCCAGCCGCTGGACGCCCCGGCCGGCCTGGCCCACGATCTCGATGCACCGCTGCCCAACTGGCTGAGTGTCGATGGCCAGGTGTATGGCGGCGCCCTGCAACTGCGCTGGACCTTCAGTGCCGAACGCTACGACGAGCGGACCATCGCCAGCCTGGCCGAAGCCTATCGCCTGGAGCTGCTGGCGCTGGTCGAGCATTGCCTGGCGGATGGCAACGGCAGTTTCACGCCATCGGACTTCCCGCTGGCGCACCTGACTCAGGCGCAGATCGACGCGCTACCGGTACCGGCCGCGCAGATCGAGGACGTCTACCCGCTGACGCCGATGCAGGAGGGCATGCTGCTGCACACCCTGCTGGAGCCGGGCACCGGCCTCTACTACATGCAGGACCGCTACCGCATCAACAGCGCGCTCGACCCCGAACGCTTCGCCCAGGCGTGGCAGGCGGTGGTGGCGCGCCACGAAGCGCTACGCGCATCGTTCAGCTGGAACACCGGCGAGGCGATGCTGCAGATCATCCACAAGCCGGGCAACACGCCGGTGGACTACCAGGACTGGCGTGGCCTCGACGACGACGCCCAGGAGCAGCGCCTGCAGGCTCTGCACAAGCAGGAACGCGAGGCCGGTTTCGTCCTGCTCAGCGAGGCGCCGTTCCACCTGCGCCTGGTGCGTGTGGCCGACGAGCGCTACTGGTTCATGATGAGCAACCACCACATCCTCATCGATGCCTGGTGCCGTTCGCTGTTGATGAACGATTTCTTCGAGATCTACCAGGCCCTCGGCGAGGGGCGCCAGGCCCGCTTGCCGGTGCCACCGCGCTACCGCGACTACATCGGCTGGCTGCAACGCCAGGGCCTGGACGACGCGCGAGCCTGGTGGCAGGCCAACCTGGCCGGCTTCGAACGTGCCACCCCCATCCCCAGCGACCGCCCGCTGCGCCACGACCATGCCGGTAGCGGCATGATCGTCGGCGACTGCTATACGCGCCTGGCGGTGAGCGACGGCGTGCGCCTGCGCGAGCTGGCCCAGGCCCACCAGCTCACCGTCAACACCTTCGCCCAGGCGGCCTGGGCCCTGGTACTGGCGCGCTACAGTGGCGACCGCGACGTGGCCTTTGGCGTGACCGTGGCCGGGCGCCCGGTGAGCATGCCGCAGATGCAGCGTACCGTCGGCCTGTTCATCAACAGCGTCGCCCTGCGCGTGCAATTGCCGGTGGCGGGTGAGCGCTGCAGTGTGCGCCAGTGGTTGCAAGGCCTGCTGGAGCGCAACATGGAGCTGCGCGAATATGAATACCTGCCGCTGGTGGCGATCCAGGAGTGCAGCGAACTGCCCAAGGGCCAGCCGCTGTTCGACAGCCTGTTCGTGTTCGAGAACGCGCCGGTGGAAACTGCCGTGCTCGACCACGCCCAGCACCTGAATGCCAGTTCCGACTCGGGCCGTACCCACACCAACTTCCCGCTGACAGCGGTGTGCTACCCGGGCGATGACCTTGGCCTGCACCTGTCGTTCGACCAGAGGTACTTCGACTACCCGACCGTCGAGCGCCTGCTGGCCGAGTTCAAGCGCCTGCTGCTGGCGCTGGTGCAAGGCTTTGAAGGGGAGATGAGCGCACTGCCGTTGCTGGGCGCCGAGGAGCAGCGTTTCTTGCTGGAGGACTGCAACCGTACCGCGCGCGCCTATCCGCTGGAACAGAGCTACGTCGCGCAGTTCGAGGCGCAGGTGGCCGCGCATCCGCAACGTACCGTGGCCCGCTGCCTGGACGCGTCCTACGACTACGCCGGCTTGAACCTGGCGGCCAACCGCCTGGGCCATGCCTTGATCGCGGCGGGTGTGAACCTGGACCAGCCGGTGGCACTGCTGGCCGAGCGTGGGCTACCGCTGCTGGGCATGATCGTCGGCAGCTTCAAGGCCGGCGCCGGCTACCTGCCACTGGACCCGGGCCTGCCGGCGGCGCGCCTGCAAAGCATCATCGAGCTCAGCCGTACACCCGTGCTGGTGTGCAGCGCGGCCTGTGCCGGGCAAGGGCGGCAGTTGCTGGACCAGCTTGCAGTGGCGGCACGGCCGCAGCTACTGGTCTGGGAAGACATCCAGGCCAGCCCGGTGGCCAGCCACAATCCCGGCATTCACAGCGGGCCGGATAACCTCGCCTATGTGATCTACACCTCAGGCTCCACCGGCTTGCCGAAGGGGGTGATGGTCGAGCAGCGCGGCATGCTCAACAACCAGCTGAGCAAGGTGCCGTACCTGGCGCTCGGCGAGCAGGACGTGATCGCCCAGACGGCCTCGCAGAGCTTCGACATTTCGGTGTGGCAGTTCCTTGCCGCGCCGCTGTTCGGCGCCAGGGTGGAGATCGTGCCGAACGCCATCGCCCATGACCCGCAGGGCCTGCTGGCGCATGTGCAGGCCACCGGCATCAGCGTGCTGGAGAGCGTGCCGTCGCTGATCCAGGGCATGCTGGCCAACGACCACCAGGCCCTCGATGGCCTGCGCTGGATGCTGCCGACCGGCGAAGCCATGCCACCGGAGCTGGCGGCGCAGTGGCTGCAGCGTTACCCGCGGATCGGCCTGGTCAACGCCTACGGCCCGGCGGAGTGCTCCGATGACGTGGCGTTCTTCCGCGTCGATTCCGCCTCGACCCGTGGCAGCTACCTGCCGATCGGCACGCCGACCGACAACAACCGCCTGTATCTGTTCGGCGAGGACCAGGCGCTGGTGCCACTGGGTGCGACAGGTGAGTTGTGCGTGGCCGGCACCGGCGTGGGCCGTGGCTATGTCGGCGACCCGGTGCGTACGGCGCTGGCGTTCATTCCCCATCCTCATGGTGCACCGGGCGAACGCCTGTACCGCACCGGCGACCTGGCGCGGCAGCGCCCGGACGGGGTGCTGGAGTATGTCGGGCGCATCGACCATCAGGTGAAGATTCGCGGCTACCGCATCGAACTGGGCGAAATCGAAGCCCGCCTGCACGAACAGCCGGAGCTCCGCGACGCTGCCGTTGGCGTGCAGGAGGGCGTCAATGGCAAGCACCTGGTGGGTTACCTGGTGGCGCATCAGGGCGTTGCAGCCGACGCTGCGTTGCTGGAACAGCTCAAGCAGCGCCTGCGTGCCGAGTTGCCGGAGTACATGGTGCCACTGCACTGGGGCTGGTTCGACAGCCTGCCGCACAACGCCAACGGCAAGCTCGACCGCAAGGCCTTGCCGGCCATCGACATCGGTGGCCAGCACAGCCATGCCTACCAGGCGCCGCGCAACGAGCTGGAAGAGGTACTGGCCGGTATCTGGGCCGATGTGCTCAAGGCCGAGCGGGTCGGGGTGCACGACAACTTCTTCGAGCTGGGCGGGCATTCGCTGCTGGCCACCCAGATCGCCTCGCGGGTGCAGAAGCAGTTGCAGTTGAACGTGCCGTTGCGGGCGATGTTCGAGTGCAGCACCGTGGAGGAACTGGCGGTGTATGTGCAGGGGTTGCAAGGCAGTGTGCTGGATGACGACAAGGTCGACCGGCTCAGTGACCTGATGGCTGAGCTGGAGGGGTTGTGACCTGAGCGGGTGAGGCCTGCACCGCCCCAGGATTGGTGCACAAAAGTTGAAATTGCTGGGGCCGCTATGCGGCCCTTTCGCGACACAAGGCCGCTCCTACAGATACGGCGTTGTTTTCGAGGTTTGGCGCTGTACCTGTGGGAGCGGGCATGCCCGCGAACTCCGGCGCAGCCGGTGCCATACCTGCAAGCCCATCTTTCCCATGGTTCTTCGCCATCATGATGCGGCCCCGATTTTTTCCTGCGACATCGACGCATTGATGAATGCTTCATCATAAGAGTCCGCATGGTAGCGAGCGAGAAACTCATGAGCATTCTCAAATGGCTCGAGGTGTTGATGAGCGAGCATGTAGAAACGATGGCAGTTTGTGGCAATTTCCTCGGTATAGTGAGATGAAATCAAAACACTAGCCCCGTTTTTGCACGCGTTTTTTATACCTAGCCATATGTGGTGTCTGAATTCTGGGTCTACCCCCGCAGTCGGCTCGTCGAGGATGATCAGGTCGCTGCCCATGAGCAGTAGCGTCAGTGTGACAAAACTCCGGACTTCGCCATAGCTGCAAGTAGATGCCTTCTTTTTGTAGATTTCAGCATACCGTTTCGACAGGGAAGGTGACCATTCAGAGAGGCGCGAAAGCACCTCGCAGTGATCCGGTGCAGATCTGGAGTTTAAATGTGTAATCAGTTGGTAGACTTCGCTCATCCTGAGCAAGGGCGGTGGTGTCAGTACTTGAGTCAGATAAGCCTGCTGTCTGGATGAATTTATGATTGTGCCGTTGCTTGGTTTTCTGATGTTGCAGATCAGGTCGAAAAGCGTTGTTTTGCCCGCCCCGTTACTACCCAGTATGCCGACTGCTTCTCCTTTTTTTAGGTTTAGTGTGATGTTCTGTAATAATGGTTTTTTGATGTGCGAGAAGCTGAGATTGTTGATGTTTAGTAGGTTCACTTAATATCGACTCCAGATGGGTTGGATTCTAAACAGTCGTCCTGTCAAATAGAGTCCGGCTGTTGAGCTGACAAAGGCTGCGAAAAAGCTGGTGGCGAGTGGTAACTCTCCGTTTATTATTTTTGTGCTTAAGTGCAAGGGGTTGATCAAGGCTAACCAATGAGTGTCATTTGCTTGTGTGGCACCCAAGTAACCAGAAAGGAGCATAAGGAATGAAAGAAGCGAGAATAATGTGCCGGCAGTACTGAATTTAATCGGCATCGCGGCGATGGCCAGGCCGATGCAGGAAAATATCATATAGCTTGTATAGAACGCGGCTGTGAGATGCAGGAATTCCGGCAGCGAATAGAGACCGTAAAGTGGTTTGGAAATGAAGTAGAAGAAACTAGCGTATATGACGCTGACCAGCGTATAGCTGACGGCGTGTGATGTAAGGAAAAGCGTGATCGCCTCTCGTTGGTAGATGAATGAACGTACGAAGCCGCTTTCTCGTCTGCCGATCAGGTAGAAACTGAGGCCAAAGAAGGCGACGTTTGCAGCGATGTAGGCGTAAAACCAAGCAGCAGAGGATGTATATGTTGAGTCTGATGGGACTGTGAGTGAGGAGTTTTGCCTAAGCAATACAAACATCAAACAGGGTACTGCAGCAGTCCACAGCAATGCTGTGGGTTCTCGCAGATGCTCAAGTAGCAATATCTTGGCGACAGAGAAGATCTGTTTTGTTCGCGTTACGGTATGTGGTCCTTGGAGGGTCATGGGAAAGGTACCATTTGGGTTAGTTGTTCTGGGATGATGGATTTATAAAAGGTTCGAGAATAGTTGTTTAGTGTGTTGAAGGAGAAGGAGTTGTTCATGTGAAGGAATAGGTTTGGCGATATGTATTTGCAAAAATACAGGTTTGATCGGGCTGCGGGCATGTGTGATAAATAGAGGTAGCCATCAAGGTTGAGACGTCTGATAGTGTTGATCAGGTTTTGGCAGTTAAAGGGGGGTGGTGAGCGGTTGATGATGGAACGGTGTGATGTGATTTGAGTTGAAATTTGATCGAAGGTCTCGTATTTGTTGCAATTCATGAAGTGCTTGAGATAAGGGTCTTCGATGTCGTTTTCTTGCGAGTTGCTGCTATCGAGAGATAACATGTATCGAAATGTTTGCCATAACTCGACTGTAGCCTTTTTTAGTGCGTTGCCAGGTGTGTCGGCATACGCCATGCCTGCGCAAAATCTAACTTTTGCGTCTTTGTTGTGCTTGTTGCCATAGCAGAATAATATGCAACTGCCAGGGAAGCGTTCGTCCGTGAGGTCTAGGATAATTGTCTCGCCTGATTGGGCAAACTCTCTGAAGAGTTCAAGGCTGGGGCAATCCATAAGCATGGCACAAGCCTCATCTTGTTTGATCACCGCCGTACAGGTTTTAGTCAGCCAAAATCTTAGAAGGAATTGTCGCTCTAAGGCTTCCTTGAGCGCGCCTGTGATAGCGGCTTCAATGTCTACATGCGCGCTGCAGCCACAAGTATCACCCATCGGGTAGATTTGGTTGTCAATGGGGTTCCTGCATGGTGAAATGGAAATGCAGACGGTGGGTATGAGGCAGCGCGAAAAGTCAGAGATCCTATAAACATTCGTGCGGTCAAAACGGTGGTGCTTCAGTAGGTTGCCTCCACCATTCATAGCCGTTTGCGAGAGCGCTTCGATAAATGCTTTGTGCTCCTCGATCGTAAGGCCTACATCTAGCGTGTTTGTGTCGTGGGCAGGGACATCCAGGTAGAAGTGCTTACGTTCGAAGTGTTCACCGATTGCTGTTTTGATTACGTCAGATGACCAGTCGCTGCTTGAGCCGTATGTCCGCCATCGGCTGCCACATTCTACAGTGTGTGGGATGTGGGTCACTGCACTCGGTCGCAAGAGTTCAAAATCTACCCGCGAAGGGGTATGGATCTCGTTATAGAAATTCATTGGCTCACCCAACTAGCTGAATGCATGCAGGCAGAAATAACGCTGGGTTCAAATTAAGCCCATTTGTTACTTCGTGGTCGGTAAAGCCCGACCACGGCCTTCCTTCTAAACCAAGTTCTTTGCAGCGTAGGTCTGTGAGCATATACATCGAGCCCGTTTCCATCAGTGCAAGACGGTAACCTCGATACCGATACTTGAATAGCGCCTTGGGTAAGTAAATGAAGTAGGCGATAGCGAGTGCTGGGGAGCCTATGTTGCTGCAGTCTGGCACGATTGCTCGAGAGAGCTTGTCGATATCAATTGTTGGAGTGTGTGCCTCAAATGTTTGTGATGAAGGAAGCAAGTGCAGAGCGTTGCTTTGAGTTGGCCAGTGGTCGATTTTGTTGTGCAAGTTGATGCAAAATACTTCTACTGGGTAAAGTGCTCCACCGCTCGGGTAACCTCTTTTATAACTAAGTTCATTCTTTTTTAATAGCGGTGCGAGTAGCGAGCGGACGGTATCAAAAGCTATGGTGTGCCCTGGGAAATGAGGGCAAGAATCATTTCTTCGTAGGCAGTGGTTTGCAGGTAAGGTGCTGAGGCTGAGCGCTGTGTGGTTGCTTGAATTTGTGAAGACGTTAAGTGGGAGTTCGTTTCCTGTTAGCTTCTCTAGTGTCTTTGATGGGATGTTGTGGAGGGTGCTTATGTGTTGTGTTGATCGATGGATCGTATAGTTCCCTTTGGCGTGAAAGGCTAAGGTGTCATCCATGACTTCAGGAGTGATGTATTTGAGGTACTGATCGTGAGCAATAGTCATGGTTTAGATTCCAAGCATTGGCAGAGTGGCCAGTGAAAACTGCTGTCCTCAATAAGTGTGCCATCGTCAAGATTTAGTGTTCTGGAAAGCAAGACTCGGTCTTGGGTGATCTTTGACTTTTGAGGTCGCGTGAATTTGCTTATGAATGAAGTGACGGTGCCGATGATCAATGCAGTCTGGAGGTCGTCTATAGGGGTTTTCGGTAAGTCAATCTTTTGTGCTCGGCAAAAGGTCAAGATCTTGCTCCAGTGATGTTGGCTGCTTCTCAATGTTTCATAATGTGTGATTCGATCAAGCGTGCAGAAAGCACAGGGATTACCTATTGATGGTATGTAAGGTTCAGTTAAGTGGAACTGATTACCGCTAATGTATCCAATGCTTGCTCCGCAGTGGTTATTTTGTTTCAGTAATTTTGTATAGTTTAATCTGAGTGATTCGGGGCGAAGCTTGAGGCACGCGAATACAAATAGGGTGGGTGATGTTGCTTCAGGTATGTGGGTTGTCGGGAGGCTTTGCGTTGTAATCGCCCCCTGCAATTTGCTTTCAAGGTGGTTCTTGAGTGTATTGGGGATTTCCATGTCGCTATAAAGTACGGCGTTTTCGAAATAGGGAGCGTTTGTTTGTTCGCCGACGATCAATATGGATTTGAGGAACTCAATAGAGCTCTGAAGATGTAGGCCTTCTTTTGTTAATATTTGCTCAAGTTCGTCGCGGTGGAGGAGGGAGGACTGTGTGTCAGCAATGTGTCGTAATGCTTTTGCTAATTTGGGGTCTGTGATTTTGGTGAAGCCTGTGGAGGAGAAGATCATTGGCTCGGAATCAAAATTGAGGATTTCATAGTTGTGGATTCTTAGCATCTTCATCGTTATTTCCTGGTAAGTGAGGCGGGCGCCAGTTGTACGGCCACTGGGCGCCCGCTGTTTACTTAGCGTCCTTTCTGTTTGAGGGTGTCGAGATCAATATTGTTATGTCCACCACTGCCGCCGTTACAGCCACCACCGCCACCGCATCCACCACTTCCGCCGCAGCCGCCTTTGCTACCAGACCCTCCGAAGAATTCCGACTCCATGTTGCAGTCTTTATCGAACTCCAATGTCATGAGGGTGATGCCAAATTGATTGCTCATTTAACTCTCCTTCAGCGTGACCCCGAACACCGGGGTGACTGCAGGTTTAGAGTTGAACTTGATGTGCGTCAAGTTTGTTGGGAGTGATTCGCTGCTAAGGCCGCTATCTGGTTGTTTAAGTTTCAGTTGGTGTTGTGGGAATTGGCTGAGGGGTATCTCTGATGAATGTCCAATGATTAATTGCGAGAGTGAGAAACTTCCTACTTTGGTGTGGGGCTGGTCTGTATGTCTCGTGAGATTGATATGTGATTCAGTAGTGAGTGTTCTTTTTGCGATTGGCGGAGTAGAAGTGTGTTTATTGTTTTGGATGTGGAAGTTAGTGTTTCAAGATGTAAAACCTGATCGTGGTTCAGAGAAATGCGCCACTTGATGAGCTCCGCGCAATGAGTTTGAGGTGGTGCAGGCCGGTATCTGGGCCGATGTGCTCAAGGCCGAGCGGGTCGGGGTGCACGACAACTTCTTCGAGCTGGGCGGGCATTCGCTGCTGGCCACCCAGATCGCCTCGCGGGTGCAGAAGCAGTTGCAGTTGAACGTGCCGTTGCGGGCGATGTTCGAGTGCAGCACGGTGGAGGAGCTGGCGGTGTATGTGCAGGGGCTGCAGGGCAGTGTGCTGGATGACGACAAGGTCGACCGGCTCAGTGACCTGATGGCCGAGCTGGAAGGGTTATAGGAAACCTGGGGGGCGCTGTGCGCCCCTTTCGCCAGCAAGCCAGCTCCCACAGGTACTCCACAGGGTTTGAATATTGTGAGGTCCCTGTGGGAGCTGGCTTGCCGGCGATGAGGCCGGAACAGGCAACGGTGTACTTAGCGCTTGCCGAGAATCTTCCCAAGCAACTCCGGCCGCGGCGCGCCTTGCTGGCTCTGCAGGTTGCCCTGGTCATCCTGATAGAAGATCGCCGGGGTCGCCTGTAAACCCATCTCTTCCATCAGCGCCATGTTCGCCGCCAGCTTCTGCTGCACCGCCTCTGGCACCTGTGCCAATGGTTTCAGTGTGCTGGCCTTGCCCGCTTTTTCATGCTCGTGCAGTGCCTTGGCCGGGTCTTTCGCCGCCAGCAGCGCCGCCGACTTGCCCGGGCTGTCCTCGCGGATGATGCCGACCATGATATGGCGCAACTGCACCTTGCCCGACTCCACCCACGGCCGTGCCTGTTCCCAGAACATGTTGCAGTACGGGCAGTTGGGGTCGCTGAACAGGTACACCTTGCGCGGTGCATCGTCCTTGCCGTCGGCGATCCAGGAGGTTTTCTCCATCTTCGCCCAGATTTCCTTGCTCATCGGCGCATACACCAGCTTTTTCAGCGGCTCGGCACTGAGGTCGTTGCCCTGTTCGTCGAACAGGCTGCCGACCAGTACATGCTTGCCGTCAGGGGTGAGGTACAGCGCCAGGCCATTATTCTGGTACTCGGCGGCATACCCGCGCAGGCCGTTGGGGGCGTCGAAGCTGCCTTTGATCACGGCGCCCTTGGCTTGCAGTTGCGCAATCGCCTTGGGCAGCTCTTCGGCCTGCAGGGTAGGGGCAGCCAGCAGAGCCAGGGACAGGGGCAGCAGTGCAGTCAGTCGCATGTCAGTTTCCTTGTGCGGCAGGGGCGGGCGCGGTGGCCCGGTCGAAAGGCTCCAGGGCGTGGCGCAGGCTGGCCCGGGACAGCTCGCCCAGATGGCTGCCGACCAGGCGCCCGTCGGCGTCGTAGAACAGGGTGGTGGGCAGGGCCATGGAGCCGACGCGCTTGGCCAGCAGACCGGTGCCGTCGAACAGCACGTGGGTCAGGCTCAGGCCGGTGGTGGCGAGGAAGGTACTGACGTTTTCCGGGGTCTCGCCCTGGTTGACGAACAGGAAGGTCACGTGCGGGTAAGCGCTTTGCGCCTGTTGCAGCACCGGCATTTCGCGTCGGCAGGGTGGGCACCAGGTGGCCCAGATGTTGATGACCAGCGGTTTGCCGCGGTAGCTGTGCAACGCTACGGATTGGCCGTTGGCCTTGCGCAGGCTCAGTTCGGGCAGTTCGGTGCCCTTGCTGTACAGGTGGCCACCGAGGCTGGCCAGGCCCCAGAACAGCGCGCCGCTGAACAGCGCCCAGCCCAGCGGGCGGCGCAGGCCGGGATGGCGCCAGCCCTGCCACAAGGCGCCGAGCACGATGCCGGCAAGGCCCGACCAGAACAGGAAGCCGCCATCACGGATATCGATGATCTGCAGCGGGTCGTCCTGGTACATCGGCCAATAGGCCAGCACGAAGCCGGCGCGTGCGCACAGCAGGCCGATCAGGAACAGGTTGAACAGTGCCGATTCCGGGCTCTCGCCGCCACGCCGGGCGACCCACCAGCCGACCATGCTGGCGATCACCAGGGCGGTGAGCATCAGCAGGTGGTTGAGGGCCATGGTCAGTGGCCCGAGGGTTACGGTCAGCATCAGCCTTGGCTCCTGGTCTGGGTCCAGTGTTGCAGGAAGGCGGCTGCATCCACCTCACCAGTGATGCGCCGCGCGCGGCGTTCGTCGCCTTCCGGGCCGACCCAGATGATGCTGGGCGGGCCAGGTACCTGGTAGCGCTGCAGCAGGGCCTGGCTGGCCGGGGTGTCGGCGGTCACGTCCAGGCGCAGCAGGTGCACACCGGCCAGGCCGGCCTGCACGTCGCTGCGGGCGAACACCTGTTTTTCCATGACCTTGCACGACACGCACCAGTCGGCATAGTAGTCGAGCATCACCCACTGGCCACGGGCCTTGGCCGCATCCAGTTCGCGTTGCAGGTCTTCGGGGCGGCTGACGGTGACGAAGGCGTCCTTGGTGTGCTGGCCGGTAGCCGGCGCAGCGCCGCCACCGGCGAACGGGCGCAGCGGCTGCCAGAGGTCGTCGCCACCGGCTGCCGCCCCCACCAGCAGCAGGCCGCCCCACAGGGCACCCAGCAGCGGCAACGCGCGCAACGCCGGCAACCGCTGCAGGGCCGGCCAGGCAGCCCAGGCCAGGGCGATCAGCAAGGCGCCGCTCAGGGCCAGCAGCAATGCTGCGGGCAGCAGGCTGCGCAAGGTGTATAGCGCCATGCCCAGGAACACGAAGCCGAACACGCCCTTGACCCGGTTCATCCAGGCACCCGGGCGGGGCAGGAAGCGGTTGCCGAGGGTTACCAGCAACAGCAGCGGCACACCCATGCCCAGGCCGAGGCTGAACAGCACCAGCGCCCCCTGCAGCACGTCGCCGCTCTGGGCGATGTACAGCAGCGCGCCGGCCAACGGCGCGGTCATGCACGGGCCCATCAGCAGGCCGGACAGCGCGCCGAGCAGCGCCGCACCATACAGGTTGCCACCACGGGTGCCTTGCCCGGCGCGGTCGAGGCGGTCACGCACGGCGGCGGGCAGTTGCAGTTCGAAGGCGCCGAACATCGGCAGGGCCAGCAGCACGAACAGCCCCGCCAGGCTGCCCAGCAGCCAGGGTTGCTGCAGCCAGGCCTGCAGGCTGGCACCCAGCAGCGCGGCGACCACGCCCAGGGCGGCATACACCAGGGCCATGCTCAGTACATAGACCCCGGCCAGTATCCAGCCGCGCCGGGCACTGGCGCCATTGCCCATTACCAGCCCGGCGAGGATCGGCAGCATCGGCAGCGAGCAGGGGGTAAAGGCCAGCAACAGGCCCAGGCCGAAGAACGCCAGCAGGCTCCAGGCCAGGTGGCCTTGTTGCAGGTCGCTGGCCAGGGCCTGGTCACTGGCTTGTTCGGCCGCCGGCACCACACTGCCGCCCAGATCGACCAACGTGGTTTGCGGCGGGTAGCACAGGCCGGCGTCGGCACAGCCCTGCCAGCCCAGGCGCAGCTGGCCCCGGGCATCGGCCGGTAGCAGCAGTTCGAGCTGGTCGCGGTACACCGCACTGTCGCCGAAGAACTCGTCGTGATGGTTGAGCGCGGCCGGCAGTTGCGGGTGTTGTTCGGCAGGCAGGCCGTCGAACTTCAGGCGCTTCTGATACAGGTAGTAGCCAGGCTGGATCTGGAAGAACAGGCGCATCTGGCCGTCGGCCTGGCGGTCGTGGGTAAGCACGAAGGCCTGGTTGACCGGCAGGAAGTCCGGTTTGACATCGAACGGGTTGGCCTGCAACGGGCCGGCCAGCAGCAGTGTCAGGAAGAGCAGGAGGACGCGCATGTCTTCGCCTTGGCAGTACGTTGAAAGGGGTCATGCTGGCTTGGGTCGATTAACCCAAGGTTAACTCTGGTTTTTGGTCAGCGGGCGCATCAGGGCTTGCAGGTGTTTGCCGTGGGATGGTCTGCGCCTGGGAGATCCTAAGACAACCACCTACCAGCCCCAGAGCAAAATCCGCCCCAGATCCCAGGCTTGTCGCGACATATTGTCGACTTGACTTTGCCTGCGCCAACACAATTGCTGTAAAGTTGACGTACAGGTCAGCTTTTCAGGCTAGTACCAGAATCAAAAAAAGGGCAGTCCCCCTGCTGCCCAGAGGATCAAGCATGTCCAACCGTGATATTTCCCGGCGCGCCTTCCTGCAAGGCGGCCTGATCGCTGGTGTCGGCGTGACCATGGCGCCGCTTGGCAGCCAGGCATTCGCCGCGCTGATGGAGGAACGCGTCACCACCTCGCCGCAGAAGTGGATGAACCATGACGGCAAGGCGCGTTTCCGTAACGATGCCTTGTCCAAGGTGTGCGGCGACAAGGTGTTCGCCCGCGACATCCGTGCCAAGGACATGCCCGGCTGGCCCGCGCAGCAGGGGCATGCGCTGCTGCTCAAGGCGACCAAGGCCGACCGTATCTATGCCGGCCATGACCTCAGCCTGCTTGGCGCCGACCTGCAGCCGGACCGCATCGTCACCGCGGCCGACCTGGAAAAGGACGGCATCGCCTGGCCCGAGGCCCACTCGCCCGACCCGCTGCTGCCGCCCGGCAAGGTGCCGATGTTCATCGGCCACCCGGTGGCGATCCTGATCTGGCACGACTTCGAGCGCTTCCGTCAGGCCAAGCGCAAGCTGCAGTTCAACGACCAGGCGATCCGCTATGGCGCCCAGGCGCCGCTGTACCAGCGCGACCCCTACGGCAGCTTCCGCTTCGTGCGCGTGGGCGGTGCCACGCCGTTCGACGACGATGAATTTTCCAGCCTGAAGAATTCCATGCTGTTCCCCACCATCCTCAACCGCAAGCCGGTGTGGTCGAAGCAGCCCAACCAGCATGGCGACCTGACCGAGCAGGGCCTGTTCTACGCCAAGCGCATGGCCGAGCAGCTGGACAACCCACCCGAGGACTGGCTGGTGTTCGACGAGCGCTACAAGACGCCGTCCATCGAGCCGGCCGCCTTGGAGCCGGACAACGGCAACGGCTGGTACGACCCGGCCAGCGGCACGCTGCACTTCGTGGTCGCGACCCAGTGCCCGTTCGAAGTGGCGCAGGAATGCGTGCACATGATCAAGCCGTCGCGCTTCGCCCTGAACACGCTGAACATGCACCCGGGCTATACCGTGGGCTACGGCTCGAAAGACAACAACATCTTCGTCTTCTACGCCGCCGTGGCCGCGCTGTATGGCGCCGGTGTGCCGATCCGCCTGGCCAACGACCGCTACGAGCAGTTCCAGAGCGGCATCAAGCGCCATGCCTTCGATATCCGCTACCAGTTGGCGGTGGACAAGAAGGACAACAGCTTCAAGATCTTCCGCGCCGACATGAGCTGCGACGGCGGCGGGCGTATCAACTACAGCCCGTCGGTGGCAGCGGTGGGGGCCACGGCGGCGCAGTCGATCTACTACATGCCGCAGAACGACCTGTCGGTCACTGCCTATCATTCCCGTGGCGTCGAGGCCGGCTCCATGCGCGGCTACGGCACCCTGCAGACCATGGCCGCCACCGAAATGATGGTGGATGAGATCGCCGGGCGCCTGGGCGTCGATGCCATCGACCTGCGCCGCGCCAACGCGCTGAAGTCGGGCATGAAGAACACCCAGGGCGCGGTCCCGGCCGGCGCCCTGCGCCTGTACGAGATTCTCGACAAGGCCGCCGTGCACGACTGGTGGCGCAACCGCGACGCGCGCAAGCAGCAGATGGACGCCAAGGACCCGGACCACTGGTATGGCGTGGGCTTTGCCATCTGCCAGAAAGACTTCGGCACCGGCTCCGAAGCCCCCATGGCCAGCATCGAATTCAGCCGCGATGGGCGCATCAGCCTGCGCCACATCGGCACCGAGCTGGGTACCGGCATGTCCACCTCCCAGGCCCTGGTGGTCAGCGATTTCCTTGGCCGCTCGGCCGACGAGGTGAAGACCGCGGTCACCGAATGGCCGGAGCTGCAGCTGACCACCAGCGGCAACCCGTACCTGATCAGCCAGCCCGAGCAGGACGCCGCGCTGCGCAACCCGCGCTGGGTCGGCAAGCTTGCTTCGCCGTCGTCGGCGACCAACTCGGCCTTCTACTTCAGCCATGCCACTCGCGAAGCAGCACGCGTGCTGTTCAACCACGGTCTGTGGCCGGCGGCCATGGCCATCTGGCGCCAGGGCCCGTACGGCGGCCAGGCCAACCCGCTGGTGGTGCGCCGCGAGAATGCGGTATGGGTCAACGGCGAGCTGACCGGCAACGGCCTGTCACCGATCCCGTTCGCCCAGCTGGCACAAAAGGCCCATGACATGGGCCTGGTCACCGGCGTCAGCGTGCACGGTTTCAACCGCTGGAGCTGGGCCGAGGCCGACTTCGTCATCGACGGCGTGCGCGAGCGCTTCCCGCTCGACGCGGTGGCGGTGAAGTACGGCGATGGCGCGGTGAACGCCAAGAAGGCGCAGATGAGCAGCCACGGCTACCACCTGCTCGACCGGCAGAACGCCGCTTACCCCGACACCCAGCTGAACAACGCCATGGTCACCTACTACAGCCCGGTGGCGACCATTGTCGAAGTCAAGGTGAACAAGGGCACTCACGAAGTGCAGGTGCTCAACCACCACAGCTGGGTCGAGTGCGGCCGGGTGCTGGTGCCGGAACTGGTCAAGGGCCAGCTCGAAGGCGGTATCGCCATGGGCATCGGCCATGCCTTGACCGAAGAAATGCCGTTGTACGAGGGCGGGCCCGGGGAGGGCGACTGGAACTTCAACCGCTACCGCCTGCCGCACGCGCGCGACGTGGCGGTGTGGCAGCAGACCAGCGAAATCCTCCCGCCGCTGTCACCGACCGACCCGTCCAAGGGCATCGCCGAAGTGGTGATGATCCCGGTCGTCGGTGCCATCGGCAATGCCGTCGCGCATGCCATCGGCAAGCGCGTTCGCGATCTCCCCATCACCCCAGCCCGTATCAAGGAGGCCCTCAATGGCTAACCGTCCACTGCAACTGACCCTCAACGGTCAACCGGTCGGCCCGGTCGAGGTCCCCGACGACCTGGCGATGATCGACTACCTGCACGAACACCAGAACCTCACCGGCTCGCGCCTGGGCTGCGGCCAGGGCATCTGCCACGCCTGCGTGGTGATCGTCGACAACCCCGACGGCACCAGCGAGGAGGTGCGCACCTGCATTACCGGCGCGCATTACTTCGAGGGCAAGAAGGTCCGCACCATCGAGGGCCATGCCAAACAGGACGAGGCCGGCAACCTCACGCTGAACCCGATCCAGCAGAAGTTCGTCGACCTGTTCGCCTTCCAGTGCAGCTACTGCGCGCCGGGCTTCGTCAATGCCGCCACGGTGCTGGTGGAAACCGCCCAGCGCCAGCCGTTGAAGAAGAGCGAGGTGGAAGACCGCATCGAGGCGAGCCTGGGCCACCACATCTGCCGTTGCACCGGCTACGTGCGTTACTACGACGCCACCCGCACGGTGCTCAACGACCTCGGCCTGGTCAAGGAGGGTTGAGCATGGGTCTTGTTCGTAGCGCACTGGCGCTGGCTCTCGGCCTTGCCATTACCTCGTTTGCCCAGGCAGCCGACCAGGCGCAGGTCAAGCGCGGTGAATACCTGGCCCGCGCGGCCGACTGCATGGCCTGCCACACCGCCGAAGGCGGCGCGCCGTACGCCGGCGGCCTGCCGATCCATTCGCCGTTCGGCACCATTTACGGCAGCAACATCACCCCGGACAAGCAGTACGGCATCGGCAACTACAGCGCCGACGAATTCTTCGCGGCGGTAACCGAGGGCAAGCGCAAGGACGGCGCCAACCTCTACCCGGCGATGCCGTACACCTCGTACCACCTGATCAAGCGCGAAGATTCGGACGCGATCCTCGCCTACCTGATGACCGTGCCGCCAATCAATCGCCCGGCACCGCAGACTGCGTTGCGCTTTCCGTTCAACGTGCGCCAGGGGCTGAGCGGCTGGAACATGTTGTACGGTAAAAGCGTGCAACTGCAGCCGACCGAGGGCAAAAGCCCGGCCTGGCAGCGTGGGCAGTACATGGTCGAAGTCATGGGCCATTGCGGCGAGTGCCATACCCCGCGCAACCCGATCGGTGCGTTGCAGCAGGACCAGCGCCTGAGCGGCGGCCTGCTGGGTGGCTACCTGGCCCCGAGCCTGCTGGCCCAGGACCTGGCCGAGCGCGGCTGGACCCAGCCGGACCTGACCACTTTCCTCAAGCACGGCATCAGTGCCCAGGGCAGCATGTTCAACGAAATGTTCCCGGTGGTGCACCACAGCACCCAGCACCTGGAGGATGCCGACCTGGCGGCCATGGCCACCTACCTGCTGGGCGACCAGCCACCGCCGGCCAAGGCCATCCAGGCGGTGGCACTGGAGCAGATGAGCGACAGCGCCAGGCGCGGCCGCCAGCAATACCTGAATGTCTGCGCCGGCTGCCACGGGGTGGACGGCGAGGGCAAGCCGCACATCGCCGTGGCTATGCGCGGCAACACGGTGCTGCGCCAGGCCGACTCGCGCAACCTGGTCAAGGTGGTCCTCGAAGGCATCCGTGAGCAGCAGTTCACCGGCTTCGAGCGCATGCAGCCGATGCCGGGCTTTGCCGACAAGCTCGATGACCAGCAGGTGGCGGATATGGTCAACTACCTGCGCCAGGCCTGGGGTGGATTGCCCGGTGACCTGAGCGTACAGCAGCTCGCCGAGCTGAAGGCGGAGTAAAGGGTGCAGCATCTCGATCTACAGGTGGTCCGCCAGGCGTTGCAGTGGTCGTGCGGTGGCCAGCGGGTGTGGTTGTGCACGGTGCTCGCCACCTATGGCTCGGCGCCCCGTGCGCCGGGCTCGCTGCTGGCGGTGAACGCCAGCGGGCAGTGGCTGGGTTCGCTGTCCGGTGGCTGCGTCGAAGACGACTTTCTCGAGCGCGTGGGCCGGGGGGAGTTTCCCGAGCCAGTGGCCATCGTGCGTTATGGCGATGGCAGCGACTCGCGTTCGAGCATCCGCCTGCCGTGTGGCGGCGTGCTGGAAGTGCTGGTGGAGAACCTGCCGGCCGAATGCGAGGTGCAGGCGCACCTGCGTGAGCTGGAAAGCGCATTGCAGGGCCAGCGCCGCGTGCTGCGTGAAGTGAGCCTGCCCGAGGGCAGGCGCCTGCTTGCCGATGACCACAGCCAGGGGCCGCGTGTGCAGCGTGAAAGTGCTTGTGTACGCTTGCGTGTGGGTGCCGCCCAGCGTCTGCTGTTGGCCGGGTACTCCAGCGTCGCGCATTTCTGTGCCGAGTTCGGCAAGGGCATGGGCTTCGAAGTCATCCTTTGCGAGCCCCGTGACGAAGTGCTCGACGGCGTGCGGCTGGATGGCATCGAAGTGCGCCACGAGCTGCCGTCAGAGTTCATCGCCCATGGCGGTTGCCATGCCGACACTGCGGTGGTGGCGCTGACCCACGACCCGAAGATCGATGACCTGGCGATGCTCGAAGCGGTGCGCACCGAGGCGTTCTATATCGGTGTGATGGGCTCCCGGGTGACCTCCGACAAGCGCCGCGAACGCCTGCGGCGGATCGGTGGCCTGGGCGAGGTCGAACTGGGCCGCATCCACGCCCCGATCGGCCTCAACCTGGGCAGCAAGACCCCGGCCGAGATCGCTTTGGCGGTGCTGGCCGACATTCTGCGGGTGCGCAACGGCATCGAGCGGGGCGCGCTGTGAGCGTGGTTGCGCTGGTGCTGGCGGCAGGCCGCGGCACGCGTTTCGGTTCAGACAAGCGCCGGGCGACCTTGGCTGATGGTCGCAGCCTGCTGGCGCATAGTGTGGAACGGGCCCAAGCGGTGTTCGATGATGTGCGCGTGGTGTTGCGCGCGGGCGAGTGGAGCGAGGATTTTGCCTTGCCTGCCGATTGCCGGGTTATCGCCAGCCCGGATGCGGCGTCGGGGATGGGGCATAGCCTGGCTGCCGGCGCCAGGTCGTTGGGTGACAGCCAGGCGCAGGCGGTGGCGATCTTGCTGGGTGATATGCCTTGGATCGAGTCGGTAACCTTGCGTCGGTTGGCCGAGGCGGCCACCGCCTCGACCATCGTGTTGCCGCGCAATGCGGGGCAGCAGGGGCACCCGGTGGTCTTCGGCCGCGACTTCTGGCCGGCGCTGGGGCAGCTTGCCGGGGATGAAGGAGCCCGGTCGGTGGTGCAAGCGCATCGGGATTGTTGCGTGGTGGTTGAAGTGGAGGATGCTGGGGTGTTGCTGGATGTAGATACGCCGCAGGGGTTGATTTAGGCCCTGGTGTTCGCCATCGCACCCAAGACGAACACCCCAATCCACCCCACAAAAGGTCCATAATCCCCCCTTAATCTGCCCAAGGTGCAATGCCAGCCACACCATTCCGGGAGCCCCGCCATGCACGTTCTGCTCTGTGAGGACGACGACCTGATCGCCGCCGGCATCTGCGCCGGCCTTACCGCCCAGGGCCTGACCGTGGACCGTGTGGGCAACGCCGCCGATGCACGGGCGATGCTGCAGGCCGCGCAGTTCGACGTGATGATCCTCGACCTTGGCCTGCCCGACGAAGACGGCCTGAAGCTGTTGCGCCGCCTGCGCGAGAAAGGCGAGACGCTGCCAGTGCTGGTGCTCACTGCCCGTGATGCGGTCACCGACCGGGTCGATGGCCTGCAGGCCGGTGCCGACGATTACCTGCTCAAGCCGTTCGACCTGCGCGAGCTGGCTGCTCGCCTGCACACCCTGCTGCGGCGGGTGGCCGGGCGGGCGGTGAATGTGATCGAACACGGCCCGCTGCGCTACGACCCGAGCAGCTGCGAGGCAACCCTGGCCGGCCAGCCGGTAGACCTGTCCCGGCGTGAACAGGCATTGCTCCAGGCGCTGCTGCAGAACCCCGGGCGGGTGCTGTCCGGCGAGCAGCTCAAAGACTGCGTGTACGGCTTCAGCGACGAAGTCGAGAGCAATGCCCTGAACGTGCATATCCACCATCTGCGGCGCAAACTGGGCAACGGCATCGTCGAGACCGTGCGCGGTCTGGGCTACCGCCTTGGCCCGGCGCAGGCGCCGGAGGAGGCCGCATCATGAGCCTGCGGGTACGCCTGAGCCTGATCCTGGGCAGCGCCTTCGTGATCATCTGGGCGCTGGCCGCCGCGTGGATGCTGCGCGACCTGCGCCAGCAGATGATGTTCTCCCTCGACCAGCGCCTGGTGGCTTCGGCGCGCATGGTTGCCGGGCTGATCGACCAGCTGCCGCAGCCGCTGACCGCCAAGGGTGGGGAGGCGCATTTTTCCGCCGACCAGTTCAGCGTGCCGGACGGCATGGCCTGCCAGGTCAGCTCGCTGCGTGGCGAGATTCTCGCCAGCAACCACAAGCATGATGGCGTCATGGACGATGAACGCAGCGGTTTCCGTAACCAGACCATCGACGACGCGCTGTGGCGCACCTTCACCTACAACCATGGCGATGTGCGAATCACCACCGCCGACCGGCACATGGAGCGCGAGGCGCTGAACCAGTCGATCCTGCTGGCAGCCTCGGCGCCGGTGCTGATGGCCCTGCTTGGCAGCCTGGGGTTGTTGTGGATCGGCCTGGGCAAGGGCCTGGAGCCGCTCAACCGCATGCGCGATGCCCTGCGCCGCCGGCGCGCGGACAGCGTCGAGCCGCTGCAGGTGGCGGGCATGCCCAGCGAACTGCAACCGTTGCTGGAAACCCAGAACCAGCTGTTCCTGCGTATTGCCCAGACCATCGAGCGTGAGCGGCGCCTGACCGACGATGCCGCGCATGAACTGCGCAGCCCGCTGACGGCGATCAAGACCCACCTGCAGGTAGCGCGGATGACCGATGGCGCCGTGCGTGAGCAGGCGCTGGAACATGCCGAGCAGGGCGCCGACCGCATGCACCGCACGCTGGAGCAGTTGTTGATGCTGGCGCGGGTGGAGGGCAGCCTGTCGTTCGAGGATGGCGTGCAGTGCAGCGCCGAGCAGGTGGCCCGGCAGGCGGTGCAGGATGCCGGCGGCGGTGACAACCGGCGCATCGTGCTGCGCTTGCCTGAAGCCGCTACGCAGATCTACCTGGGCATGCCTGCGCCGTTGGCGGTGGCGGCGCTGCGCAACCTGCTGGACAACGCCTTGCGCCATGGCGGCGACGAGGCGGTGGAGCTTGAGGTGCAGATGGCTGATGGCCAGGTGGGCTTCATGGTGCGGGACCATGGGCCGGGGATTGCCGAGGCGGACCTGGAACACCTGACCGAGCGCTTCTGGCGTAACGGGCAGAGTGGTGGATGCGGGCTGGGGCTGGCGATCGTGCAGGCGATCGTGCAGCGTTGTGCCGGTAGCCTGAAGTTCGACAGCCGCAGTGATGGGTTGCGGGTGTTGTTGCAAGTGCCGGCGCGCTCGGGGCATTGATTTTTATTGCCTGTGCCGGCCTCTTCGCGGGTAAACCCGCTCCCACAGGTACTGCATCAACCCTGAGATCTGTGCCAATCCTGTGGGAGCGGGTTTACCGGCGAAGAGGCCGGGCCTGCTTTCAAAAATCCCACAGCAACCGCTAAATCCTCCCCGCACTCAAGCGTTCTCCAAGCGACGAACACCCGCACTTTCGCTTGCTTGCGAGGATTCACCCATGTCCACCGCTTCCTGCCTTGCCCAGGTCCCGCCGACCAGCGCGCCGCGTACCTTGTACGAGTTCACCGATTCACCCTTGCTGCAACGCCAGCAACAACAGGAGTCCAACGCCCGCAGCTACCCGCGGCGCATCCCACTGGCACTCAAGCGCGCCCGTGGCATCCATGTGGAGGATGTCGAAGGCCGCCAGTTCATCGACTGCCTGGCCGGCGCCGGCACGCTGGCGCTGGGCCACAACCACCCGGTGGTGGTCGAGGCGATCCAGCGGGTACTGGCCGATGAGCTGCCGTTGCACACCCTGGACCTGACCACGCCGGTCAAGGACCGCTTCGTCCAGGACCTGTTCGGCGTGCTGCCCGAGGCGTTGCGCCGTGAGGCCAAGGTCCAGTTCTGCGGACCGACCGGTACCGATGCGGTGGAAGCCGCGCTGAAACTGGTGCGCAGCGCCACCGGCCGCAGCACCGTGCTGGCCTTCCATGGCGCCTACCATGGCATGAGCCAGGGTGCGCTGAGCCTGATGGGAAGCCATGGCCCGAAGCAGCCGCTGGGTGCCTTGCTGGGCAACGGTGTGCAGTTCATGCCGTACCCCTACGACTACCGTTGCCCGTTCGGCTTGGGCGGCGAAGCCGGGGTCAGGGCCAACCTGCATTACCTGGAAACCCTGCTGCTCGACCCGGAAAGCGGCGTGCCGCTGCCGGCGGCGGTGATCCTCGAGGTGGTGCAGGGCGAGGGCGGGGTGATTCCGGCCGATATCGAGTGGCTCAAGGGGGTACGCCGTATCACCGAGCAGGCCGGCGTGGCGTTGATCGTCGATGAGATCCAGAGCGGTTTCGCCCGTACCGGGCGCATGTTCGCCTTCGAGCATGCCGGCATCATCCCGGACGTGGTCACCCTGTCCAAGGCCATTGGCGGCAGCCTGCCGCTGGCGGTGGTGGTGTACCGCGACTGGCTGGACACCTGGAAACCGGGCGCCCACGCCGGCACTTTCCGTGGTAACCAGATGGCCATGGCGGCGGGTTCGGCGGTGATCGATTACCTGGTCGAGCATCGCCTGGCAGAGCATGCCGAGGCCATGGGCCAGCGCCTGCGCCAGCACCTGCAGCAGTTGCAGCGGGATTATCCGCAGTTGGGTGATATTCGCGGGCGTGGCCTGATGCTTGGGGTGGAGCTGGTGGACCCGCAAGGCCAGCGGGATGCGCTTGGGCATCCGGCGGCCAACCGTGAATTGGCGGCGAAGGTGCAGCGCGAGTGCCTCAAGCGCGGGCTGATCCTGGAACTCGGTGGGCGGCATGGGGCGGTGGTGCGCTTCCTGCCGCCGTTGATCATCAGTGGCGAGCAGATCGATGAGGTCGCGCAGCGCTTTGCCGAGGCGTTGATCGCGGCGGTCTGATCGATTGCCGGGGCCGCTGCGCGGCCCTATCGCCGGCAAGCCGGCTCCCACAGGGACTGCGCCGACCGGAAGGCTTGCGCTGTACCTGTGGGAGCTGGCTTGCCGGCGATAGGGGCGCAAAGCGCCCCTTGCTAATCCCGGCTACCAACCGCGCCCGGAATTCACCCAGAAGTTCACCGACAGCGAGGTGGTCACAGACGCCACCTGGTGGAACCACCCTTCGGGCAGAAACAACAGGTCACCGGCCTGCAGCACCACGCGCAGGAACGGCACCTCGCGCGCCGCCGGGAAGCGCTGGTAATCCGGGGCGTCGGGGTTGAAGTCGCAGCCGTCCAGGCCGCCCTTGGGGCTGGTCGACCAGGTACCCAGGGCCGGGCGATGGTGCGGCGCGGCAAGGATGAACGACTTCTGCCCCCATACCTGTGCGAACAGGTTGTCGGTGTCGTCGCGGTGCAGTGGCGTCAGGGTGCCCTTGGGGCCGATCCAGATGCGCGGCGCAATGAACTTCTCGCGGGCGAAGTACTGCGGGTAGCGAATCAGCGTCAGCAGCTTTTCCGGCACGATGTTGTTGCCCATGTAGGCCGGGGTTTCGCCGGGTTTGGCAGGGGTGTCCAGCGAGGCGATGAAGTCGGCCATGGAAGTTGAACGGAAGTCGCGGTCGGTGGAGAAGGTCTTCTTCACGTAATCGCCGTGCCGGGTGATGCCCTGCAGTTCGGCGAAATGCTCCAGCGAAGCTTCGCGGCCCATGGTGAACAGCGGCCAGTCCTGCAGGGCATCGCTGATGACCACCGGCGTACCGTGCGCCAGGTATTCGCCCTGGAAGCGCGCCAGCGGCATGTCGGCGCGGGCAATGCGTGTCACCTCGCGCTGCACCGGTTGCGCGGCCGACACCCGTTCGCTGAGGCGTGCCGGTGTCGGGTAGCGTTGGTTCATCGACACCTTGGTCGCCGGCGCGCCGCGCCGGGCGTTGCTGATGATCTGCGGCAGCAGGGTGGCCAAACCCATGTTGCCGCTGATCTTCAGGCGGGCGCTGGCGAACAGTTCTTCGACGTTGGCGGTGCCGCCCATGATGCCGAGGAAGTCACGCTCGGCCACCTCGATGGTGACGTCCGGGGCGCTGTGCCGGCCGGCACCGGTGCGGCTGCTGTCGCGCACCTCCGACCAGAAGGCCCGGTCCTGGCCGAAGACGAACTGGAAAACGCCTTCGATGCCGACGGCATGGGCGTTGGCGAACAGTTTGCTGAGGATGCTCTGAAGGTCCACGGTATGCCTCTGGCGGTCTTTCGTTGTGCTGGGATAACGAGTGCCTGCACCAACGATTTAGCCGTGTGGGCGGGTAATTTTTCGGTGTGCTGCTACGTCCCGTAGGGAGGCTCGAGTCACATTGTTCACCCAAGGAACCCACATGGCATTGCACCCTGATCTGGCGGCATTTCTGGAACTGGTCGAATTTGGCCGGCTGACGGGCAGGAGCCTGCCCATGCACGCGATGGACGTGGCCCAGGCCCGTGCCGAGTTCGAAGGCAGCTCGCAGATACTCGACCCGAGCCCGCCCGGCAACGTCACGGCCAGCGAGTTGCAGATTACCGCGCGCGATGGTGCCCGCCTGGCTGCTCGTCTGTACCGCCAGGGCGATGCTGGTGCTGCCTTGCAGCCAGTGATCCTGTACCTGCATGGCGGCGGCTATGTGGTCGGCAGCCTCGATTCGCATGACTCGGTGTGCCGTCGCCTGGCGGCCCTGGGCGAGTTCGCGGTGCTGGCGGCGGACTACCGGCTGGCACCGGAGCAGCAGTTCCCGAAAGCCCTCCACGATGTGCTGGACGCCGCCAACTGGCTGGCTGAGCAGGCGGCGTCGCTGGGCCTGGACAACCGCCGGGTGGTGCTGGCAGGGGACAGTGTGGGCGCCAGCCTGGCGGCGGTGCTGGCCATTACGGCGGTGGAGCAGCCGGAGGCGCTGGCGTTCAAGCCGCTGGCACAGTTGCTGTTCTACCCGGTGACCGATATCTCCTGCTGGCGTGAGTCCCATCGCGAGCATGCCGAGGGTTACCTGCTGGAGACGCCTACGCTGGATTGGTTCTACCAGCATTATGTGCCGCAGTGCGAGCAGCGCCTGGACTGGCGGGTGTCGCCGTTGCTGTCGACGCTGCGCGAGCCATTGGCGCCGGCTTGCCTGTTCGTGGCCGAGTATGACCCGTTGCATGATGAGGGCATGGCCTATCGTGACTGGCTGGTGGCGGGTGGGACGGCGGTGACCTTTGCCCGGGTGGAGGGGTTGACCCATGACTTCTTGCGCATGTCGGGGATCGTGGGGCAGGTGGAGGGGATTTACCGGGATGTCGGGGAGTGGTTGAAGCGGGTCATTGGCCGGTGATGGGCCGAAATTGCCGGGGGCGCTGCGCGCCCCTTTCGCGACACAAGGCCGCTCCTACAGTAGACCGCGTCTATTCGAGCTTGGCGCTGTACCTGTAGGAGCGGCCTTGTGTCGCGATGGGCCGCACAGCGGCCCCAGGGCCTCACCCGCGAAGGTGCTTCTTCAATACATCGACCAGTCGCTCGATCTCCGCCTCGGTATTCAACAGCCCAGGCGCCGTCCGCACCACCGGCCCGACATCCCGCGAAACCGCATCGACCACGATGCGCTGGCTGTTGAGATACCGGGCCACCTCGTCAGCATCCTGCCCCGTGACCCGGAAGAAGGTGAACCCCGCCGAATACTGCGTGCTGCGCGGTGTCACCAGCTCGACCCCCGGCAGCGCCTCAAGCCGCTGCCTGAGATAGCCATTAAGCCCATGAATCCGCGCCTGCACCGCCGCCTTGCCCAACTGCAGGTGCAGCTCGAACGCCTTGCCCAATGCCCAGCGGTGCTCGAACGCGTGGTAACCCCCGGGCGTCATCACCGTGGCAAAATCCTCGTTCTCGGAAAACGTGGCAATGCTCGGGTTCAGCTGCTTCAGTTCGGTGGACGCCGCGCAGATGATCCCGGTACCCCGCGGCCCGAACATCCACTTGTGCGTGCCGGCGATGAAGTAGTCGCAGTTGAGATCGGCAAAGCGCATGTCTTCGACGCCGAAGCCATGCACACCGTCGATCACGTAGATGATCTGGTCCTGCTCGTCACGCTGGCGATTGACCTCGCGCACCAGCGCGCCGATCTCGCCCACGGGCAGTTTCACGCCACTGCCCGAGTGCACCCAGGTCATGCCCAGTACCCGTGTTTTCGGCCCGATGGCCGTCGCGATGGTGGCCAGTACCTGGTCGCTGTTGACCTTGGCGGGGTCGTCGAACAGGCGCAACCGGTGCACCGGTGTGCCATCGCGCGTGGTGCGAAAGCCCATGGTATGGCGGGCGGCCGAATGCTCGTGCACGGTGGTGAGAATTTCCTGCCCCGGGGCAATCTTCAGCCCGCCATAGATCAGCCCCAGGCCTTCGGTGGTGCTGCCGGTCAGGGCGATTTGCCGGGGCGTCACTTCGAGGTAGCGGGCTGCCCATTCACGCACGGCGGCTTCGTGCTTCCATTCCGACTGGCTGTCCCAGTCGACCATGCGGGCCGGGTGGCGGTCGAAGCGGGCACGCAGCGCCTCGATGGCTTCGCGCACGGGCCGTGGGTGCGAGGTGATCAGGAAGTTGGCAAAGTGCGCGTAGGCCGGGTCCAGCTCGAACAGGTTGCGAAACCCGGCCCAGTCGCTGGCGGTGGCAGGCTGCGCAGCTGCCGCTCGGGCGGCAGGCAGCAGTGGGCCTGTGAGGGGCAGGGCGGCCGCAAGCAGGCCGGCCTGCTTGAGAAAGGTGCGACGATCGTTCATCAAATGGCTCGCAAGGGTCAGGGGGATGAGGTGGCGACAGGTTGCGCGGCGCGCTGCACCTGCTCCCACACCCGCAGGAAGTTGCCGCCCCAGAGCTTGGCGATATCCGCTTCGGAGTAGCCGCGGCTGATCAGTTCGGCGGTGACGTTGCGTGCTTCACTGGCGTTCTGCCAACCGTCGATGCCGCCGCCTTCGTTGAAGTCCGAACTCAGGCCGACATGGTCGATGCCGACCTTGCGCACGGTGTAGTCGATGGCGTCGCCATAGTCCTTGAGCGTGGCCGGCGGTTCCTCCTCGAGAATGCCGTACAGCGCGTTGGCGTACTGGCCGACCTTCTGCTCGGGCCAGCCGGCGATCACCGGGTCACCGGGCATCAGTGCGTAGTCGAGGTTGGCCAGTGGCGGCAGGTCGTAGCGGGCGCGCAGGGCGTTGAGTTTGTCCTGGGTCTTGCTGCTCAAGGGCTTGAGGTAGGTGGAGAAGGCCACCAGCTGGACCACGCCGCCGCTGTCCTTGATTAGCTGCAGCTCCTTGTCGGAGAGGTTGCGCCTGATGTCGACCATCGCCCGCGGCGCCGAGTGCGAGGCCACCACCGGCGCGCGGCTGAGGGCGACGGCCTGGGCCAGCGCCTTGCTGGACATTTGCGACACATCGATGATCACGCCCAGGTCGTTCAGCCGCTGCACGGCGCGCTTGCCGACCGGCGACAGGCCGTCCAGGGCATCGGCGGTGTCATTGAAGAACGGCAGCGGGCGCGAAGAGTCGGCCCAACTGTTGTTGCCCACGTAGCTGAAGCCGAACATGCGCACGCCGCGCGCGGCCCAGCGGTCGAGCTGGTCGATGTCATCGCCCAGCGCATAGGCGTTGAGCATGCTGAGGAACACCGCGAACTTGCCTTCACCGTGCAGGCGCCGCATGTCTTGCGGGGTATAGGCAATACCCACCTGCTGCGGGAAGTCGCGGACCATGGCGGTGATGGCGTTGTAGCGCACCTCCTGGGTGTGGCGGGCGGCTTCGACGAAGCCTGGGGTAGGGCGGTGCGGGCCACCGTCACCGGTCCAGGACTCTGGCCAGGCGAAGATGGTCAGGGCCGCGCCAGACAAACGCCCGCGTGCGGCTTTGGCCAGGTCGAAGCGGCCGCCGCCATCCTTGTCGGCCTCGCTGCCTTCGGTGCCGAAGGTCAGCGGCAGGGTGACATGGCTGTCGAACGAGATGATGCGTTCCTGCAGGTCGTTGGCCTGGCGGGTCACCTCCCTGGGATAGCCGGCGGGTGTGGCGAAGTAGTGCCAGGCGGCAAACCCGGCGCCAGCGGCAACCGCCGCGGCCAGGCTGATAAACAGGGCTTTCTTCCAGCGTGGAGTCGTCATCTTGGTCTCAGTAGGTTCACCGTCGAGGGATGGGCACAGAGGCCGCCGCTACCTGCAGTGAACGAGCTCGCAGCCGAGAAATTTAGCCGCTATCAGGTCGCTGGCGCAGGGCCCTGTAGGAGCGGCCTTGTGTCGCGATAGGGGTGCGCAGCGCCCCCAGGATCTTCGCACCTCTGCAAAATTGCCGGGGCCGCCTTGCGGCCCTTTCGCGACACAAGGCCGCTCCTACATTGACCGAGTTGCCTTCAAGGTTTGGGGGTGGCAAGCCGCTAAATTTCGCCTGCCGTGCAACGTTCTAGCCTTGGACGGGCCGTGCTCCATGGCCGCAATGAATGCACAGGTATGCAATGACGATTTCCCGACGCGGTTTCATCGCCGGTGTGGCATTGACGGGGGTGGTGGTGCCCGGTGCGCTGGGGGCGCTGTATGTGCAGCGCCAGCGTGCCGCCGAGGAATTCCCGGAAACCCCTGGCGAGGCCGTGGTCGAGTTGGCCGATACCCGCCTGCAGCAGTTGGGCGATACCCTGCGCGGCATCTGGCGCTGGACCCTGCAAGGCAAGGATGCGGGCCTGGACGGCCTGCCCACGGGTGAACTGGAGCTGTTCCTGGATGTGGCAACCAGCGGGCGCGCCCTGCGCGGCTACCTGGATACCCCCGAGCGCCTGCGTGGGCAGGAGGAACCGCGCTACCGCGTGGTAGGCGACCTGTTGGCGGACAAGCCGGGCACCCTGCGCTGGCGCCTGTTTTCGGCCCAGGCCCGCTATGAATGCCATATCGTGCTCGACGAGGTATGGGGCCGCTTCGGCAACGCCGGGCCGGCCACCCTCAACGGGCGCATTGCACGCCTGGACCGCGCGCTGACATTGCCCGTGGAGGACAACCAGTTCCTGGCCTTGAAGCGCACCTTCCCCGAGGCGCGCGAGCGTATCCCGCTGAACCCGCAACTGCTGGCCTGGCTGACCGCCCCGGAGCATCGCCTGTTCCACCAGCTGTGGCACTCGTCGCGGGACAAATGGCACAAACTGGGCAAGGACAAGCAGGGCGCCCTGCGTGGCCTGGGCTGGCAGCCCGGGCCGCGTGATCGCGAGCGTGACGCGCGGGGCCGGCACAAGGACCGCAACGGCTCGGGCGAAGACTTTTTCTTCATGCACCGGCACATGCTTGGCAGGGCGCGTGCCTTGCAGGACCTGCCGTCATGGACGCGCTTCCCGCTGCCGCAGCCGGAACTGGAGCGCGACCGGGCCGGATTCGCCCGCTACTTCGACAACCATGACGGCAATGCCCTGCCGCCCACCTGGCTGGCCAGCGGTGATGCGGATTACACCCAGTGGGTGCGCGACATCAAGACGCCGGATACCTTCCATGGCAACTTCCTGGTCTGGGAGTCGCGCTACACCGACCCGGAGTACCTGAGCACCTTGACCCTGGGCCAGTTCGGTTCGGAAGTGGAGCTGGGCCTGCACGACTGGCTGCACATGCGCTGGGCATCGGTGCCGCGCGACCCCTCCAACGGCATGCCGGTGCCGACGGCGCGCACGCCGGATGATTTTGCCGACCGCTGGTTCGCCGAACAGAACGATTTTCTCGGTGACCCGTTTTCATCCCATGTGAACCCGGTGTTCTGGCACTTTCATGGCTGGATCGACGACCGCATCGAGGACTGGTTCCACGCTCATGAGCGGCTGCACCCGGGCGAGGTGCGGCGCCTGGAAGTCAATGGCGTGCCATGGTTTGCGCCAGGGCGCTGGGTGGAGGTGGCCGACCCGTGGCTGGGGCCGGATACCCATGGCTGCTCGACGGTGCCGGGTTTGCGGCCCGGGCGCAGTGTAGAGATGGACCCGGAGACCATGAAGCTGGCCTTGCGCATCATCTACAGCGATGACGACCTGCTCGACAAGCTGCGGCCCAAGGTACCGCAGCGGCCGTGGTATGCGCGCAACATGAAGGTGGCGCAGCGCTCGCGTTGATTGGGGGCGCTCTGCGCCCCTTTCGCGACACAAGGCCGCTCCCACATGACGGCGCATGGCTTGAACCTGTGGGAGCGGCCTTGCGTCGCGATGGGCTGCGCAGCAGCCCCGGAAGGCAACGCGGTTTACTGCCCGACCTGCCACCCACCCCCCAATGCCTTGTACAACGCCACGCTACCCTGCAACCGGGCCAGGCGCAGTTGTGCCTGCTGGTCCTGCGCCACATACAAGGTGCGCTGGGTCTCCAGCACGCTCAACAGCGTCTCCGCTCCCGCGCCATAACGCTGCTGCGCCAGGTCGAACGCCAGCCGCGCCTGCGCCACCTCTTCATCCTGCCACTGCCGCTGGCGGTCCACGCCCTGGATCGCATTGAGCGCTTTCTCGACATCGGCAAAAGCGGCCAGGATGCTGCTGCGGTAGGTCTCCAGCAACTCCATCTGTTCAGCCTCGGCCAGTTCACGCGCGGCACGCAGCCGGCCATTGTTGAAGATCGGCGCGACCAGGCCGCTGGTGAGGGTGTAGTAGGAGCTGTCGAACAAATGGGCAAAGGTATTGGCGCCAGCTCCCAGGTTGGCCCCGAGGGTGAGCTTGGGCAGCATGGCGGCGCGGGCGACCTGCACGTTGGCGCTGGCAGCGGCCAGTCGTGCTTCCGCCGCGGCAATGTCCGGGCGGCGGGTGAGCAGCTCGCTGGGCACGCCGCTGCCAATGGTGGGCCATTGCAGGGTGTTGATCGCGTCCTGGCTGGTGGGTAGCGACTGCACCGGGTCGCCGAGCAGGGTCGCCAGGGTGACCCGGCTGTCTTGCCACTTCTGTTCCAGTAACGGCAGCTGGCGTTGCTGCGCGGCCACCAGGCTGCGCTGCTGGGCCAGTTCCAGGCGCGTGGCGGACCCGCTGCGCTGGCGTGCCTCGACCAGGCCCAGCACGTCCTGGGCATTGCGCAGGTTGAGGCGGGCAATGCGCAACTGTTCCTGCAAAGCCAGGCCCTGCAGGTAACTGTCGGCTACCGCGCTGACCAGGGTCAGCGCCACGGTCTGGCGGTCGAAGCGGCTGGCATCCAGGCTGCGCAGGGCGCTGTCACGGGTCGCCCGCAGGCCGCCCCAGAAGTCGATTTCATAGCTGGCGCTGAGCTGCATGTCGAACGAGGTGCTGGTGGGCTCGCTGCGGCTGACATCCAGTTGGTCATAGCCGTCACCGTGCAGCAGGCGTTGGCGGCTGCCGTCCAGGCCCAGCTTCAGCTCCGGCAACAGCGGCGCGCCGGCAATGACCGCGCGGGCCTGGGCCTGGCGTACCCGCGCAGTGGCGGCAGCCAGGTCATGGGCATTGTGCAGGGCGTGCTGTACCAGGCGGTCGAGCTCGCTGCTGGCGAAGGCTTGCCACCACTGTGTCGTTGGCAGTTGTACTGAGGGTGATGCGGCCTCGCCTTGCCAGGCGGATGGCGCGGCGATGCCGCTGGCGGGTGTTGGCGGCGTGCTGCAGGCGGCGAGGCATACGCATAAGGTCAACAGGCTGATGCGGCTGGGCAGAGTCATGGGTTATTCGCTGGTAAGGGCTTTGACCGGGTCGAGGCGGGCGGCCTTGCGCGCTGGCATGAAGCCGAACACGGTGCCGGTGACGACGGCGCAGGCGAAGGCGCCGAGCATGGCGGGCAGGGCAAAGGCCACCGCCACTTCGGCCAGAATCAGGCCGCCACCGATGGCCAGGGCCAGGACGATGCCGGCCAGGCCGCCGACCATCGACAGCATCACCGCCTCGCTGAGGAATTGCCGCAGGATGTCGCGCTGGCGCGCACCAGTGGCCATGCGGATGCCGATTTCACGGGTGCGCTCGCGCACCGTCATCAACATGATGTTCATCACGCCGATGCCGCCCACCAGCAGCGAGATCGCGGCGATCGCCCCCAGCATCAGCGACAGGCTGTTCTGCGTGCGCGCCTCGGCCTGGATCAGCGCCGCGTCATTGGTCAGCTCGAAGTCCTGGCGGCCGTTGTGGCGCTGGCGCAGCAGCTTGTCGATGGCCGCTTCGGCCTCGTTGACCCGCGTGGAGTCCAGGGCGGCAACGGCGATGTAGTCCGGGTCGCGCTGGCCGAACAGGCGGATGGCTGCGGCGGAGTAGGGCACCACGATGCGCCCGTCGCTGTCCTGGTCGCCAGAGCTGGCGCCCTTGCCGGCCAGGATGCCGACCACCTGGAACGGCACATTGCCGATCAGCAGGTACTGCCCCAGAGGGTCGCGCCCAGGGTCGAGCATCTTTTCCCGCACTTTCTGGCCGATCACCGCCACCGCGGCAGCGTTGGCTTCATCGGCATCGGTGTAGAAGCTGCCTTGCACCGCCGGCCAGTTGAAAATCTCGGGGAACCCGGTGTTGTTGCCACCCACATAGAACCGCTGGCTGTTGTTGCCGTGGCGCACCATCATCTTTTCGCCGATCACCGGCATCACGTGCTTGACCTGCGGCAGTTGGCCGATGGCAGCGACATCGTCGAGGGTGATGGTGCCGGCCTGCTCGCCCAGGCTCGCCGGCTTGCCGTTGAGGTAGAGGATGTTCGAGCCGAAGGCTGCCATCTGCGCCATGACCTGGCGCTTGCTGCCTTCGCCCACTGCCAGCATCACCACCACCGAGGCCACGCCGATGACGATGCCCAGCAGGGTCAGGGCGGTGCGGAAGCGGTTGACCCACATCACCCGCCAGGCCGCCTGCAGGGCTTCGAGCAATTCGCCTTTCCACGCCCCGTGCAAGGTCGCGCCACGGTCCAGGCGCTGGCGCAGCTGGTCGGCCTGCAGCCCGCGGCCGTTGTCGACCGTGGGCTTTTCGGCGGCCGAATCGCTGATGATCAGGCCGTCGCGAATTTCGATCACGCGCTGCGCCCGCGCCGCGACGTTGCGGTCATGGGTGATCAGGATGATCACGTGGCCCTGGCTGGCCAGCTCGTCGAGCAACGCCATCACTTCGGTGCCGCTGTGGCTGTCGAGGGCGCCGGTGGGTTCGTCGGCGAGGATGATATGGCCGCCATTCATCAACGCCCGGGCAATCGACACCCGTTGTTGCTGGCCGCCAGACAACTGGTGCGGGCGGTTGCCGGTGCGGCTGGCCAGGCCCAGGCGACCGAGCAGGGCGCTGGCACGGGCGTGGCGTTCGCTGGCGGCAAGGCCGGCATAGATGGCCGGCATTTCGACGTTTTCCTGGGCCGAGCCCGAGGGGATCAGGTGGTAGCCCTGGAACACGAAGCCGAACGCCTCGCGGCGCAGCCAGGCCAGTTCGTCGCTGCCCAGTTCGGCCACATCCTTTCCGGCGAAGCGGTAGCTGCCGGAAGTGGGGCGGTCGAGGCAGCCGAGGATATTCATCAAGGTCGACTTGCCGGAGCCGGAGGCGCCGACGATGGCGACGAACTCGCCGGGATGGATGCGCAAGCTGATGCCATGGAGGATATCGACCTTGGGCGTTTCGACGCCGCCGTAGGATTTACGGATGTCGACCAGCTCGATCAGGGGTGTGCTCATTCAACCTCCGCTGACGCCAGGGGCGCCGATCACCAGGCGTTCGCCTTCGTTGAGGCCGTCCAGCACCTGCACGCGCAGGCGGTCGCTGAGGCCGGTGCGTACCTGGCGCTGTTCCACCTTGCCGTCGCGGGTCAGCACATGCGCCAGGCGCAGGCCATCGCCGTCGTCCAGCGCGGCCAGTGGTACGGTCAGCACCTGGCTGGCTTTGCCTGCGACAAAGAACACCTGCGTGGTCATCTCGGCCATCAGCGCGCCGTCCGGGTTGTCGACATCCAGCAGCACGCTGTACTGCACCACCTGGCTGCCGGCACTGCCATTGCTGACGCTGGCCGGGCTGCCGCCACCCTGGCTGGCCTGCTCCAGGGGCTTGGGCGGGATCGGCAGCACTTGCCGCACGGTGCTGGTCCAGCGGCGCTTGCCGCCGGCCAGGGTGGTGAAGTAGGCGGTCATGCCCGGGGTGACCTTGCCGATGTCGGCCTCCGACACCTGGGCCCACACGGTCATCGGCGAGAGCTTGGCGATGCGCAGGATCAACGGGGTTTGCTGTTGGGCATTGAGGGTTTGCCCCTCACGGGCATCCACCGCCACTACCGTGCCGTCCATCGGCGCGTAGATGCGCGTGTAGCCCAGCTCGGCCTCGTCGCTGCGCAGGCTGGCCTGGGCCTGGCGGATCTGCGCCTGGAACATGTCGATGCGCGCCTGGGTGACCTTCAGCTGTGCGGCGGCCGTTTGTACGTCTTCGTCGCGGGTGGCACCGGCAGCGGCCAGGTCCCGTTGGCGTTTGAGCTGCTGCCGGGCCAGTTGGAACTGCGCGCGTTGTTCGGCCAGCTGGGCCTTGAGGTTGTCGATCGAGTAGCGGCCGGCATCCAGCCGGGCCTGCTGGGTCGAAGGGTCGATCTCGACCAGCAACTGGCCTTTGCGCACCGTGTCGCCGACCTCCACATGCAGGGTGTGGATCTGCCCCGACGCCTGGGCACCGACGTCCACGTAGCGCCTTGGTTGCAGGGTGCCCAGTGCGGTGACGCTGCTTTCGATGTCGGCGCGGGTCACTGCGACCGTGCTGAGCGGCTGTGCGCCGTAGGGCAGGGCCTTCCAGGCCAGCAGGCAGCCCAGGCCGAGCAGGCCCAGGCTGCTGAGCAGGAGCCGGCGACGGGTGTTGGTTAAAGGTCTCATGCAGACATCCAGCCGAGGGGGTGCCAGATAGACGAAAGCGGCAGAAGGGGATTTAGCGCAGTGAGTTTGGCGCGGTCTGTGTAGGAGCGGCCTTGTGTCGCGAAAGGGGTGCGAAGCGCCCCCAGGATCTTCGCATCACTGCAGATTGCCGGGGCCGCTTTGCGGCCCTTTCGCGACACAAGGCCACTCCTACAGACGGGCGCATACACTTGGGGTGGTGGCGGTGTTGCTCCATGCACCTTGTTGCTGAGAATAATTATAATTTGTAAGATCGCACGCTGACATCACTCGGTCCCGCGTTGCTGCCTGAAAGGGCTTTCTGGCATAGGCTGGCAGGACGATCTCAGGTAACGTCGTGGAACATTACTATCGCGAACTGGTGGGCTTCCTTTCCGCGCGCCTGGGCAATCGTCAGGCCGCCGAAGACGTGGCGCACGATGCCTACCTGCGGGTGCTGGAACGCACCGACGCCGAGCGCATCGAGCACCCGCGTGCCTTCCTTTACCGCACCGCGCTCAACCTGGTGGTCGACCGCCACCGGCGGCATCAGGTACGCCAGGCCGAGCCGCTGGAGGTGCTGGACAGCGACGAGCGCTGGCATACCCCGGCGCCGACCCACGACATGCAGCTCGACCAGCGCCTGGCACTGATGCAGCGCGCGCTGGATGAGCTGAGCAAGGTCTGCCGCGACTGCTTCCTGCTGCGCAAGCTCGAAGGCCTGTCACACCAGCAGATTGCCGAGCACCTGGGTATTTCCCGCAGCCTGGTGGAGAAGCACATCGTCAATGCCATGAAGCACTGCCGGGTGCGCATGCGCGAGTGGGAATCCTGATCGCCGGGTTGAATGCAGATGAAAATTCCGTCAGCCGATCACTTGATTTCCACGGTTTTCCCGACTTCTATCAAAGAAGACCCCTGCCAGGCGTAGCCTTGGCAGCAGCCCTTACTGGCGCAGTTTGGTCATGGAGCCTACCCATTAGCCAACTGCCCAGGTCCCACCATGGCCAACAAGACCCTGCGCATCCTCATCGCCGACGCACACCCCTGCCAGCGCCTGCAACTGGAGCGGCTGCTCAACGGCCTGGGTTACTACCGGATAGCGCCAGTGGACAGCTTCGAGGAGCTGCAGCGCCTGGTGCTGAGTGCCTTGCAGCCTTTCCACCTGCTGTTGGGCAATATCGAGCTGGCCAGCCATGTCGGGGTCGACCTGGCGCGCTTCTGTCGCGTCAGCACGCAGATCCAGCACGCCCTTCTTTATCACTCTAACCAGTTGCAAGTGCCCATGGTGCCGCAGACCGAGCGCCAGGCCGTCAGCCTGAGCCTGCCCCAGGTGCCCGACAACGAGGCACTGGAGGCGTTCATGGCGATCATCGATACGCCGCTGCTGGTCGGCAAGCTGCCGCTGCCGGGTGCCATCCCAGCTGCCACGGTGCGGCCACGGCCGAAGGCCAATTTCGTCAACACCATATTCAACCGCTAAAGCCGCAGCGGGCAGGGCAAGGGGGCAGCTATTTGCTATCCTCTTGCCCTTTGCCGATTTGCGGACCCTGCCATGACTGCCATCGATACCGCTCGCCCGCCCCGGTTCAGCCGCGGCGACCACCGGACCCTGGGCCTGGCGGCGTTGGGCGGCGCGCTGGAAATCTACGACTTCATCATCTTCGTATTCTTTGCGCTGACCCTCAGCCAGCTGTTCTTCCCGCCCGAGATGCCCGAATGGCTGCGCCTGCTGCAAAGCTTCGGAATCTTCGTCACCGGCTACCTGGCGCGGCCGCTGGGCGGCATCCTGATGGCGCACTTCGCCGACCACCTGGGACGCAAGCGGGTCTTCAGCCTGAGCATCCTGATGATGGCCCTGCCGTGCCTGTTGATCGGGGTGATGCCGACCTACGCCGACATCGGCTATGCCGCGCCGCTGATCCTGCTGGCACTGCGTATCCTGCAGGGCGCGGCGGTGGGCGGCGAGGTGCCGAGCGCCTGGACTTTCGTCGCCGAGCACGCGCCAGCCGGGCGGCGCGGTTATGCCCTGGGCTTCCTGCAGGCCGGCCTGACCTTTGGCTATCTGCTGGGGGCACTGACCGCGACCTTGCTGGCGCAAGTGTTCACCCCGCAGGAAATCCTCGACTACGCCTGGCGCTACCCGTTCCTGCTCGGCGGGGTATTCGGCGTGATCGGCGTGTGGCTGCGTCGTTGGCTCAGCGAAACACCGGTGTTCCTTGCCCTGCGCGCGCGCCAGGAGCAGCCGGTGAACTTCCCGCTGCGGCGGGTGCTGGGCGAACACCGCCGGGCGTTGATCCCGGCGGCGCTGCTGACCTGCGTGCTGACTTCCGCCGTGGTGGTGCTGGTGGTGATTACCCCGACAGTGATGCAGCAGCGCTTCGGCATGAGTGCCGGGCACACCTTTGCCCTTAGCAGCGTGGGCATCGTCTTCCTCAACATCGGCTGCGTGCTGGCCGGGCTGCTGGTCGACCGTGCAGGCGCCTGGCGCGCATTGATGCTCTACAGCCTGTTGCTGCCAGTGGGCATCGGCGCGTTGTATGCCAGCCTGGTGGGGCAGTGGGGCATGACCTGGCTGGCCTATGCGCTGGCGGGCCTGTCCTGCGGCGTGGTGGGCGTGGTGCCGTCAGTGATGGTCGGGTTGTTCCCGGCCGAGATCCGCGTGTCGGGCATCTCCTTTACCTATAACGTGGCCTACGCGCTTTGGGCCAGCACCACGCCGCTGGCGCTGATTGCGCTGATGCCGTGGAGCCCGTGGGTGTGTGTCGGCTTTTGTCTGGTCATGGGTACGGTGGGGTTGCTGACGGCCTTGTATTTCGGGCGTCGGGAGCCATTGGCGTTTGCCGCGGAGCCGATGCCCATCATGTGTGGTGACAAATGAGCGTGTAATGGTCTTGGGGGCTGAGACAGACTTCCTGAGCCGGCACCACAGTGGGATGGCACGCGGACTTTGTAGGAGCGGCCTTGTGTCGCGATGGGCTGCGCAGCAGCCCCAGGACCTATGCTCCAGCGCAAACCATCGGGGCTGCTGCGCAGCCCATCGCGACACAAGGCCGCTCCTACACGGGCCAGTACTGCCAGAACAGGTAAAACAAAAAGCCCCCGGCTCGTGAGAACCGGGGGCTTTTCGTTAGCGCAGGGCAGGGGCCTTACATGTTCGGGTAGTTCGGCCCGCCAGCGCCTTCAGGGGTGACCCAGGTGATGTTCTGGGCCGGGTCCTTGATGTCGCAGGTCTTGCAGTGCACGCAGTTCTGCGCGTTGATCTGGAAGCGCTTGTTGCCATCCTCCTGAGTGACCACTTCGTACACGCCCGCCGGGCAGTAGCGCTGGGCCGGCTCGTCGTACAGCGGCAGGTTGCTGGCGATCGGCACGTTCGGGTCGGTCAGCTTCAGGTGGCAGGGTTGTTCCTCTTCGTGGTTGGTGCTGGAGAGGAATACCGAGCTGAGCTTGTCGAAGCTGAGCTTGCCGTCCGGTTTCGGGTAGTCGATCTTCTGCGACTCGGCCGCCAGCTTCAGGCAGGCGTAGTCCGGCTTGGTGTCGTGCAGGGTGAACGGCAGCTTGCCGCCGAACCAGTTCTGGTCCACATAGTTGAACGCAGCGCCCAGCAGCGGGCCGAACTTGTGCATGGCCGGGCCGAAGTTGCGGCTGGCGAACAACTCCTCGTACAGCCAGCTGGCCTTGAAGGCGCTGACGTAGCCGTTGAGCTGGTCACCGCCTTCGCTGCCGGCGATCAGTGCGTCAGCCACCGCTTCGGCGGCCAGCATGCCGGACTTCATCGCGGTGTGGCTGCCCTTGATCTTGGCGAAGTTCAGGGTGCCCAGGTCGCAGCCGATCAGCGCGCCGCCGTTGAAGACCATCTTCGGCAGCGAGTTGAAGCCGCCCTTGCAGATGGCACGGGCACCGTAGCTGATGCGCTTGCCGCCTTCGAGATATTGCGCCATCACCGGGTGGTGCTTGAGGCGCTGGAACTCGTCGAACGGCGACAGGTACGGGTTGGCGTAGGACAGGTCGACGATCAGGCCGACCACCACCTGGTTGTTTTCCAGGTGATAGAGGAACGAACCACCGGTGTTGTCCTTGGCCATCACGTCCAGCGGCCAGCCGGCGGTGTGCACCACCAGGCCCTGCTCGTGCTTGGCCGGGTCGATTTCCCAGATTTCCTTCAGGCCGATGCCGTAGTGCTGCACGTCGGCTTCGCTATCCAGGTTGAAGCGCTTGATCAGCTGCTTGCCGATGTGGCCACGGCAGCCTTCGGCGAACAGGGTGTACTTGCCACGCAGCTCCATGCCAGGGGTGTACATGCCGTCTTTCGGGTTGCCTTCGCGGTCGACGCCCATGTCGCCGGTGACAATGCCGCGTACCACGCCGTTTTCATCGAACAGCGCTTCCTGGGCGGCGAAGCCCGGGTAGACTTCCACGCCCAGGTTCTCGGCCTGCTGGGCCAGCCAGCGGCACAGATTGCCCAGCGAGATGATGTAGTTGCCCTGGTTGTGCATGGTCTTGGGCACGAACAGGTCAGGCACCTTGGTCGAGCTGCCGGCATCCTTGAGCACGTAGATGTCGTCACGCTTCACTTCGGTGTTCAGCGGCGCGCCGAGCTCTTTCCAGTCTGGGAACAGCTCGTTCAGGGCACGGGGTTCGAACACCGCGCCGGAGAGGATGTGGGCGCCGACTTCAGAGCCTTTTTCCACCACGCAGACGCTGATTTCGCTACCGGCTTCGGCGGCCTTCTGCTTCAGGCGGCAGGCGGCGGACAGGCCCGCCGGGCCGGCGCCGACGATGACCACGTCGAATTCCATGTATTCGCGTTCCACTGGTTCTCTCCTACTCATCAAGGCTCGTGCTGTTGCTTTGTCTTATGGGTGCGCGGGGCATTCGCAGCGGTTCTACGCAACGGCGGAACTGTAGCTGGGCAAATGACGGACTACACCGTTTTGTCTTGGCCGCGCATTATATCTACACCACTTGGCGGGTCCAATACAAACGTTTGTTTGAATTTGCCGCAGGCCAGTAAAATCACAGGAACGCGGCTGGAGGGTGACCGATTTGCCGTATTGACCGGATTGGGTGTTACGGTCAAGATACGAGCGGTTTTACGTTCGCCGTAGGCTTGCAGCCGGGCGCAGGTACACCTCTAAAGACCAGGTGTGGAGCAGGGTTTTGCGGCCTTGGGCCGGTTTGTAGTGGAGTTTACACGCCACGACAGAAAATGACCCGTGAGTATTTGTCGCAAGAGTCCGGACAAGACTGTTCGGTCACTGTGAAGTTACCGCCTCCCGGTACGTTTTTAGAGGTGCCCTTGTACCCACGCGCATCGCAGGGCTCTGCCCCTGGCGACTATCTATTCACCGGAGAGTAACGAGGAATCCATGAAGGTTCTTGTAGCTGTCAAACGAGTGGTCGACTATAACGTCAAGGTTCGCGTCAAGGCGGACAACTCCGGCGTCGACCTTGCTAACGTCAAGATGTCCATGAACCCCTTCTGCGAAATCGCCGTGGAAGAAGCCGTACGCCTGAAGGAAAAGGGCGTCGCGACCGAGATCGTCGTCGTTTCCGTCGGCCCGACCACTGCCCAGGAGCAACTGCGTACCGCCCTGGCCCTGGGTGCCGACCGTGCCATCCTGGTCGAAGCCGCTGACGAACTGAATTCCCTGGCTGTGGCCAAGGCGCTGAAAGCCGTTGTCGACAAAGAGCAGCCTCAGCTGGTCATCCTCGGCAAGCAGGCCATCGACAGCGACAACAACCAGACCGGCCAGATGCTGGCTGCGCTGACCGGCTTCGCCCAAGGTACCTTCGCTTCCAAGGTGGAAGTTGCTGGCGACAAGCTGAACGTCACCCGTGAAATCGACGGCGGCCTGCAGACCGTTGCACTGAACCTGCCGGCCATCGTCACCACCGACCTGCGCCTGAACGAGCCACGCTACGCGTCGCTGCCGAACATCATGAAGGCCAAGAAGAAGCCGCTGGAGACCGTTACTCCAGACGCGCTGGGCGTTTCCCTCGCCTCCACCAACAAGACCCTGAAGGTTGAAGCCCCGGCTGCCCGCAGCGCTGGCATCAAGGTCAAATCGGTGGCCGAACTGGTCGAGAAGCTGAAGAACGAAGCGAAGGTAATCTAAATGACTATCCTGGTTGTCGCTGAACATGAAAACGGTGCCGTAGCCCCGGCCACCCTGAACACTGTTGCCGCTGCCGCCAAGATCGGTGGTGATATCCACGTGCTGGTCGCAGGCGCAAACGTCGGTGGCGTTGCCGAGTCCGCAGCCAAGATTGCTGGCGTGGCCAAGGTGCTGGTTGCCGATAACGCTGCCTACGCCCACGCCCTGCCAGAAAACGTTGCGCCGCTGATCGTCGAGCTGGCCAAGGGCTACAGCCACGTGCTGGCTCCGGCCACCACCAACGGCAAGAACATCCTGCCGCGCGTTGCCGCGCTGCTGGACGTGGACCAGATCTCCGAGATCATCTCGGTCGAGTCCGCTGACACCTTCAAGCGCCCGATCTATGCCGGTAACGCCATTGCCACCGTGCAATCGAGCGCTGCCATCAAGGTCATCACCGTGCGTACCACCGGCTTCGACGCCGTGGCCGCCGAAGGTGGTTCGGCTTCCATCGAAGCCGTCGGCGCCGCGCACAACGCCGGCATCTCGGCCTTCGTTGGTGAAGAGCTGGCCAAGTCCGACCGCCCAGAGCTGACCGCTGCCAAGATCGTCGTTTCCGGCGGCCGTGGCATGGGCAACGGTGACAACTTCAAGCACCTGTACAGCCTGGCCGACAAGCTCGGCGCTGCCGTCGGTGCCTCGCGCGCCGCGGTCGACGCCGGCTTCGTGCCGAACGACATGCAGGTCGGCCAGACCGGCAAGATCGTTGCGCCACAGCTGTACATCGCCGTCGGTATCTCCGGCGCGATCCAGCACCTGGCCGGCATGAAGGACTCCAAGGTGATCGTGGCGATCAACAAGGACGAAGAAGCGCCGATCTTCCAGGTAGCCGACTACGGCCTGGTCGCTGACCTGTTCGAAGCGGTTCCGGAGCTGGAAAAGCTGGTCTGATCTGCCTGCTTCACTTATAAAGAACCCGGCCCTCGTACAGGGGGCCGGGTTTTTTTGTGGTCATTTCCGGCCCGATCGCTGGCAAGCCGGCTCCACAGGTACAGCGCAGTTCTCAAGGGCGGTGCTGTACCTGTGGGAGCTGGCTTGCCGGCGATCGGGCCGGGCAAAGCAATACAAGGAGTGAGCAATGGTGCTGCGTAAAGCAGGCAGGGTGCTGGCATGCATGGCGGTGCTGGTTTCGCCGCTGGCCATGGCGGCAGGCAAGTGCGAGCGCCTGGTGGCAACCGGCAGCCCTGATGCGCCGCCCTATTCGTGGCGGGACCCGAACGACCCGAAACACCTGATCGGCGCCAACGTCGATCTGCTGCGCCAGGTGGCTGGCGAACTGGGCGTGAAGGTGGAGGTGCTGAGCGCCGGTCGTCGTGACCAGGCGCTGGAAGAAGTACGTAGCGGGCGCATGGACCTGCTGCTCGACACCCCCATGCAGGTGGAGCAACTGACCGCGCTGGACTACATCCATCCACCCCTGCAGCTCAACGAATACCTGGTGTGGACGCGCCACGACGCCACACTGGCCTTCGAGGGCCCGGCGGACCTGGCCCAGTACCAGGGCAGTTTGTCCGAGCGTGCGCGGCTGACCCCGGCCTTTACCGCTTTCGCCAAGGCCCAGCTGAAACTGGTGCCAGCACAGAACCTGACCCAGGCGTTCCAGAAGCTGGTGCTCGGCCAGGTGGACTATGTGCTCGCTGGCCGCTATTCGGGCATGGCCATGGCCCAGAGCCTGGGCATGAGCAATGACCTGATCGCCCGCGGCCTGCCGGTGGATCGGCCGGGCCTGTACCTGGCCCTGTCGCACAATTCGGCCTGCAATGACAGCTGGTTGCGTGGGCAATTGGCGAAAAAACTGACAGAATTGCCGATCTCCGGAGCATCCGAGGCCGTGCTGCAACGTAATGTCGAGCGCTGGAAAGCGCAGCTGCAGGTGTCGTCGGACGCCCCCAAACACTAGGAAGATTGCGTGAGAACCCAACCACTAATCCTTGCCCTGGCCGTGCTCGGCCTGGCTGGCTGCGCCAACGATCCGGCCCCTAACGAGCAGATGCGCATTTCCGAACAGGCGCTGGAGCAGGCCAGGGCCGTCGGTGCCACCGAGCAGGTCGATGCGCTCAAGCTGGCTGAAGACAAGCTGGCCCGGGCCAAGGCCAACATGCTCACCGAAGACTACCGCGATGCGCGCATGCGTGCCGAGCAGGCCGAACTGGATGCGCGCCTGGCCGAGGCCCAGGTACTGAACCAGAAGAGCGAAGAGCAGCTGCAACTGCTGCAGTCGCGGGTCCAGCGCCTGCGCAAGCAGTTGGAGGTGCAGCCATGATCCGTCGTGTGCCATTGGCCGCGCTGGCAGTGCTGGCGCTGGCGGCAGGTTTGCAAGGCTGCGCCAGCCAGCGCAGCAGCGCAGCGCTGGATGATGCCACTGCAGCTTTCCAGAAGGTCAAGGATGATTCCAATGTGTTGCGCAGCGCGCCGCGTGACGTGATTCGCGCGGGCGAGTCGCTGGCCCGTGCCGAGCGCCTGTCCAGCTACATCGGCACCGGTGCCGACGTGCGCCATTACGCCTTCCTGAGCCAGCGCTACAGCGAAATTGCCAGCGAGCATGCCAAGCTGGCGCTGAACCAGGAACGCCAGGCCAAGCTCGACCTGGAGCGCCAGCGCCTGCAGCTGGCCCTGCGCGAGGCCAAGCTGGTCAGTGTTCAGCAGCAGGGCAAGTGGGTCGAGTCGCAGATCGCCGCGCTGGCCTCGGAGCAGGCCGACCGTGGTCTGGTGATGACCCTGGGGGACGTGCTGTTCGACACCGGCCGCGCCGACCTGAAGAACTCGGCCAGCCGTACCGTGCTCAAGCTGGTGCAGTTCCTCCAGCTCAACCCGCGCCGGGTGGTGCGGATCGAGGGCTATACCGACAGCACCGGCCCGGCTGAGGACAACCTGAAGCTGTCGCGTGATCGGGCGCAGGCCGTGGCCGACATGCTGGTAGACCTGGGCATCGACGAGAAGCGCCTGCAGGTCGAGGGCTATGGCGACCAGTACCCGATCGAGGCCAATGCCTCGGAGCGGGGCAGGGCGCAGAACCGTCGGGTGGAGATCGTGTTCTCCGATGACAAGGGCAAGCTGGCGCCAGCACGCTGACCGCTTGGCGGCGCGGTGGATGGCACCGGCTTTGCCGGTGTTCGCGGCTAAAGCCGCTCCCACAGGTACAGTGTTAACTTCAAGGTATGCACAGTACCTGTAGGAGCGGCCTTGTGTCGCGAAAGGGGCGCAGAGCGCCCCCGGCTTTTCGTCGGGCTACCCGGGTTTGATCGTTTCCATGGCTGTCACGCAACTGTATTGTTGACTATCCTGCGATCTGTCCCAGTACACTTTGCAACTGTTACGGTATCCTCTACCGTCAGTGAGCGACACAAGAACAACGAGCCCGTCCGCGCGTCGAGAGCCAGCCATGACCAACCTGCTGTTGTACCAGCGTATCGCCCAGCAACTGGCCGATGACATCCGTCGTGGTGTCTACCAGCCAGGCGAGCGGGTACCCTCCGTGCGCAAGATGAGCGCCCAGCTCAATGTCAGCCATGCCACGGTGCTGCAGGCCTATGCCAATCTCGAGGACCAGGGGCTGATCCGTGCGCGGCCGCAGTCCGGCTACTACGTGCACCAGACCCCGGCCCTGACCGCGCAGACCCCGGACATCGCCCGGGTCGAGCGCCCCGGCCTGGTCACCCGCGCCAGTATCATCCAGCAGGTGCTGACCGAGGCGCGTCGTGATGGCGTGTTCCCGTTCGGCGCCGCAGTGCCGCACGTCGATTACCTGCCGGTCCGTGCCTTGCACCAGCAGATCGCCAAGGTCACGCGCTTCCACAGCCCGCGTGCCTTCAGCTACATGTTCAGCCCCGGTTTCGAGCCGCTGCGCCGGCAGATCGCCATTCGCATGCGTGATGCCGGTGTGCTGGTCGACCCGCGTGAAGTGATCGTGACCCATGGCTGTGTCGATGCGCTGCAGATGTCTCTGCGCGTGCTGACCCGTCCCGGCGACCTGATCGCCGCCGAATCGCCCACCTATTACGGGCTGCTGCAACTGGCCGACCTGCTGGGCCTGAAGGTGATCGAGATCCCCAGCGACCCGTCCACCGGTATCAGCCTCGAAGCGCTGCAGCTGGCGGCCAACCAGTGGTCGATCAAGGCCCTGGTTCTGACTGCGCGCCTCAGCAACCCGCTGGGTGGCACTGTCCCGGAAGAGCGGCAGAAGCAGTTGCTGCGCCTGGCGTCGGACTTCGATATCCAGATCGTCGAGGATGACATCTATGGCGAGCTGATGTTCGAGCAGGGCAAGACCAAGGCGCTCAAGGCATTCGACCGGCTGGACCGGGTGATCTATTGCTCGAGTTTTTCCAAGACCCTGTCCCCCGGCGTTCGCGTTGGCTGGATGATCGCCGGGCGCTATCAGGACGAGATCCAGCGCCTGCAAACCTTCACCACCCACTCGGCCTGCAGCGTGACGCAGATGGGTGTGGCGGCCTACCTGGAAAATGGCGGCTACGACCGGCACCTGCGTTACATCCGCCAGGAGTACCGCAAGAACCTCAGTGCCTACCAGCTGGCGGTGCAGCAGCACTTCCCCGAGGGTACCCAGATGACCCGGCCGACGGGCGGTTTCATCCTGTGGGTGAGCCTGCCGGGGCGGGTCAATACCCAGGAGCTGCATGTGCGCGCGCTGGAGCAGGGTATCAGTATTGCGCCGGGGCTGATCTTCAGTAACACCGAGCAGTTCAACCACTGTATCCGGCTTAATTGCGGTATACCCTGGAACAAGGAAGCCGAGCGCGCGGTGATCACGCTCGGTTTGCTGGCTCAGCAATTGTGCCGGGAGCCAGCAGCGGCACTTTTGTAGGCTTGCCACGCGCCCGTGGAACAGGGAGCATACGCACTTTTCCTGCCAGTCTGTCTATTTGCCATGAATGCTTTGCGCCGTTATGCCCTGATCTTGTGCCTTGTACCGCTCGGCAGCCTGGCTGGTGTTGCCCAGGCTGCGCAGCCGGCAGGCCAGGCGCAGGCGGCGCCGGTGCAGAAAGCCAAGCCGGTGCAGAAAGCCGCAGCCAGGCCAGCGCACAAGCAGCCTGCAAAAAAAGCCGGTAACAGCAAGGCCAGGCCGGCGCGCAAGCAGGTGAGCAAGGAGGTTGCCAAGCCGCTACCCAAGGCGAAGCTGGACCTCAGCCTGCCGGCCGATATGGTCGATGACCTTGAGCCGAATGTGGGCAGCCCTTCGCCGATACAGCGACGCAAGCCTTTGCTGCCACCCATGTTCACTGAAAAGCCGGAGACCAGCGACAGCCCGTTCCAGCTCAATGGCCGGTTGATCAGCAACGAAATGCAGCTGCAGCTGCGCAATGACAGCCGTCGCGACGTGGAAGGGGCGGCCATCGATTTCGAGTACCGCCAGTAGCAGGTGAACTGACTGCCGGGTCACGGCAGATTTCATCATGCCAGCAATTTCAAACGCCTGTTTGAGCGGTTACTATCCAGGGACGTTCGTCCCGTTTTGTTCCAGGGAGTCCTGATTTTGGTGAATAGCCATGAATTGCCGTGAGGGCTGTGGTGCCTGCTGCATCGCCCCGTCCATCACCTCTGCGATGCCGCGCATGCCCAATGGCAAGCCGGCTGGCGAGCGCTGCCTGCACCTGACCGTCGACAACCTCTGCGACCTGTTCGGCAAGCCCGAGCGGCCGGCAGTGTGTGGCGGTTTCAAGGCGGATGTGGAGGTATGCGGCAGTGACCGTGACGAGGCCATCAGGATTCTTGGCTGGTGGGAGCAGATGACGGCGGCGTGACAGGCTGGATCTTCGACAACAAGGATAAACATGATGAGATCGTTCAAGCGTATTGCTCTGCTGTGTGGCATGGGTGTTCTGCTGTCGCCCGCGGCCTGGGCCGAAAACTGGCAGGTGGCCAAGGACGAGGAGGGGATCAAGGTTTCCCTCAGTGAAGTGGCCGGTTCCAAGTACAAGGCCTATCAAGGCGTCACCGTGATCAAGGCGCCGCTGGCCAAGGTGCAGGCGTTGCAGGAGGATGTGGTCGGGGCTTGTGCATGGATTCACGAATGCAAGTCGCAGAAGCTGCTCAAGCACGAAGGTGACCAGAGCTGGACCTACACCCAGTTCAATACGCCATGGCCGGTCACGCCGCGGGACTCGGTATTGCATGTGACCACGGTCAAGGGGGCTGACGGCAGCCTGGTGCGCAACCTGAAGGAAGAGCCAACCTACGTCCCGGAAGAGAAGGGCTTTGTGCGGGTGGCGAAGGTCGAAGGCTTCTGGAAGCTGGTGCCCAAGGGTGACAGCACGGAAGTGACCTATCAGGTGCACACCGAGCCGGGTGGTAGCGTGCCGGCGATGGTGGCCAACAAGTTCGTGGTGGATGCGCCGTTCAATACGCTGAAAGGGTTGCGGGAGCGGGCTGAGAAAAACTGAGGCATTGTGTCACTTGTGCCGGCCTCTTCGCGGGTAAACCCGCTCCCACAGGTATCCCGCAAACTTTCGGGCCTGTGGGGTCCCTGTGGGAGCGGGTTTACCCGCGAAGAGGCCAGCACAGGACGAATAAAAAAGGCTGCCCGAGGGCAGCCTTTTTGCGTTCGGCTATGGAAGCTTACTTGCGGTCCTGCAGCGCAACGATGTCGCGCTTCTGCTCGCCGGTGTACAGCTGGCGCGGGCGGCCGATCTTGTACGGGCTGGAGAGCATTTCTTTCCAGTGCGAGATCCAGCCCACGGTACGTGCCAGGGCGAAGATCACGGTGAACATGCTGGTCGGAATGCCGATCGCCTTGAGGATGATCCCCGAGTAGAAGTCGACGTTCGGGTACAGCGAGCGCTCGATGAAGTACGGATCGGTCAGGGCGATCTCTTCCAGGCGCATGGCCAGTTCCAGCTGCGGGTCGTTCTTGATGCCCAGCTCGCGCAGGACTTCGTCGCAGGTCTGCTTCATCACGGTGGCGCGCGGGTCGCGGTTCTTGTACACGCGGTGACCGAAGCCCATGAGCTTGAACGGGTCGTTCTTGTCCTTGGCCTTGGCGATGAACTTGTCGATGTTCGAGACATCGCCGATTTCATCGAGCATGGTCAGTACCGCTTCGTTCGCACCGCCGTGGGCCGGGCCCCAGAGTGCGGCGATACCAGCGGCGATACAGGCGAACGGGTTGGCACCCGACGAGCCGGCCAGACGAACGGTAGAGGTGGAGGCGTTCTGCTCGTGGTCGGCGTGGAGGATGAAGATCCGGTCCATCGCCTTGGCCAGCACCGGGCTGATCGGTTTGATCTCGCACGGGGTGTTGAACATCATGTGCAGGAAGTTTTCCGCGTACGACAGGTCGTTGCGCGGATACATCATCGGCTGGCCCATGGAGTACTTGTAAACCATCGCGGCCAGGGTCGGCATCTTGGCGACCAGGCGCACCGCGGAAATTTCGCGGTGTTGCGGGTTATTGATGTCCAGGGAGTCGTGATAGAACGCCGACAGGGCGCCGACCACGCCGCACATCACCGCCATCGGGTGGGCGTCGCGGCGGAAGCCGTTGAAGAAGGACTTCAGCTGCTCGTGAACCATGGTGTGGTTCTTCACGGTGCTGACGAACTGGGCCTTCTGCTCGGCATTCGGCAGTTCGCCGTTGAGCAGCAGGTAGCAGGTTTCGAGGTAGTCGGACTTTTCGGCGAGCTGCTCGATCGGGTAGCCGCGGTGCAGCAGGATACCTTTGTCGCCGTCAATGTAGGTGATCTTCGACTCGCACGAGGCAGTCGCCATGAAACCAGGGTCGAAGGTGAAGTGACCAGTGGCCCCCAACCCGCGGACGTCGATTACATCAGGACCAACGGTGCCGGTTAAAATGGGCAGCTCGACGGGGGCAGCGCCCTCGATGACCAACTGCGCTTTTTTGTCAGCCATGTGGCCTCCTATTAATGCTTGAAATCATCAGACAGACCCCCCACGCAGGGCCCGCACCACTATAGAGGGATAAATTCAGATGTCAATTTGCCTAAAGGCTTGTTGAAACAGGCATTGAGGCCTGATTTTTCGCGAAATTCTCGCCCATTTACGCCTTTTGTGCGTTAAAGGCAATGCGCTATTTGGGCTACCCCGTCACGTTGTCATAAGCAGCCTAACTGTCTATACTCGCAACCCGACCGCCAGGGGCTTGCAAGCCCGAACTGCTGGGGGTCGCCGTTCCCTGGGTGGTGGGTACCTGACCAGTACACTTACCAACAACTTTGCCCTGATTCGCTAGGGGCTCTTCAGTGTGAAAAAAGCCGTGAAAAGCCAACGACCTGTAAACCTAGACCTAAGGACCATCAAGCTCCCCGTCACTGCGTACACGTCCATCCTGCATCGTATCTCCGGCGTCATCCTGTTCCTTGGCCTTGCCATCATGCTTTATGCACTGGGCAAGTCGCTGGGTTCCGAGGAAGGCTTTGGTGAGGTGAAGGCGTGTCTGACCAGCCCGCTGGCCAAATTCGTGACCTGGGGCCTGCTATCCGCCCTGCTTTATCACCTCGTGGCAGGTGTACGTCACCTGATCATGGACATGGGCATCGGTGAGACGCTGGAAGGCGGCAAGCTGGGCTCGAAAATCGTGATCGTCATCTCCGTGGTGCTGATCGTTCTGGTGGGAGTTTGGGTATGGTAACCAATGTCACGAACCTGTCGCGTTCGGGCCTCTATGACTGGATGGCGCAGCGCGTTTCTGCGGTCGTTCTCGCGGCTTACTTCCTCTTCCTGATCGGCTACGTGGTCGCCCACCCAGGCATCGACTACACCCAGTGGCATGGTCTGTTCTCCAACAACGCGATGCGGATCTTCAGTCTGCTGGCCCTCGTTGCCCTGGGCGCTCACGCCTGGGTCGGCATGTGGACCATTGCGACCGACTACCTGACGCCAATGTCGTTCGGCAAGTCGGCAACTGCGATTCGTTTCCTGTTCCAGGCGGTATGCGGCGTTGCGATGTTCGCTTACTTCGTCTGGGGTGTGCAGATTCTCTGGGGTATCTGATCCATGGCTAGCATTCCAACCATTTCCTTCGACGCCATCATCATCGGTGGCGGCGGCGCCGGCATGCGCGCAGCGCTGCAGCTGGCTCAAGGCGGCCACAAGACTGCCGTGGTCACCAAGGTCTTCCCGACCCGTTCGCACACTGTATCCGCCCAGGGCGGCATCACCTGCGCCATCGCTTCGGCCGACCCGAACGATGACTGGCGCTGGCACATGTACGATACCGTCAAAGGCTCCGACTACATCGGTGACCAGGACGCTATCGAATACATGTGTCAGGAAGGCCCGGCTGCGGTCTTCGAGCTGGACCACATGGGCCTGCCGTTCTCGCGTACCGAAACCGGCCGCATCTACCAGCGTCCGTTCGGTGGCCAGTCCAAGGACTTCGGTAAAGGTGGCCAGGCCGCCCGTACCTGTGCTGCTTCCGACCGTACCGGTCACGCGCTGCTGCACACCCTGTACCAGGGCAACCTGAAGGCAGGCACTACCTTCCTCAACGAGTACTACGCTGTTGACCTGGTGAAGAACCAGGACGGCGCGTTCGTCGGTGTGATCGCAATCTGCATCGAAACCGGCGAAACCATGTACATCAAGTCCAAGGCCACCGTTCTGGCCACTGGCGGTGCCGGTCGTATCTACGCCTCCACCACCAACGCCCTGATCAACACGGGTGACGGTATCGGCATGGCGCTGCGTGCGGGCGTACCGGTGCAGGACATCGAGATGTGGCAGTTCCACCCGACCGGCATCGCCGGCGCCGGTGTACTGGTTACCGAAGGTTGCCGCGGTGAAGGTGGCTACCTGATCAACGCCCACGGCGAGCGCTTCATGGAGCGTTACGCGCCGAACGCGAAAGACCTGGCCGGCCGCGACGTGGTTGCCCGTTCCATGGTCAAGGAAATCATCGCCGGCAACGGCGTGGGCCCGAACAAGGACCACGTGCTGCTGAAGCTGGACCACCTGGGCGAGGAAGTGTTGCACAGCCGCCTGCCAGGTATCTGCGAGCTGTCCAAGACCTTCGCCCACGTCGACCCAGTCGTCGCGCCGGTCCCGGTCGTACCGACCTGCCACTACATGATGGGCGGCGTTGCCACCAACATTCATGGCCAGGCCATCACCATGGACGCCGAAGGCAAGGACCACATCATCCCGGGTCTGTTCGCAGTGGGTGAAGTGGCGTGCGTATCGGTCCACGGTGCCAACCGTCTGGGCGGCAACTCGCTGCTCGACCTGGTGGTATTCGGTCGTGCCGCTGGCCTGCACCTGGAAAAATCGCTGTCCGACGGCGTGGAATACCGCGACGCCAGCGACACCGATATCGATGTCGCCCTGAACCGCCTGAACAAGCTCAACGAGCGTACCGCTGGCGAAGACGTTGCCAGCCTCAAGCGCGAGCTGCAGAGCTGCATGCAGAACTACTTCGGTGTATTCCGTACTGGCGAATACATGCAGAAGGGTATCGAGCAGCTGGCCGGCCTGCGTGACCGTATTGCCAACGTCAAGATCAACGACAAGTCCCAGGCCTTCAACACCGCGCGTATCGAAGCGCTGGAGCTGCAGAACCTGCTGGAAGTCGCCGAAGCTACCGCCATCGCGGCCGAAGCCCGTAAAGAGTCCCGCGGCGCCCACGCCCGTGAAGACTTCGAAGACCGTGACGACGAAAACTGGCTGTGCCACACCCTGTACTACCCGGGTGAGAAACGCGTTGCCAAGCGCGGCGTCAACTTTGCGCCGAAGACTGTTCCAGCCTTCGAACCAAAAGTCCGGACTTACTAAGGGTGGCTGCTATGTTGAAAGTCGAAGTTTATCGTTACAACCCGGACACCGACTCGGCGCCCAAAATGGAGTCGTTCGACGTCGATACCGGCGGCAAGGACCTGATGGTTCTCGATGTATTGGCGCTGATCAAGGAAAAGGACGAAGGTTTCTCGTACCGTCGCTCCTGCCGTGAAGGCGTTTGCGGTTCCGACGGCATGAACATGAACGGCAAGAACGGCCTGGCCTGCATCACCCCGCTGTCGGCGGTGGTGAAGGGCAACAAGCTGGTTCTGCGCCCGCTGCCGGGCCTGCCGGTCATTCGTGACCTGGTCGTCGACATGAGCATCTTCTACAAGCAGTACGAGAAGGTGAAGCCGTTCCTGCAGAACGACACTCCTGCGCCGGCCATCGAGCGCCTGCAGTCGCCGGAAGACCGCGACAAGCTGGACGGCCTGTACGAGTGCATCCTGTGCGCTTGCTGCTCGACTTCCTGCCCGTCGTTCTGGTGGAACCCGGACAAGTTCCTGGGCCCGGCCGCACTGCTGCAAGCCTATCGCTTCCTGGCCGACAGCCGTGACACCAAGACCCAGGAGCGCCTGGCGTCCCTGGATGACCCGTTCAGCGTATTCCGCTGCCGCGGGATCATGAACTGCGTCAACGTTTGCCCGAAAGGTCTGAACCCGACCAAGGCAATCGGCCACGTACGTAACATGCTGCTGCAAAGCGGCACCTGATACAAAGTGTTGTACCTGCAGTAAGCCGAGGTGCGGGTGGTGAGCCCGCACTGAGGTAAAACCCGAACAAGGGCTCACAAAGCCCGCGTTCATTACCTATGAAGATATGAGACCAGCAGGGGCTTTCCGGGCTGGTACCCGGAAAATCAGCAGGATCCAAGTGGCGTGGTTCAGTCGCTGTATTCGGACTTTTCCAGGTTTGCTGTGGCTCTCGCCGATCAGTCCCCTAACCGAGGGTGACCAAGCATGCAAGAAAGCGTGATGCAGCGCATGTGGGAAAGCGCCCACCTTTCAGGTGGTAACGCTGCATATGTGGAAGAGCTTTATGAGCTCTACCTGCACGACCCTAACGCTGTGCCAGAAGAGTGGCGCACCTACTTCCAGAAGTTGCCCGCCGACGGCAGCACCGCTACCGATGTATCGCACTCGACAATCCGCGACCATTTCGTACTGCTGGCAAAGAACCAGCGCCGCGCCCAACCGGTATCCGCCGGGAGCGTGAGCAGTGAACACGAGAAGAAGCAGGTTGAAGTTCTGCGACTGATCCAGGCCTATCGTATGCGCGGCCATCAGGCTGCCAAGCTCGACCCGTTGGGGTTGTGGCAGCGTCCTGCGCCCGTAGACCTGTCGATCAATCACTACGGCTTGACCAATGCCGATCTTGATACGACCTTCCGTGCCGGCGACCTGTTCATCGGCAAAGAGGAGGCGAGCCTACGCGAGATCTTCGAGGCGCTCCAGAAGACATATTGTCGCACCATTGGCGCCGAGTTCACCCACATCGTCGATTCCGAGCAGCGCAGCTGGTTCCAGCAGCGCCTGGAAAGCGTGCGCGGCCGTCCGGAGTTTTCCGCTGACGTGCAGGCCCACCTGCTCGAGCGCGTGACCGCCGGTGAAGGCCTTGAGAAATACCTGGGCACCAAGTACCCGGGCACCAAGCGTTTCGGCCTCGAGGGCGGCGAAAGCCTGATCCCGATGCTGGACGAGATGATCCAGCGTTCCGGTTCCTACGGCACCAAGGAAGTCGTGATCGGCATGGCCCACCGTGGCCGCCTGAACGTTCTGGTCAACACCTTCGGCAAGAACCCGCGCGAGCTGTTCGACGAGTTCGAAGGCAAGAAGATGAACGAGCTGGGCTCCGGTGACGTGAAGTATCACCAGGGCTTCTCCTCGAACGTGATGACCCCGGGTGGCGAAGTGCACCTGGCCATGGCGTTCAACCCGTCCCACCTGGAAATCGTCTCGCCAGTGGTCGAGGGTTCGGTGCGCGCCCGTCAGGATCGCCGCAACGACACCGTTGGCGACAAGGTACTGCCGATCTCGATCCACGGCGACGCAGCATTCGCCGGCCAGGGCGTGGTCATGGAAACCTTCCAGATGTCGCAGACCCGCGGTTTCAAGACCGGCGGTACCGTGCACATCGTGATCAACAACCAGGTTGGTTTCACCATCAGCAACCCGCTGGACGCGCGCTCCACCGAGTACGCCACCGACGTTGCCAAGATGATCCAGGCGCCGATCCTGCACGTGAACGGCGACGACCCGGAAGCCGTGCTGTTCGTGACCCAGCTGGCCATCGACTACCGCATGCAGTTCAAGCGTGACGTGGTCATCGACCTGGTCTGCTACCGCCGCCGCGGCCACAACGAGGCCGACGAGCCGAACGGCACCCAGCCTTTGATGTACCAGCAGATCAGCAAGCAGCGCACCACGCGTGAACTGTACGCTGAGGCGCTGATCCAGGCCGGCCGCATCGATTCCGAGCGCGCCCAGGCCAAGATCGACGAGTACCGCAACGCGCTGGACAACGGCCTGCACGTGGTGAAGAGCCTGGTCAAGGAGCCGAACCGCGAGCTGTTCGTCGACTGGCGCCCGTACCTGGGCCATGCCTGGACCGCGCGTCACGACACCCGCTTCGACCTCAAGACCCTGCAGGAACTGTCGGCCAAGCTGCTGGAGATCCCGGAAGGTTTCGTCGTCCAGCGCCAGGTCGCCAAGATCTACGAAGACCGTCAGAAGATGCAGGCCGGTGGCTTGCCGATCAACTGGGGTTATGCAGAGACCATGGCCTACGCCACCCTGCAGTTCGAAGGTCACCCGATCCGCATGACCGGCCAGGACATCGGCCGTGGCACCTTCTCGCACCGTCACGCGGTGCTGCACAACCAGAAGGACGCCAGCACCTACGTACCGCTGAAGAACCTGTTCCCGGGCCAGCCTCAGTTCGAACTGTACGACTCCTTCCTGTCGGAAGAAGCGGTACTGGCCTTCGAATACGGCTACTCGACCACCACGCCGAACGCGCTGGTGATCTGGGAAGCCCAGTTCGGTGACTTCGCCAACGGTGCGCAAGTGGTGATCGACCAGTTCATCACCAGCGGCGAGCACAAGTGGGGCCGTCTGTGCGGTCTGACCATGCTGCTGCCACACGGTTATGAAGGGCAGGGCCCGGAGCACTCCTCTGCGCGCCTGGAGCGTTACCTGCAGCTGTGCGCCGAGCACAACATCCAGGTCTGCGTACCGACCACCCCGGCCCAGATCTACCACCTGCTGCGTCGCCAGGTCATCCGTCCGCTGCGCAAGCCGCTGATCGTGCTGACGCCGAAGTCGCTGCTGCGCCACAAGCTGGCCATCTCGACCCTGGAAGACCTGGCAGAAGGCTCGTTCCAGACCGTGATCCCGGAAATCGACAGCCTCGATCCGGCCAAGGTCGAACGCCTGGTCCTGTGCGGCGGCAAGGTTTACTACGACCTGCTGGAAAAACGCCGTGCCGAAGGCCGCGAAGACATCGCCATCGTGCGTATCGAGCAGCTGTATCCGTTCCCTGAGGACGACCTGGTCGAAATCCTGGCGCCTTACACCAACCTCAAGCATGCGGTCTGGTGTCAGGAAGAGCCGATGAACCAGGGCGCCTGGTACAGCAGCCAGCACCACATGCGCCGTATCCTGGGCCGCCACAACAAGGCACTGGTCCTGGAATACGCCGGCCGCGACGCTTCCGCCGCGCCAGCCTGTGGTTACGCATCGAAGCACGCCGAACAGCAGGAAAAACTGCTGCAAGACGCCTTCACTGTTTAATGCCTTCGCGCACCTGAAACCGAATTTAAGGAAACACAGATAATGGCTATCGAGATCAAAGCCCCAACCTTCCCGGAATCGGTTGCCGATGGCACCGTTGCCACCTGGCACAAGCAGCCGGGCGATGCCGTCAAGCGTGACGAGCTGATCGTCGACATCGAGACCGACAAGGTCGTCCTGGAAGTACTGGCCACCGCCGACGGCGTGCTGGGCGCCATCGTCAAGGGCGAGGGCGACACCGTCCTGTCCGACGAAGTACTGGGTTCGATCGTTGAAGGCGGTGCTGCCGCCGCTGCACCAGCTGCCGCCCCGGCCGCTGCTGCCCCGGCTGCCGCCGCCGCTGCCGACGCTGGCGAAGAAGACCCGGTTGCCGCCCCGGCCGCGCGCAAGCTGGCTGAAGAGAACGGCATCGACCTGGCTACCGTTGCCGGCACCGGCAAAGGTGGTCGCATCACCAAGGAAGACGTCGTCGCTGCCGTCGCCAACAAGAAGTCGGCGCCTGCTGCAGCTGCCAAGCCTGCCGCCGCTGCCGCTGCTGCCCCGGTTGTCGTTGCCGCTGGCGACCGCACCGAGAAGCGTGTGCCGATGACCCGCCTGCGCGCCAAGATCGCCGAGCGTCTGGTCGAAGCCCAGTCGAGCATGGCCATGCTGACCACCTTCAACGAAGTCGACATGACCGAAGTCATGGCCCTGCGTTCGAAGTACAAGGACCTGTTCGAGAAGACCCACAATGGCGTACGCCTGGGCTTCATGTCGTTCTTCGTCAAGGCCGCCACCGAAGCCCTGAAGCGCTTCCCGGCTGTCAACGCCTCGATCGACGGCAACGACATCGTCTACCACGGCTACGCCGACGTCGGCGTTGCCGTGTCCAGCGACCGTGGCCTGGTGGTACCGGTACTGCGTAACGCCGAGTCGATGAGCCTGGCGGAAATCGAGAACGGCATCGCCACCTTCGGCAAGAAGGCCCGTGACGGCAAGCTGGCCATCGAAGAGATGACCGGTGGCACCTTCACCATCACCAACGGTGGTACCTTCGGTTCGATGATGTCGACCCCGATCGTCAACCCGCCGCAGGCCGCCATTCTCGGCATGCACAACATCATCCAGCGCCCGATGGCCATCAATGGCCAGGTGGTGATTCGCCCGATGATGTACCTGGCGCTGTCGTACGATCACCGCCTGATCGACGGCAAGGAAGCGGTAACCTTCCTGGTCACCATCAAGAACCTGCTGGAAGATCCGTCTCGCCTGCTGCTGGACATCTAACCCTCTGGCTGCGTACCGTGCCGGCCCTGGCTTCGCAGGAAGCCATGCCGCGCGGTCCGCGGCTTGTAGCTTGTAGCTGATAAGGAATCTTTTATGACCCAGAAATTCGACGTAGTGGTGATTGGTGCAGGTCCTGGCGGCTATGTGGCTGCCATCAAGGCCGCACAACTTGGTCTGAAGACTGCCTGTATCGAGAAGTACACCGACGCCGAGGGCAAGCTGGCCCTGGGCGGCACCTGCCTGAACGTAGGTTGCATTCCTTCCAAGGCGCTGCTGGACAGCTCCTGGAAGTACAAGGAAGCCAAAGAGAGCTTCAACGTCCACGGTATCTCCACTGGTGAAGTGAAGATGGACGTCGCCGCGATGGTTGGCCGCAAGGCTGGCATCGTCAAGAACCTGACCGGTGGCGTTGCCACCCTGTTCAAGGCCAACGGCGTTACTTCGATCCAGGGCCACGGCAAGCTGCTGGCCGGCAAGAAAGTCGAAGTCACCAAGGCTGACGGCACCACCGAAGTCATCGAAGCCGAGAACGTGATCCTGGCTTCCGGCTCGCGCCCGATCGACATTCCACCGGCTCCGGTCGACCAGAACGTCATCGTCGACTCCACCGGCGCCCTGGAATTCCAGGCCGTGCCGAAGCGCCTGGGCGTTATCGGTGCTGGCGTGATCGGCCTGGAGCTGGGCTCGGTATGGGCTCGCCTGGGTGCTGAAGTCACCGTCCTGGAAGCCCTGGACACCTTCCTGATGGCTGCCGACACCGCCGTGTCGAAAGAAGCCCAGAAGACCCTGACCAAGCAAGGCCTGGACATCAAGCTGGGCGCGCGCGTCACCGGCTCGAAAGTCAACGGCAACGAAGTCGAAGTGACCTACACCGACGCCAACGGCGAGCAGAAGATCACCTTCGACAAGCTGATCGTCGCGGTCGGTCGTCGCCCGGTGACCACTGATCTGCTGGCCGCCGACAGCGGCGTGACCATCGACGAGCGTGGCTACATCTTCGTCGACGACTACTGCGCTACCAGCGTGCCGGGCGTGTATGCCATCGGTGACGTGGTACGCGGCATGATGCTGGCCCACAAGGCCTCGGAAGAGGGCATCATGGTGGTCGAGCGCATCAAGGGTCACAAGGCCCAGATGAACTACGACCTGATCCCGTCGGTCATCTACACCCACCCGGAAATCGCGTGGGTCGGCAAGACCGAACAGGCCTTGAAGGCCGAGGGCGTTGAGGTTAACGTGGGCACCTTCCCGTTCGCGGCCAGCGGCCGTGCGATGGCTGCCAACGACACCGGTGGTTTCGTCAAGGTCATCGCCGATGCCAAGACCGACCGCGTCCTGGGTGTACACGTGATTGGCCCATCGGCTGCCGAACTGGTGCAGCAGGGCGCAATCGCCATGGAATTCGGCACCAGTGCCGAGGATCTGGGCATGATGGTCTTCAGCCATCCGACCCTGTCCGAAGCGTTGCATGAAGCAGCGCTGGCAGTGAATGGCGGCGCCATTCACGTGGCCAACCGTAAGAAGCGTTAATTATAAGAAACCACGGCGGGCTGCCCGTCGTGAGTCTTGCGTGCATGACTCACCGCGGAAAGTCCGCCGGACCGGATCACACGGGAAAACCCGGGGTCAACGGTCACAGGTGGTGCGGCGCCAGTGATGGCGCAGCGCCGAAGCGCAGTACCTAACGAAGACGGTAAAAAGCATGAATCTTCACGAGTATCAGGGTAAGCAGCTGTTCGCTGAATACGGCCTGCCAGTTTCCAAGGGTTTCGCTGTCGATACCCCTGAGCAAGCTGCAGAAGCCTGCGACAAGATCGGCGGGAACGAGTGGGTGGTAAAAGCCCAGGTTCACGCGGGTGGTCGCGGTAAAGCGGGCGGCGTCAAGCTGGTTCGCAGCAAAGAAGACGCCAAGGCGTTCGCTGCACAGTGGTTGGGCAAGAATCTGGTTACCTACCAGACCGATGCCAACGGTCAACCCGTCTCCAAGATTCTGGTCGAATCCTGCACTGACATCGCCAAAGAGCTGTATCTGGGCGCTGTAGTCGATCGTTCGAGCCGCCGTATCGTGTTCATGGCTTCCACCGAAGGTGGCGTGGACATCGAGAAAGTCGCTCACGAAACGCCTGAGAAGATCCTCAAGGCCACCATCGACCCGCTGGTCGGCGCTCAGCCGTTCCAGGGTCGCGAGCTGGCATTCCAGCTGGGTCTGGAAGGCAAGCAAGTTCAACAGTTCGCCAAGATCTTCGTTGGTCTGGCCAAGCTGTTCAAGGATCACGACCTGGCCCTGCTGGAAGTGAACCCGCTGGTGATCAAGGCCGACGGCGACCTGCACTGCCTCGATGCCAAGATCAACATCGACGCCAACGCCATGTACCGTCAGCCTAAGCTGAAAACCTTCCACGACCCGTCGCAGGACGACGCCCGTGAAGCCCACGCTGCCAAGTTCGAACTGAACTACGTTGCCCTCGAAGGCAACATCGGCTGCATGGTCAACGGTGCCGGCCTGGCCATGGGTACCATGGACATCGTCAACCTGCACGGCGGCAAGCCGGCCAACTTCCTCGACGTTGGCGGTGGTGCTACCAAAGAGCGCGTTACCGAAGCGTTCAAGATCATTCTGTCCGACAGCAATGTCGCGGCCGTTCTGGTCAACATCTTCGGCGGCATCGTTCGCTGCGACATGATTGCCGAAGGCATCATCGGTGCAGTGAAAGAAGTCGGCGTGAAAGTTCCGGTCGTCGTTCGCCTTGAAGGCAACAACGCCGAACTGGGCGCTAAAGTACTGGCAGAAAGCGGTTTGAACATCATTGCGGCAACCAGCCTGACCGACGCTGCTCAACAAGTTGTCAAAGCTGCGGAGGGCAAGTAATGAGCGTCCTGATCAATAAAGACACCAAAGTCATCTGCCAGGGCTTCACCGGCTCGCAGGGTACTTTCCACTCCGAACAGGCCATCGCCTACGGCACCAAGATGGTCGGCGGCGTAACCCCAGGCAAGGGTGGCACCACCCACCTGGGCCTGCCAGTGTTCAACACTGTGAAAGAAGCTGTGGAAGCTACCGGCGCTGACGCTTCGGTCATCTACGTTCCGGCTCCTTTCTGCAAGGACTCTATCCTGGAAGCTGCCTTCGGCGGCATCAAGCTGATCGTGTGCATCACCGAAGGCATTCCTACCCTGGACATGCTGGATGCCAAGGTCAAGTGCGACGAGCTGGGCGTGACCCTGATCGGCCCTAACTGCCCAGGTGTCATCACCCCGGGCGAGTGCAAGATCGGCATCATGCCAGGCCACATCCACCTGCCAGGCAAGGTCGGTATCGTTTCGCGTTCCGGCACCCTGACCTACGAAGCTGTGAAGCAGACCACCGACGCCGGCTTCGGCCAGTCGACCTGCGTCGGCATCGGCGGTGACCCGATCCCGGGCTCCAACTTCATCGACATCCTGAAGCTGTTCCAGGAAGACCCGAAGACCGAAGCGATCGTCATGATCGGCGAGATCGGCGGTTCGGCTGAAGAAGAAGCTGCGGCCTACATCAAGGCCAACGTCACCAAGCCTGTCGTTTCCTACATCGCTGGTGTTACCGCACCTGCGGGCAAGCGCATGGGCCACGCTGGCGCCATCATCTCCGGCGGCAAGGGCACTGCGGACGAGAAGTTCGCCGCCCTGCAGGACGCTGGTGTGAAGACCGTGCGTTCCCTGGCTGACATCGGCAAGGCCCTGGCCGAGCTGACTGGCTGGGAAGTCAAGAAGTAATACTGCTACACCCCCCACGCGCACAGAGGCCACCTTCGGGTGGCCTTTGTCGTTTCTGGGGGGGTATTTCTGTGCCGGCCTCTTCGCGGGTAAACCCGCTCCCACAGGAAATCACTAACCTTGAGAATTGTGAAGCACCTGTGGGAGCGGGTTTACCCGCGAAGAGGCCGGCACAGACAACAGGGATTTTTCGATGAGTTTGATAGGAATTTTCACGCAGACGAATATTTCAATCCGAGGATAATTCTCGCTGTCCTCGGTCGCACAGACGACAAACATGTACGCACATCGGACAAGCAGCACTGTGCCAGTGCGTTTGACTGACAAAACAGTTACATTACGCGTTCACTCTGTGCCCGTACCCCAAAAGGGAACGACACGCTAAACGGGTCTGGCCTATCAAGCCGGGCAGCATTTCCCCTCATCCAAAGGGAAATCCCCTCTCGAATCCCGATTTCAGCAGTGTGGTACTACCTTAAATGAAAGTTCTCAAAGGCCAGGATATCCTGGCGCTTGGCTTTATGACGTTTGCGCTTTTCGTGGGCGCTGGCAACATCATCTTCCCGCCTATCGTCGGTCTGCAGTCTGGCCCGCACGTATGGATGGCGGCCCTGGGCTTCCTGGTTACCGCCGTGGGCCTGCCGGTCATCACCGTGGTCGCCCTGGCCAAGGTCGGCGGCGGCATGGATGCCCTGAGCAGCCCGATCGGCAAGTTCTTCGGCGGCCTGCTGGCGGCCGTATGCTACCTGTCGGTCGGCCCGCTGTTCGCCACCCCGCGCACCGCGACCGTATCGTTCGAAGTGGGCGTTGCGCCGCTGACCGGTGAAAGCCCGCTGGCGCTGTTCATCTACAGCCTGGTGTACTTCCTCGTGGTGCTGGCCGTGTCCATGTACCCAGGCAAGCTGCTCGATACCGTGGGCCGCTTCCTGGCGCCGTTGAAGATCATCGCCCTGGCGGTGCTGGGCATCGCCGCCTTCGCGCTGCCTGCCGGCACCATTGGTGACGCGCAGCCGGCCTATGCCGCCGCAGCGTTCTCCAAGGGCTTCTCCGATGGTTACCTGACCATGGACACCCTGGGTGCCCTGGTGTTCGGTATCGTCATCGTCAACGCCATCCGCTCGCGCGGTGTCGAGTCGCCGAAGCTGATCACTCGCTATGCCATCATCGCCGGCCTGATTGCCGGTGTCGGCCTGGCCCTGGTGTACATCAGCCTGTTCCGCCTGGGTGCAACCAGCCACGATATCGCGGCTGACGCCACCAACGGCGCGGCGGTACTGCATGCCTACGTGCAGCACACCTTCGGTTCGCTGGGCAGCGGCTTCCTCGCCGTGCTGATCGCGCTGGCCTGCCTGGTGACCGCGGTTGGCCTGACCTGTGCCTGCGCCGAGTACTTCAGCCAGATGCTGCCGCTGTCGTACCGCGCACTGGTGGTGATCCTGGCGGGCTTCTCGCTGCTGATCTCCAACCTCGGCCTGACCAAGCTGATCATGTTCTCGATCCCGGTGCTCACCGCGATCTACCCACCGTGCATCGTGGTGGTCGGGCTCAGCTTCGTGAAGGACCTGTGGAACTCGCCAACCCGCATCCTGGCGCCAGTGATGCTGGTGTCGCTGCTGTTCGGCATGGTCGATGCGATCAAGGGCAGCGGCATTGCCCACGTGCTGCCGGACTTCATGGCCCACCTGCCATTGAGCGACCAGGGCCTGGCCTGGCTGGTGCCTTCGGTGGTGACCCTGGTTGGCGCCGTGGCCTGCGACCGCATGCTCGGCAAGCCGCGCGAAGCGCTGGCCTGATAGTCGAAGCCTGAGGGCGGCACCGGCCACAAGCCGAAGGGTGCTCGCCAAGGGTGGAAACTCAAGAGCCCCGCATCCGAGAGGATGCGGGGCTTTTTGTTTGCCTGTTCGGCAACCTGGCACAAGCTTCTCGGCTGGCGCGATCAGTTGTAATCGATGGACTCGCCCCCGCCGAGGCATCACAGTGCCACGGTGGCGTTCTAAGAAGCCAACGGCAGCGAGGGCGAGACCATGAAAAAGCATAGTTCCAAGCAAGGTTCCCTGTCGTCCACTGATGTGGAGCTTTGCACAACCATCTGTGTAGACCTGGCCAAGCAGGTCTTTCAGTTAGCAGGCGAGGATGCTACCGGTCGGGTGATCTACGAAGATCGCATCAAATCCCGTCAGGCCTTTCATGATTTCCTGCTCAGGTTGCCAGCGACAGTGACCGTCTTGATGGAGTGCGGCCCAGGTGCACAAGCCTGGGCAAGGCTGCTGCAGGCCAAAGGTAATGCGGTTCGCATCCTGCCTGCGCAACGAGTCGCCGAACACCGCAGCGGCGCGAAGAACGACCGTAACGACACCCATGCCATTTTGCGCGCCGGTCGCGATACCAGTATTGCCTCGATATCGATCAAGAGCACCACAGCACTGGCTATTCAAGCACTGCACCGTATCCGCCGCGGCAACATCAAGCGGCATACCGCGCTGGGTAACCAGATACGTGGTTTGCTGCTTGAGCATGGCGTATCCATGCCACAGGGCGACGCTGCGATTGGTAAGCATGTGCCGCGGTCTCTTGAGGATGCCTCTTTACCTTTGCCCGACCTATTGCGTGAGTTGCTCGATGAGCTGTTGACGGACTGGCTGTCTCTGGGTGAACGCATTGCGGGGCTCAGTAGACGGCTCGAAGCGACAGCCCGGGAGGATAAAGTCGCACAGCGACTGGTCACCATTCGTGGCGTAGGCCCTATCATCGCCACGGCGATCGTGGCGAAACAGACCGAGCCCAGCCGCTTCGCCAGTGGCCGAATGTATTCCGCCTTCTTCGGTATCGTGCCCGATCAGCACAGCAGTGGAAACAAAGTCAGATTGGGCAGGATGAGCAAGCGAGGTGACGGCTACATACGTAGCCTGATGATCCAGGGCGCACATGCTGTCTTGAGTCAGCTAAGGCCTGATTCCGATCAGCCAGACGATCGCCGCCTCTTGCGCTGGCTATCCCGCCTTGGGCGCAAGGAAGCGGCGATCAGACTGGCTAATCGAAATCTGCGCATTATCTGGGCCCTGTTACAGAACGACCAGGTCTATCAACACAAACCGAACAGCAACCCGGAGGCTGCCATGAGCCTCTGACTAACCGAGTAATGCCACCGGGGCGCTAAGCGCTCCAACCCCTGCTAGTGAACATTGACCCCTGGTAAGACCGTCGCAGACTGATGCCTCCGCTCCTACAGGCCCGATGCAGTGGCCTCAATGTAAACGGCACGCTGCGAGCTCACCACGATGTTGGCCAGAAGCAAAAAGCTTCCTCGAACAGGCCTGATACATAGATGCAACCGGGTTCCTATGTTCAAAAGCAGCTAGACAGTGTGGGCGAGTCCATACATAGGAGCGGCCTTGTGTCGCGATGGGCTGCGAAGCAGCCCCGGCAATACATGCTGCGAAGCTGAAATCATGGGGGCTGCTTCGCACCCCATCGCGACACAAGGCCGCTCCTACAACCGATCGCGTCTGGTTTCACTGTTCAGGTGTGCCTTTTGCCGCTTGCCAGCGTCGAAATCCGGTCCCTATCCTTCAGGTATCTGGCCCTCCCGGGAACCCTGCATGAACTTCATCCAAAGCAACTTCAACAACCTGTTGGCCATCGCCTGGTTCGCCCTGTGCTGGGGCGGTTACACCCGTTATGCCATCTGGAAGGGCCGCGACACCGCGTGCCTGGCCAGCGTGCTGCACCTGTACCGCGAAGACTGGATGCGCCGTATGCTGCTGCGCGACAACCGCATTGCCGATGCCAGCGTGATCGGCAACCTCGAGCGCAACGCCTCGTTCTTCGCCTCCAGCACCCTGATCATCCTTGCCGGTATCCTCACCGTGCTAGGGGCCTCCGACCGGGCGCTGTCGCTGCTGGCCGACCTGCCGCTGGTGCAGCAGACGTCCCAGGGCATGTCGGAGATCAAGCTGCTGTGCCTGGCCATGGTCTTCGTCTACGCCTTTTTCACCTTCAGCTGGTGCATGCGCCAATACAACTTCGCGGCAGTGCTGGTGGGTTCGGCGCCGATGATCGGTGAACGGCTGGTCAATGAACTTGAACGCAAGGCATTCGCCTCGCGGGCGGCGCGGGTGCTGTCGCTTGCCGCCAACCAGTTCAACCTGGGCCTGCGTTCCTATTACTTCGGCATGGCCATGTTGAGCTGGTTCATCAGCCCATGGTTGTTCATGGTCATGAGTGTCGGAGTAGTGCTGATTCTGTACCGCCGCGAGTTCCATTCGGATGTGTTGGATGTGATGGTGTTCACACCTACCGAAAGTGTTTCGATCGAACCCGCCAAGGAAAACACCGTTTCTGGAACCTGAAACGTTTAATCCATAAGTTTCAGGCACAAAAAAACCCGACAATGTCGGGTTTTCTTGTTTTAGCCGATTACTGCTTGGCAGGTTCGGCTGGAGCAGCTGGAGCGGCTTCCGGAGCCGGAGTAGCCGGAGCGGCTTCTTCGGCGGCCTTCTGCTCGGCTTCGGCCTGATCTTTGGCGGCTTCGGCGTTTTCCTTGGCAGCCTCGTTCATTTTATCCTGAGCTTCGCCCGCTTTTTCCTGGGCTTGCTCGGCGTGTTGCTGTGCGTCCTGGGCTTTGTCTTCGCTCGCTTTATCGCAAGCGGCCAGGCCCATGGCAGCGGCCAGCATCAGAGCAAAAGCAAAAGGTTTACGCATGGGGGTGTTTCTCCTTGGTGGAATAAGTGACTTGTTCCTTCGAGTGCAACTACGCGGAATAAGTTCCGCGAAGATTACACATATATAACGCCCCGTTCTATATAGACTTTTTAACGATTTTATGCCGCTGCGGCAATGGCAGGGAAACAGCCAATGAGCGATTCAACCTTGATGGCCATGGCCGAGCGTTTTCTCTCGGCCCTGAAACATTGTCAGTTGTTGCAAATGCGCGTGGCGCAAACCAATGCCGATGGCATGACCCTGGTGCTGCCCTGGTCACCGGCCATCGTCGGCAACCCGCAGACCGGCGCCGTGCATGGCGGCGCGCTGACCACGCTGATGGACACCACCTGCGGCATGGCCACGCTGTGTGTGCTGCCGCGCTTCGAGGTGTGCCCGACACTGGACCTGCGCATCGACTACATGCACCCGGCAGAAGCCGGCAAGGACATCTACGGCCATGCCCAGTGCTACCGGGTTACCCGCGATGTGATCTTCACCCGTGGCACGGCCTATCAGGACGACCCCGCCCAGCCGATCTGCCAGGTGGTGGGCACGTTCATGCGCCTGGGCCAGGAGATCAAGGGTGGCATCCGTTTCGGCAACAGCCTGAAGGAGGGCGGGGCATGATTCCGCACGAGGTTCGCCAACAGCTCAACGCCGCCCACGCAGTGGGAGACTATCGGCCTTTGCTGGCACTGATCCCCTATGCCGGCCTGATCGGCATCGAATGCGAGCGCGAGGGCGATGACCTGCTGTTCCGTCTGCCGGCCAGCCAGGACAATATCGGCAACCCGCTGCTGCCTGCCATCCACGGCGGGGTGATCGCGGGCTTCATGGAGCTGTCGGCAGCGCTGTACCTGCTGATCTTCAGCGAGAGCGCGAGCATTCCGAAGATCATCGACTTTTCCATCGATTACCTGCGCGCCGGGCACTTTCGCGATACCTATGCCCAGTGCCAGCTGTGGCGCCAGGGCCGGCGGGTGACCAATGTGGCCATCACCGCCTGGCAAGGTGACAGGCAGTCGCCGATCGCCACGGCTCGCGCGCATTTCAAGATCGAACCGGAAAAGCCCTTGAAATCATCCGGGCAGCCCCCATCTGCATGACATCCGCCGCTAACGCAGGCCAACCTGGCCGCCAGGCGTCAACTGCCATCAGATCGGAGTTTTGAAGACCATGAGTGTGGAGACTCAAAAAGAAACGCTGGGCTTCCAGACCGAGGTAAAGCAGCTGCTGCACCTCATGATCCATTCCTTGTATTCGAACAAGGAGATCTTCCTGCGTGAATTGATCTCCAACGCCTCCGACGCCGCCGACAAGCTGCGTTTCGAGGCCCTGGCCAAGCCAGAGCTGTTCGAAGGCGACGCCGACCTGAAGATTCGCCTGAGCTTCGACAAGGACGCCGGTACCGTGACCCTCGAGGACAACGGCATCGGCATGAGCCGCGAAGACGTCATCGCCCACCTGGGTACCATCGCCAAGTCCGGCACCGCCGACTTCATGAAGAACCTCACCGGTGACCAGAAGAAGGACTCGCACCTGATCGGTCAGTTCGGTGTGGGCTTCTACTCCGCGTTCATCGTTGCCGACAAGGTCGATGTGTACAGCCGCCGTGCCGGCCAGCCGGCCGCCGAAGGCGTGCACTGGTCGTCGAAAGGCGAGGGCGAGTTCGAAGTCGCCACCATCGACAAGCCACAGCGCGGTACCCGCATCGTCCTGCACCTGAAGAAGGACGAGCAGGAGTTCGCCGATGGCTGGCGCCTGCGCAACGTGGTCAAGAAGTACTCCGACCACATCGCCATGCCGATCCAGCTGCCGAAAGAGCAAGCTGCCGCCGAAGGTGAAGAACAGCCGGCCGAAGAGTGGGAAACCGTCAACCGTGCCAGCGCCCTGTGGACCCGTCCGCGTACCGAGATCAAGGACGAGGAGTACCAGGAGTTCTACAAGCACATCGGCCATGACTTCGAAAACCCGCTGGCCTGGAGCCACAACAAGGTCGAAGGCAAGCTCGAATACAACTCGCTGCTGTACGTGCCGGCCCGCGCGCCGTTCGACCTGTACCAGCGCGAAGCGCCACGCGGCCTGAAGCTGTACGTGCAGCGCGTGTTCATCATGGACCAGGCCGAGTCGTTCCTGCCGCTGTACCTGCGCTTCATCAAGGGTGTGGTCGATTCCAACGACCTGTCGCTGAACGTGTCGCGTGAAATCCTGCAGAAAGACCCGATCATCGACTCGATGAAGACCGCGCTGACCAAGCGCGTGCTGGACATGCTGGAGAAGCTGGCGAAGAACGAGCCCGAGCAGTACAAGGGCTTCTGGAAGAACTTCGGCCAGGTGCTGAAGGAAGGCCCGGCCGAAGACTTCGCCAACAAGGAAAAGATCGCCGGCCTGCTGCGCTTCGCTTCCACCCAGGACGACAGCGGCGAGCAGAGCGTCGCCCTGGCCGACTACCTGGCACGCGCCAAGGAAGGCCAGGACAAGATCTACTACCTCACCGGCGAGTCGTACGCGCAGGTCAAGAACAGCCCGCACCTGGAAGTCTTCCGCAAGAAAGGCATCGAAGTGCTGCTGCTGACCGACCGTATCGACGAGTGGCTGATGAGCTACCTCAACGAGTTCGACGGCAAGGCCTTCGTCGACGTCGCCCGTGGCGACCTGGACCTGGGCAAGCTGGATTCGGAAGAAGACAAGAAGGCCCAGGAAGAAGTCGCCAAGGACAAGGAAGGCCTGGTCGAGCGCCTGAAGGGCGCGCTGGGTGACAGCGTGGCCGAAGTGCGCGTGTCGCACCGCCTGACCGACTCGCCGGCGATCCTGGCCATCGGTGAACAGGACCTGGGCCTGCAGATGCGCCAGATCCTCGAAGCCAGCGGGCAGAAGGTGCCGGAGTCCAAGCCTATCTTCGAGTTCAACCCGACCCACCCGCTGATCGAGAAGCTGGACAACGAGCAGAGCGAAGACCGCTTCGCCGAGCTGTCGCACATCCTGTTCGATCAGGCGGCCCTGGCGGCCGGTGACAGCTTGAAGGACCCGGCGGCTTACGTTCGTCGCCTGAACAAGCTGCTGGTCGAGCTGTCTGCTTGAGTTGATGCATAGGAAAGCCCGCTTCGGCGGGCTTTTTTCATGGCGAGCATATTGATGACGAGTGCCAAAGGAGTGCTTGATGAGCAAAGTAATCGTCGAATCGCTGGTCTATCACCTGTCCGGCAAGGCGTATGAAAGCCGCCTGGTCTACGAGCCGGGCGCGCTGGGGCGGCCAGGCCTGGTGATGGCGCCGAACTGGATGGGTATCGGCGAAGGTGCCGAGCGCATCGCCAAGGAAGTGGCCGAGAAGGGCTATGTGGTGCTGATTGCCGACCTGTACGGGCAATCGGTGCGTCCGTCCAACGCCGACGAGGCCGGCGCGGCGATGATGCCGTTGAAGAACGACCGTGGCGAGCTGCGCAAGCGCATGCAGGAAGCCTTGGCGCAACTGGTGGGGCAGTCGAAGGCGCTGCTGGAGCCGGGCAAGGTCGGCACGTTTGGTTTCTGCTTTGGTGGCTGCTGTGCACTGGAACTGGCCCGTACCGGTGCCGATTTGCGTGCGGCGGTGTCGTTCCATGGCACGCTGGACACGCCGAACCCGGAAGATGCCAAGCGCATCAAGGGTTCGGTGCTGGTGCTGCACGGCGCTTCCGACCCACTGGTGCCGAAGGAGCAGTTGCCGGCGTTCGAGGAGGAGATGAACGCGGCCAAGGTTGACTGGCAATTGCTCAGCTATGGCGGCGCGGTGCACTCGTTTACCGACCCGAGTGCCAATGTGCCGGGCAAGATGCAGTATGACCGGCGTACCTCGGAGCGGGCGTTCCGCTCGATGCATAACCTGCTGACCGAAGTGTTCCAGCGCTGACAATGCAGGGGGCCGCTTTGCGGCCCATCGCGACACAAGGCCGCTCCTACAGGGGTAGCATGGCTCATGGCATGCGCGGTCCCTGTAGGAGCGGCCTTGTGTCGCGATGGGCTGCAAAGCAGCCCCAAAATCAGCGCGGCAACTCGATCCTGGAGGTCTCCCCCGAAACCACCGGCCAATCCCCCGCTGCCCATCGCGCCCTGGCCCGCTCGATCAGATCCGGGTCACTGGAGACAAAGTTCCAGTTCATCCGCCGCGGTCCATCCAGTGGCGCGCCACCAATCAGCACCAGCTGGCACTCACCTTCCGCATACAGTGTCACCTCTTCGCCCTCCGGCAGCACCACCAGGCTGCACGGCTCCACCTCCTCATCGTTCATCAGCAATTCGCCATCCAGTACGTACAGCGCCCGTTGCGCATGCTCATTCGGCACCTGCAAGGTAGTCGCCGGCTGCATCCGCACATGCGCGTAAAGGGTAGGGGAGAGCACCGGCACCGGCGACTCCAGGCAGAACCCGCTGCCGGCAATCATGCAGATGCGCACCCCCAGGTTGTCGCTGACCGGCAGGCTCGCCGCCGGGTGGTGGCTGTAGCTTGGCGGGCCTTGTTCATGCTCGCGTGGTGACGCCAGCCATACCTGCAACCCGTGCAGGCGTGAACCATGGGCCAGGGCATCTTCAGGCGTGCGCTCGACATGGGCCACGCCGCTGCCTGCGGTCATCCAGCTGACATCGCCCGGCAGCACCCGTTGCGCCGAGCCGAGGCTGTCCTTGTGCAGGATTGCCCCTTCGAACAGGTAGGTAAGGGTCGACAGGCCGATATGCGGGTGCTGGCGGATGTCCATGCCATGCCCAGGGGCATAGTCGGTTTCGAGCATGTGGTCGAAAAACACGAACGGGCCGACGCTGCGGCACTGGGCCGACGGCAGCGGGCGCAGGATCGGCTGGCCCTCGACCGATTCGGCACGTGGGCGGATGACCAGGGGGCTGCTCATGGGAAGGCTCCAGGCAAGGTGGAAATGCCCCAAGCATAGCGGTTTGCCCGCTGCGGCTGAACCGTCTCGTTGGCTGGCCGGTCTAGAGGTGTGGTACCCGGAAAAGGAAGCTTCATCATGATCGTCAGAGCGCTCGCCTGCGTGCTGTTATCCACCTGGCTGTGCCAAGCGGCGCAGGCGCGCGACTACCGCTACAGTGATGCCCACCTGCACTACGTCGACTTCTTCCAGGAAAGCGAAGGCATGCCCGCGCTGATCAAGGCCATGGATGCCGCCGGTATCGAGCAGTCGATGATTTCCGGCGTCCCGGTGGCCAAGAAGTGGCACGAAGACGAGCCCAAGCGCCCGCGCTATTACGCTGGGGATGACGCCGAAGCCTACTGGTACAGCGCCACCGACACCTACGTGGCCGCGGCGCTGCAGCAACTGCCCGACGAGCAGCGCAAGCGCTTTCATCCGTTCCTGGCCGGCTTCAATCCGGTGGACAAGAACGCCGCCAGCCATATCAAGCGCATGCTCGATCTGCATCCGGGGCTGTGGCAGGGCATTGGCGAGGTGTTCACCCGCCACGATGACCTGACTGCACTGACCAGCGGTGACACGCCGCGTGCCAACAACGAAGCCATGACGCGTATCTACCACCTGGCGGCCGAGCGCGACCTGCCGGTGCTGCTGCATTCCAACATCACCTCCAAGCGCGAGCGCAACCCGCTGTACCTGGCGGAGATCGAAGAGCCGCTGCGCAATCACCCGCACACGCGGTTCATCTGGGCGCACGCCGGCAGCAGCATGGAGATTCACCGGCACCAGACGCAGATGGACTTTCTGCTGCCGGTGCTGACGCGGTTACTGGAGGATTACCCGAACCTGTATGTCGATTTGTCGTGGAGCGTGCTGGAACCGTATCTGCTGGATGACCGGGGTGTGCCGCGCAAGGCGTGGCTGGCACTGGTCGAGAAATTCCCGGAGCGGTTCATGCTGGGTTCGGATGTGGTGGGGCGGTTTGGTAGCCTTGGGGAGCAGATGCATGGGTTCAGGCCGTTTCTGGATGCATTGCCGGAACAAGTTGCCAACAAGGTGGCCAGGGAGAATTTTCTGGCTGTACTGCCCAGGCAGAAATAAGGGTTTTCCTGTGCTGGCCCTATCGCCGGCAAGCCAGCTCCCACAGGTACTGCGCAGGTTCCGAAGCCTATGCAGTACCTGTGGGAGCTGGCTTGCCGGCGATAGGGCCGGTATAGGCGACACAAATGAAAACGCCCCGAACCAGTCGGGGCGTTTTCGTTTACCGCAGCAGCGTCTTACTTGCCTTCCCAGCGCTTGAGCACCAGGGTGGCGTTGGTGCCGCCGAAGCCGAAGCTGTTGCTCATGACCGTGTCGATCTTGGCGTTTTCTTCGGTCTTGCGCAGGATCGGCAGGTCGGCGACCTCCGGGTCCAGCTCGTCGATGTTGGCGGAGCCGGCGATGAAGTTGTTTTCCATCATCAGCAGGCAGTAGATCGCCTCGTGTACGCCGGCAGCGCCCAGCGAGTGGCCCGACAGGCTCTTGGTCGAGCTGATCTTCGGTGCCTTGTCGCCGAACACTGCGCGAACGCCCTTGATCTCGGCAACGTCACCGACCGGGGTCGAGGTGCCGTGGGTGTTCAGGTAGTCGACCGGGGTGTCGACGGTCGACAGCGCCTGCTGCATGCAGCGGATGGCACCTTCGCCGCTCGGGGCAACCATGTCGTAGCCGTCGGAAGTGGCGCCGTAGCCGACGATTTCCGCGTAGATCTTGGCGCCACGGGCCAGGGCGTGTTCCAGCTCCTCGACCACCACCATGCCGCCACCGCCAGCGATGACAAAGCCATCACGGTCGGCGTCGTAGGCGCGCGAGGCCTGGTCCGGGGTTTCGTTGCGCTTGGTCGACAGGGCGCCCATGGCATCGAACAGGAACGATTGGCTCCAGTGCTCTTCTTCACCGCCACCGGCGAAGACGATGTCCTGCTTGCCCCACTGGATCTGTTCCAGGGCGGTGCCGATGCAGTGTGCCGAAGTGGCGCAGGCCGACGAGATCGAGTAGTTGATGCCCTTGATCTTGAACGGGGTGGCCAGGCACGCCGAAACGGTGCTGCCCATGGTGCGGGTAACGCGGTACGGGCCGACGCGCTTGACGCCTTTCTCGCGCAGGGTGTCCAGCGCTTCCATCTGGTTCAGGGTCGAGGCGCCGCCGGAGCCAGCCACCAGGCCGGTACGCGGGTTGGATACCTGCTCTTCGGTCAGGCCGGCGTCCTTGATCGCGTCCTGCATCGCCAGGTAGGCGTAGGCAGCAGCGTGGCCGACGAAGCGGTAGACCTTGCGGTCGATCAGTTCTTCGAGGTTGAGGTCGATGGACCCGGAAACCTGGCTACGCAGCCCCATTTCCTTGTATTCCGGGTTGTAACGGATACCCGGACGGCTGTTGCGCAGGTTTTCGGTGACGGTAGCTTTGTCATTGCCCAGGCACGATACGATGCCCAGACCAGTGATAACGACGCGGCGCATGCGAATAACCCTTAGAAATTGTCAGTGGAGGTGAACACGCCGACCCGCAGGCCTTCGGCAGTGTAGATCTCGCGGCCGTCGACGCTGACCGAGCCATCGGCGATGGCCATGTTCAGCTTGCCCTTCAGGACGCGCTTGATGTGAATGTTGTAAGTGACTTTCTTGGCTTCCGGCAGTACCTGGCCAAAGAACTTCACCTCGCCCGAACCCAGGGCGCGACCGCGGCCCGGCAGGCCCTGCCAGCCGAGGAAGAAACCTACCAGCTGCCACATGGCGTCGAGGCCCAGGCAGCCCGGCATTACCGGGTCGCCTTCGAAGTGGCAGGCGAAGAACCACAGGTCCGGATTGATATCCAGCTCGGCGACCAATTCACCTTTGCCGTACTTGCCGCCTTCTTCGCTGATATGGGTGATGCGATCGACCATCAGCATGTTCGGCGCGGGCAGTTGCGCATTACCTGGGCCGAACAGCTCACCGCGACTGCAGCGCAGCAGGTCTTCCCGAGTAAAGGCGTGTTGTTTGGTCATGCGAGCTCCTCAATAACCCCCTGCGGCAGGGGATGAATCTTCCCGGCCGGCCCGATACGCATCGCGTCCGAGACGGCAGCCTACAGGTAGACTATTGCGTTGTGGTGAAAGTCACAGTGCACCCGGTGAAAGAAGTACAGGTGTGCACTGAAACGTCTATTTTCAGGTCCGATGAAGGTCCTGTCCAGTGTTTAAGACTGCCGCACTTTAGCATTTATCGCCAGTCGCGGTTGTCTGACCGGGTAGCCAGCGCTGCAGCACGCGCTGCAGTTCGGTGCGGCGCAAGGGTTTGCTCAGGTAGTCGTCCATGCCGGCCGCCATGCAACGCTCGCGGTCGCCCTGCAAGGCGTTGGCGGTCAGGGCGATGATCGGTAGCCTGGCGCCGTTGGGCAGCTGGCGGATACGCCGGGTGGCTTCATAGCCGTCCAGGTGCGGCAGGCGGCAGTCCATCAGCACGGCGGCAAAACGCTGCCGGCTGACCCGTTCGACCGCCTCCAGGCCGTCTTCGGCCGTGCATACCGCCAGCCCCAGGCTACGCAGCATGGCCTCGATGACACTTTGGTTGACTGGATTGTCCTCTACCAGCAGCACCTGATCATTGTCGGCCACCGCCGGCGGCGCAGCGCTTGGCAGCGTCAGCGATACCGGGGCAGGGCTGGCCAGGGCCAGCGGCATCTCCAGGGTAAAGGTCGAGCCCAGGCCTTCACGGCTTTCGCCGCGCAGCTTGCCGCCCATTCGTTCGGCCAGGGTGCGGGCGATCGACAGCCCCAGCCCGGTGCCGCCATAGCGGCGGGAAATCGAGCTGTCGGCCTGCTGGAAGGCGACGAACATCATTTCCAGGCGCTCGTTGTCGATGCCGATACCGGTGTCGCGCACGCTGCAGGTCAGCCAGATCAGCTGGCGGTCGAGCACCTGCCAGCGCGCCTCGACCTGTACCTGGCCGCGTTCGGTGAATTTCAGCGCATTGCCGACCAGGTTCAGCAGGATCTGGCGGATGCGCGTGGGGTCGCCGTTCACCTGCAGCTGCTCGATACCCGCCGGCAGTTGCAGGTGCAGGGCAAGGCCGCGCTGCTGGGCGCTGTGCTGGAACGACTGGACGCTGCTGGTGATCAGCTCGCCCAGGTTGAAGTCGATGTGTTCCAGTTGCAGCGCGGCGCGTTCGATGCGCGAGAAGTCGAGGATGTCGTTGATGACCTTGAGCAGGTGCCCGGTAGACTCGCTGGCCACCGCGGTGTATTCGGCCTGTTCGCTGTTCAGCTGGGTGGTTTCCAGCAACTGCAGCATGCCCAGCACGCCATTCATCGGCGTGCGCAGCTCGTGGCTCATCATCGCCAGGAAGTCCGATTTGGCGCGGTTGGCCTGTTCGGCCTCCTCGCGGGCCTGGATCAGTTCGGCAATGGCCTGCTTCTGTTCATTGCTGGCCTGCTCCAGGGCGTGGGCCAGGTTGTTGATGTGGCGCGCCAGGTGGCCCAGTTCGCTGTCATCGACCACCGGCAACAGGGTGTGGTACTCGCCCTGCTGGATGGCCTTGACCGCATGGCCCATGTCGCTGATCGGCTTGGCCAGGCTCAGGGCCAGGCGGCGCGCCAGCAGGAAGGTGAACAGCAGGGCGAACAGCGCGAGGATGCCGGCCTTGATCACGATTTCCTGCTGGCGCTGGCTGAAGGCGTCATCGGACATGCCGACGATGACCCGGCCCAGGTAATCATCGCCGATGGCCGGGGTGGTGGCCTTGCCCTGTTGCAGGAAGTCGCTGTCCAGGCGGATCTGCTGCAGGCGGATGGGCGCCTGGAACACTTCGACGCGCTGCGCGCGGTTGGCGCTTTCGTCGGACTGCTCCACATACACCAGGATGTGGTTGCGGCTGTCCTGCACCTCGAGGAAGCGCACGTGAGGGATGCTGAGCGTGGCGCGCATCAGGCCCTCGAGCACTTCATTGTTGCCCGAGATCACCCCGTATTCCGAGGCTGGAGCCAGCTGGTTGGCGATCAGTTGCCCGGTGTGGTTCAGTTCCTGGCGCAGGTCCTGGATACGCACGAAGGTGAAGAAGCTGATCAGCAGCAAGGTCAGCAGCAGGGCAGGGCCGAGGCTGATGATCTGGGTGCGGGTGTGGATGTCCCAGCTCAGGCGCTTGCTCATGGGGTGGGTTCTCCTTCGGCCAGGGCCTTGGCGGCGGCGTTCGGATCGATCGGTTCAAGGCCCAGGGCGCGCGCCACCTGCTGGTTGCCGCTGACGCCGAAGCGTACCGGGTACAGGCTGCGCGGCCAGCGCGCCGGTGGCTGGTCGAGCAACTGGTCGAGTACCGCCAGCCAATCGTCCTGGTCGCTGAAGGTGCTGGCCAGGGCGCCGGCACGGACAAACCCTGCGTTCGGGCCGATCAGCGCCATCTGCCGGCCATAGCTGCTCAACAGCAGGTTCTTCGCAGTCTTGGAGTTGAACAGGTCGGCATCGTCCAGGCCCAGCAGCACGTCACTGTTGGCCAACAAATGTTGCAGAGGGCGGCTGTCGCGCGGGTCGGGCCAGTCCTGGGCAATGATCTCCAGGCCCAGCGCGCGGGCGGCATGGCGCAGCTCTTCGAGCAGAAAGCTGCTGTGCTCACCGTACAGCACACCAATGCGCTGGGCCTGCGGCAGCAGGTAGCGCGCCAGGCGCAGCTGCCGGCCCAGCGGCGGGTCGCTCCACAGCAACGTGAGGAACGCGGGCCGCGACTTTCCCAGGCGCTGTTCAGCCTGTACCCGGCTGACCCTCATGGCCAGAGCCGGCGGGCCGGCGGTTTCCCCAAGGCGCCATTCCAGTGCGGCGTTGTCCAGCAAGATCAGGCGCTGGTCAGCCTTGAGCTTGCCCGGGCGTGGCAGGTCCACGGTGGTCTGGAAATGCACGTGATCGTGCGGCCGGCGGCTTTCCAGCGCAGCGACGAAACTGCGAATGCCGGGTTGGTCTTCCGCGCCTACCAACAGGATTTCGCTGGCGGACAGTGGCCCCATCGGCCACAGGCACAACAGCAACAGGCGCAGCAGCAGGGCCATCAGAACTCCAGCTCCGCGCTGACGCTCAGGCGGTGGCGGCTGTCGTAGCGGTTCTGGATTGCCGTGGTCGGCTCATCGTCCAGGCGCTGTTGCCACAGCGCCGCCAGCTCCAGGTTGCTGCCATGCACCCGGAAGCGCTTGGCCAGGCGCAGGTCCAGGCGCTCGTAGCGGTACTGGTTGAGCGCATCGTCGCCGTAATAGAACAGCGCACTGGACCAGCCGTCGCCCCACTCGCGCATCCACCCGGCCGAGCCGCTGTTGCGCGCGCTGAGGCGGCGGTCGGCGGGGTTGCTGGCCCAGGCATCGACGTAGGCGTAGGTAAGGCGCAGGCGGTCGCGCAGGGTCGGGCGCCAGTCCAGTTGCGCCTCGCTGCCGCTGAAACGGGCCTTGTTGGCGTTGCTGGCGATGTACTGGTTGTTCTTCAGGGGCTCGCTGATCATTCCGGTGATCTCGTCGTAGAACAGCTTCACATCCATGTTCAGGTCGATGTCGCTGAAGTAGCCGTTGTAGCCCAGTTCGCGCGAGCGCATGCGTTCCTGGTCGAGGTCGCCCGGGCCGCGGGTCTTGACGAAGTATTCGCCGTTTTGCAGCTTGAATGCATTGGGGGTTGGGCTCAGGTTCTTGACCGTATAGCTCCAGTTGACGTTGTTCTCGAACATGTCTGGCGAGCGCACTGCCTCGGAATACACCGCACGCAGGCCATGGCGCGGGGTGATCAGGTAGTTGACCGCCACGCGTGGGGTCAGCGAGCTGCCGGACAGGCGCGAGTCCTCGAACATGGCACCGCCCTGCAGGATCCAGTGCTCGTCGGCGCGCCACTCCAGCTGGCCGAACAGGCGCCAGGTCTGGTCGTCGATGCTGCCATTGAAGTAGGTCTGCGAGTCGGCACGATCATAGCGGTAGTTCATGCCGCTGAGCAGGCGCAGGCTGTCGGTCAGGCTCAGGGTGTCCTGGATTTCCAGGTCGTAGCGGGTTTCGCGGGTGCTCTGGTCGACGTCGCCGCAGACTGGGTCGCTTCCGCCCTCATCCCACTGATTTTTTACCTGACGTGCGAGCTCTTTTAGTACAGGATCGTCGGTGAGGGGTGGTTTTCCCACGGGAACGCCGCGCGCCACTTTCTCGGCAAAATCAGGGTTGATTTGCCATAGTCGCGTCAACTCAGGACTAAACGATAGAAGCGCATCGCAGGCGCGCCACACCTGTTGGCGGTCAAAATGCTGGGCCGACCCTTGGATATAGAGGCTGTGCTCGGAACTGAAGTCCTTAGTCCAACGCATCGACCCCGCATAATCCTTGGCATTGACGTCTGCATCGTTGCCCGCTTGGTAGTCACCGAACACCGGCTGATAGGTATAAGGCCGCTGGTTGCTGCCTTCCTTCGCCGCCAGTTGCCATTCCAGGGTCTGGTCGTGTGCCAGGCTGTGGCTGGCGTTGATATTGAAGCGGGTCAGCCGGCGGCTGTCGCGGTAGTCCTGGCCGAACTGGTTCTCGTCGAAGCCATCGTCCTGCTGGCCGGACAGCGACAGGCGCATGTCGCCGCCATCCCAGCCGAAGCCGTGGCTGGCGTAGAAATCATTGATGCCGTCCTGGCCGCGGGTCATCTTCAGCCGCGTGCCATGGCTGTCGGCAGGGTTGCGGGTAAGGATGTTGACCACCGCCATCAGCGCGTTGGCGCCATAGCTGACCGTGTTGGGGCCGCGGAACACCTCGATGCGCTCGATATCCTCCATGGCCAGGGGGATGTCGCTCCAGTCCACCGTGGCCAGGCCGGCGCGGTACACCGAACGGCCATCGATCAGCACCTGCATGCGCCGGGCATCGTTGACGTTGCTGCCATGGTAGTTGACCGTGGGTTGGTTGCCGGCGTTGTAGCCCACCATCATGCCCGGCACCAGGCGCAGCAGCTCGGGGATGTCGCGGGCACCGCTGGCGCGGATCAGCTCGCTGTCGAGCACGGTCATGCTGCCCGGGACTGCGGCGGGGGATTGTTTCAGGCGCGTGGCGGTCAGAACCTGCGGCAGGTCCGTGTTGTCGATGAACAGGTCATCGGCCACGGCCGGGCCACCGAGCAGGGCAGTCAGTATGAGCAGGCGCGGGTACGGGGGCGTGCCAGGGAACACAAAGCGGCCTTGTATCAGGATTGAAACAGGCATGGTAACTGACCGTGGCGTATTTGCCAGTGATCTGCATTACCCGTGATGGCCCTTTCGCGGGTAAACCCGCTCCCACAAGGACCGCACCGCTACTGAAGGCTTCGTTGTACCTGTGGGAGCGGGTTTACCCGCGAAGAGGCCAGTACTGACACTGGTTCTGTAGCAGGCGAGCCGTATAATGGCCGGGTCGCCACTTAACTTTTGGCTTTAACGGATTGGATATGACTGAACAGCAACCTGTTGCAGTTCTGGGAGGCGGCAGCTTCGGCACCGCCGTGGCGAACCTGCTGGCAGAAAACGGTGTGCCGGTGCGCCAATGGATGCGCGACCCGGAACAGGCCGAGGCCATGCGCGTCAATCGCGAGAATCCGCGCTACCTCAAGGGCATCCGCCTGCACGACGGCGTCGAGCCGGTCAGCGACCTGCTGGCCACCCTGCAGGCCAGCGAGCTGATTTTCGTCGCCCTGCCATCGAGCGCCTTGCGCAGCGTGCTGGCCCCGCATGCCGAGCTGCTGCGCGGCAAGGGCCTGGTCAGCCTGACCAAGGGCATCGAAGCGCAAAGCTTCAAACTGATGAGCCAGATCCTCGAGGAAATCGCCCCCGAGGCGCGCATCGGCGTGCTGTCCGGCCCCAACCTGGCCCGTGAAATCGCCGAACATGCACTGACCGCCACGGTAGTTGCCAGCGAGGACGAAAAACTGTGCCAGCAGGTGCAGGCCGTGCTGCATGGGCGTACCTTCCGCGTCTACGCCAGTGCCGACCGCTTTGGCGTCGAGCTGGGCGGGGCGCTGAAGAACGTCTACGCCATCATCGCCGGCATGGCGGTGGCCCTGGGCATGGGCGAGAACACCAAGAGCATGCTGATTACCCGCGCCCTGGCCGAGATGACCCGCTTCGCCGTCAGCCAGGGCGCCAACCCGATGACCTTCCTCGGCCTGGCTGGTGTCGGTGACCTGATCGTCACCTGCTCCTCGCCCAAGAGCCGCAACTACCAGGTCGGCCACGCGCTGGGCCAGGGCCTGAGCCTGGAGCAGGCGGTCAACCGCCTGGGCGAAGTGGCCGAAGGCGTCAACACCCTCAAGGTGCTCAAGGCCAAGGCGCAGGAAGTGCAGGTGTACATGCCGCTGGTGGCTGGCCTGCATGCCATCCTGTTCGAAGGCCGCACGCTGAACCAGGTGATCGAGCACCTGATGCGTGCCGAGCCGAAGACCGATGTCGATTTCATTTCCATCAGCGGTTTCAACTGAGCCTTCAGCGGCTCTGACAACAGCAAGGAGCAACACATGAACGATACGCCCGAACGCGCTCAGCGCGAGTCGATCATCCTGCGGGTCCTGTGGATGGTGGTGTTCCTGGTGGTCTGGCAGCTGGCCGAGCTGCTGCTCGGTGGCCTGGTGCTGGTACAACTGATCTACCGCCTGGTGTACGGCGCCCCCAGCGCCAGCCTGATGAACTTCGGCGACAGCCTGAGCCAGTACCTGGCGCAGATCGGCCGCTTTGGCAGCTTCCACAGCGATCAGAAACCGTGGCCGTTCGCCGACTGGCCGGCACCGCGTGCCCCGGAAGGCGAGGCGCCGCACGCGGTGGCCCCGGCCCCGCACCCGGTGCGTGACGAGGAGCCCAAGCTGTGAAGCTGTGGGTACTGCGCCACGGTGAAGCGGAGCCGCGGGCCAACAGCGATGCCGAGCGCCGGCTGACCGCCCATGGTCGCGAGCAGGTGCTGCACAGCGCCGCCCGCCTGCTGGGCCAGCCGCTGCAGGCGATCATCGCCAGCCCTTACGTACGCGCCCAGCAAACGGCCGCCCTGGTGCATGACACCCTGGGCTTCGCCGAACCGGTGCGCACCGTGCCCTGGCTGACGCCTGACAGTGATGTGCAGCAGGTTATCGGCGAAATCGAGCGCCTGGGCCTGGAGCATGTGCTGCTGGTCAGCCACCAGCCGCTGGTGGGTACCCTGGTCGGGGCGTTGCAGCATGGCCACCAGCAGCAACCGGCAGGCATGAGCACTGCAAGCCTGGCGGAGCTGGAAGGGGACTGGCCGCTGGCTGGGCTGATGACCCTTCGGGCGATCAACTCGCCGGCCTGAAACCCAGGGGGGCGCTGCGCGGACAGGTAGCGCCCCCGCCTTGAGCTGGGGGAGCGGCTTTAGCCGCGAACACCGGCGCAGCCGGTGCCATGCACCGTGTTGGATTCTTCGCGGCTAAAGCCGCTCCCACAGTGTTTGCGGATTGCTTGCGAACTCAGTTATCTACGCGACAGTGCAGCCCAAGGGGCTGGGCGATCTCCCGCAAGCCTGACCTGATAGCCCTCGCCGATGACCTTTCCGGACGTTGCCGAACTGCCCCGCGATACCGACAATGGGCCATCATCCTCCATCCGGACCCGGCGCCATGTCGCAGCAGATCTTCTTCGCCCATGCCAACGGTTTCCCCTCGGCCACCTACTGCAAGCTGTTTGCCGCCCTGGCACCGGACTACCAGGTGCAGCACCTGGCCCAGCACGGCCACGATCCGCGCTTTCCGGTGGACGACAACTGGCAGAGCCTGGTCGATGAACTGCTGCACCACCTGGCCCGTCAGGACCAGCCGGTATGGGGCGTCGGCCATTCGCTGGGCGGGGTGTTGCACCTGCACGCAGCCTTGCGCTGCCCCGAGTACTACCGCGGCGTGGTGATGCTCGACTCGCCGGTGCTCACCCGCGCCGACCAGTGGCTGCTGCGCACCGCCAAGCGCTTCGGCTTCATTGACCGTATCACCCCGGCTGGCCGCACCCTGGGGCGCCGCGAAACCTTCAATGACCGAGACAGTGCCCGAGACTATTTCGCCGGCAAGTCACTGTTTCGCCATTTCGACCCCGACTGCCTTGATGCCTACATAGAGCACGGCCTGCAGGCGATGGAGCAGGGGCTGCAGTTGCGCTTCGACCCGGCCACGGAAATCAGCATCTACCGCAGCATCCCGCATACCAGCCCTGCGCCCGCGCGGCAATTGCAGGTGCCACTGGCCATGGTCCGCGGCGAGCGCAGCAACGTCATTCGCCGCCACCACACACTGGCTGTGCGCGGCATGCCCAGGGGCGAGTTCCACAGCGTGCCGGGTGGGCACATGTTCCCGCTGGAGCGACCAACCGACACCGCCAGCCTGATCAAGGGCCTGTTCGACCGCTGGAGCCAGGCATGAGCGCGCAGGTCGAGGAAATCCGCCTGAGCCTGGGCCATATCGAACTGGCGGCGCACCTGTTCGGCCCCGAGGACGGGCTGCCGGTAATCGCCCTGCATGGCTGGCTGGACAACGCCAACAGCTTCGCCCGCCTGGCGCCGCAGCTGAAAGGCCTGCGCATCGTCGCCCTGGACCTGGCCGGGCATGGTTACTCCGAGCACCGGCCGCTCGGCGCCGGCTATGCCCTGGCCGACTACGCCCATGACGTGCTGCGGGTGGCCGAGCAGCTGGGTTGGCAACGGTTCGCCCTGCTGGGCCATTCGCTGGGAGCAATCATTTCCGTGCAACTGGCTGGCGCGCTGCCGGAGCGGGTTAGCCATCTGGCCCTGATCGACGGCGTCATCCCGCCGACCGGCGCCGAGCAGGATGCCGGTGAGCGGCTGGGCATGGCACTGCAGGCCCAGTTGCGCCTGGATGGCAAGCGCAAGTCGGTGTACACCACACTGGAGCAGGGCGTGCAGGCGCGCATGAAAGGCATGGTCGCGGTCAGCCGCGAGGCAGCCGAGCTGCTGGCCCAGCGTGGCCTGATGCCGGTGCCCGGCGGTTACAGCTGGCGCAGCGACAGCCGCCTGACCCTGCCTTCGCCAGTGCGCCTGAGCGAGGCCCAGGCCATGGCCTACGTGCGCCGGGTGAGTTGCCCGGCGCGCCTGGTGGTGGCTGCCGACGGCATGCTGGCGCGCCACACAGGGTTGCTGGAGCAGCTACCCTTCGAGCAGGTGACGCTGCCCGGTGGCCATCACCTGCACCTGAACGATGAGCAGGGCGCGGCCCTTGTCGCAGACTGTTTCAATCGCTTCTTTGGCTTTGCTTGACTTGCACCGGACAAGTGTCGAGGCTTGGCGGGTTGAACAGGGAGACAACCATGCAACTGCCAGACATCCTGGAGCTTCACCTCGGCGCTGAGCGCCACCTGGTTCGCCAATGAGCGCGCCTGTTGCCATCCGTAATGCCTTCGCTGCCTGCCTGGTGTTAGCCAGCCCCGTTTTGTGGGCCGGCAGCCTGCCGGTACCGGTGGACGCCAAGGTGGTCGACCAGCGCCCGGCCGTGGAGCAGGAGCGTGTCTACCCCATGGGCCCGCTGCGCAAGATCAGCGGCCGCCTGCGGGTCGAGGACAAGGTCGAAAGCCGTGGCCAGGTCAGCTCGGTAACCTACGAACTGCCGGTCGAGCGTACCGCCCGCGAAGCCTTCACCAGCGCTCGCGAAGCACTGCAGCGCGACGGTGGCTACCCGCTGTTCTGGTGCCAGGGCCGCGATTGCGGCGAGGCCAGCCTGTGGGCCAATGATGTGTTCGCCAATGCCCGCCTCAACGGCGGCGACGAGCAGCAGGCGTTCATCCTGCTGCGCCGCTCGGCGGAGCAGGCCGATACCCTGGTTGCGCTGTACAGCGTCACCCGCGGCAACCGCCGAGCCTACCTGCACGTGGAAGAGTTCGTCGCCGGCAGCCCGCTGGGCGAACTGCTGCCGACCGCCGCCACGGTGCTGCGCGAAATGCGCGACACCGGCAAGCTCGACTACCCTGACCTGGCCGCGCCGCAAGACGCCTGGGCGAACCTGCTGGCCCGCAGCCTGAACCTCGACAGCACCCTGCGTGCCAGCCTCAGTGGCGCCCAGGCTGAAGCCTGGCGCGAGGCGCTGGTCAAGGCGGGGGTGCGCAATGGCCGCCTCGAAGTCGGTAGCGCGCCTACCGACGGCCTGCACCTTGAACTGATCCGTTGAACGGGCACCACCATGGCTAACAATGACCGCTTGCTGGTCCAGATTCTGCTGCTGGCGCTGCTGGGTGCCGGCCTGTGGGTGATGGCACCTTTCATTTCAGCGCTGTTGTGGGGGGCCATCCTGGCCTTTGCCAGCTGGCCGTTGATGCGCTTGCTGACGCGTGCGCTGGGCGGGCGCGAAACCCTGGCAGCCAGCCTGCTGACCACTGCCTGGATCCTGATCGTGGCGCTGCCGCTGGTGTGGCTGGGGTTCAACCTGGCCGACCACATTCGCGATGCGACGGCGTTCGTGCGTGACGTGCAGGTGGACGGCCTGCCCGACGCCCCGGCGTGGCTGGGTGGCATCCCGTTGGTTGGCGAGCGCCTGGTCAGCTGGTGGCAATCGCTGGACCAGCAGGGCGCGGCCTTGCTGGCCTCGGTCAAGCCGCACCTGGGGCAGGTGGGCAACTGGTTGCTGGCGCGCAGCGCGCAGATCGGCAGCGGCGTGCTGGAGTTGACCCTCAGCCTGGTATTCGTGTTCTTCTTCTACCGCGACGGCCCGCGCTTGTCGGCGTTCGTCCTGCGCTTGCTGCACCGCCTGATGGGCGACCGTGCCGAGTACTACCTGGAACTGGTGGCCGGTACGGTGCAGCGGGTGGTCAACGGGGTGATCGGTACGGCCGCCGCGCAGGGCGTGCTGGCGTTGATCGGCTTCCTGATTGCCGGTGTGCCCGGGGCCATCGTGCTGGGGCTGGTGACCTTCATGCTCAGCCTGATCCCCATGGGCCCGCCACTGGCCTGGATCCCGGCCACGGGCTGGCTGGTATGGAAGGGCGAATACGGCATGGCGGTGTTCCTGGGGGTTTGGGGCACCTTCATCATCAGTGGCGTGGATAACGTGCTCAAACCGTACCTGATCAGCCGTGGCGGCAACCTGCCGCTGGTGATCGTGCTGCTGGGGGTATTCGGCGGTTTGATCGCCTTTGGCTTCATTGGCCTGTTCATCGGGCCGACCTTGCTGGCGGTCGGCTACAGCTTGCTGCTGGACTGGAGCCGCAACGCGGCGCAGCAGCCGCCCCAGCGGTAGCCTGTACCGGCCTCTTCGCGGGTAAACCCGCTCCCACAGGTACAGCACAGGCCTTGCCCCTGGTGCAGTTCCTGTGGGACAACACAGGCCTTGAACCTGATGCAGCTCCTGTGGGAGCGGGTTTACCCGCGAAGAGGCCGGCTCAGGCAACTTCAACCCCTGATTTTTACACCTTCTTTATTCCCATCCCCACCCCCCAATCTCGCCCCTTTACGCCCCTCCCTCGGACAATTTCCCCAAAGCGGCCCAAGCCGCACCACGGGGAGAACCACACATGAACATGCTCGACGGGCTGTCACTGCTGCTGGCAGTGGCATTGGCGTTTTATCTGCTGGTGGCGCTGCTGCGCGCCGATCGCAGCTAGGGAGCGGCCATGCACAGTTACGACTTCGCCTTGCTGTTGGCATTTTTCGCCATCGTGCTGCTACCGGCACCCTGGCTCGGGCGGTTCTACTTCAAGGTCATGGAAGGCCAGCGCACCTGGCTGTCGCCCCTGCTGGGCCCGGTCGAGCAAACCTGCTACCGGCTGGCGGGCGTGCGCGCCGGCCAGGAACAGAACTGGCAGCAGTACACCCTGGCCCTGCTGGCCTTCAACCTGGCCGGGTTCCTGCTGCTGTTCGCCGTGCTGCTGTTGCAGGGCTACCTGCCATTCAACCCGCAGCATCTGCCCGGCCAGGAATGGTCGCTGGCGTTCAATACCGCGGTCAGCTTCGTCACTAACACCAACTGGCAGGCCTACAGCGGTGAGGCATCGGTCAGCTACCTGAGCCAGATGCTCGGCCTGACCGTGCAGAACTTCGTCAGCGCTGCCACCGGCCTGGCCGTGCTGGTCGCCCTGTGCCGCGGCATCGCCCGGCGCAGCGCCACGACGCTGGGCAACTTCTGGGTCGACATGACCCGCGCCACCCTCTACGGCCTGCTGCCGCTGTGCCTGCTGCTGGCGTTGTTGCTGGTATGGCAGGGCGTACCGCAAACCTTGGCCGACTACGCCCACGCGGTCACCCTGCAAGGCACCGAGCAGACCATCCCGCTGGGCCCGGCCGCCAGCCAGATCGCCATCAAGCAGCTGGGTACCAACGGCGGTGGCTTCTTCGGGGTCAACTCGGCGCACCCGTTCGAAAACCCCACGGCCTGGAGCAACCTGTTCGAGGTGGCTTCGATCATCCTCATTCCGGTGGCGCTGGTGTTCACCTTTGGTCACTACGTGAAGGACCTGCGCCAGAGCCGCGCCATCCTCGCCTGCATGCTCGCCCTGTTCCTGATCGGCGGCAGCACGGCGTTGTGGTCCGAGTACCAGCCAAACCCGGCCCTCGAGAGCGCGCAGGTACAGCAAAGCGCGCCCATGGAGGGCAAGGAAAGCCGCTTCGGCACCACCGGTTCGGTGCTGTGGACAGTGACTACCACCTCCGCCTCCAACGGTTCGGTCAATGCCATGCACGACAGCCTCAACCCGCTGACCGGCATGGTGGCGATAGTCAACATGATGGTCGGTGAGGTGATCTTTGGCGGCGTTGGTGCAGGGCTGTACGGCATGCTGCTGTTCGTGCTGATCGCGGTGTTCCTGGCCGGGCTGATGATCGGCCGCACCCCGGAATACCTGGGCAAGAAGCTGCAGGCCCGCGAGGTGCAGTTGCTGGTGGCGACCCTGCTGGTGATGCCGGTCGGCGTGCTGGTGCTCGGCGCCATTGCCGCCAGC